>CAYPIW010000141.1:0-33667 GCA_964410925.1 uncultured Desulfobacteraceae bacterium
CAGCGACGGATCATTTAACGATGAGGTGCAGGGGTTGGATGGTGCCGGAGAATACCCGCCGGATTCCACTTTCTGGAGAGTGGCGGTAACCCATTTTACGCCCGGGGATTGGAACTGGCCATTTCGCTATCCGGAAGATGCCATAGATCCGAACCCGGAAAATGAACCCAATGATGAACAGCCGGAAAATTTCGAGCTATGCCTTACCGGAGGAGCTTCCTCTGTAGAGGATAGAAGTCGCATTTTTCATGAAGATATTTCCATACCCGGAACAAAAATTTCTCTTCATTATACCAGTAATCGCGTACAAGGCTACAAAAATTTTATATCCATCCCTGTCAGTGGTTCGGCGGTTCCGGCGAGCCTTCAGCGAATCATTGTCAAGGTTGAAGTGGCCGGTCGAAGCCTGGAACAGACCCTGGACCCTCAGCCCAACCAGATCGTCGAATTTAACTGGGACGGGATTGATTACCTGGGGAGACATGTTAGTTTCACACAAGGTCAGGTGAGCATAGGTTTTGTATATAACACAGAATACCTGGTCCCCGGGGATTATTTGAAGGCATTCGGCCAGACAGGGAAGGACTCGACATGGATTTCCACCCGGCGGGAAATGACTTTATGGAAGAAAAACAATATTTTTGTTGGTACAATGGCCAAAAAAGCCGGTATAATCGCCGAGGGTTGGTCTTTGAGTCCTCACCATTATCTCAACCCCATTGACCCATCAAGACTGTACAAAGGGGACGGAACCATAAGCACGGATGTTGGTGTGATCATCGATACCGTGGCCGGCAACGGAACCGACGGTTATAGTGGTGACGGCGGTCCTGCCGCTCAGGCTCAACTCAATCATCCCAAAGGTTCAGCGGTGGATGCCGCAGGCAACCTCTATATATCGGATTCTGAAAACCATAGAATCCGTAAAGTAGATACCAGCGGCATTATCACCACCGTGGCCGGTAATGGAACTGACGGTTATAGTGGTGATGGCGGTCCTGCCACTCAGGCCCAACTTAATTATCCTGATGGTGTTGAAGTTGATGCCGCAGACAACCTCTACATCGTGGATTCCCATAACCATAGAATCCGCAAAGTAGATGCCGGCGGCATTATCACCACCGTGGCCGGCAATGGAACTGACGGTTATAGTGGTGACGGCGGTCCTGCCACTCAGGCCCAACTTAATTATCCCGATGGCGTGGTCGTGGATACCGCAGGCAACCTATACATCGCCGATAGATACAACTATCGTGTCCGTAAAGTTGATGCCGATGGCATCATTACCACTATAGCTGGAGATGGAACTCAGAGTTATAATTGTTATGGCCATGGAAATTCGGCGACCCGGATTTCGCTTGTGGCTCCGCTGCATTTACAAATAGATGCTCTTGGCAACCTTTATATAGACAGTGGATGCTGTCTTCTTAAGGTGGATAAAAGCGGTATGACAAGTGTTATTTTGGAAGATGAATGTTTTCCGCCCGTAGAAGATATGGCCGTGGATAGAGCAGGCAACATATACTTCCCGAGTGATAGAAGAATCGATAAAATGGATACCAGCGGCAATATCGCTGCTGTGGCCGGCAATGGAATCTATGGATATAGTGGTGACGGCGGTCATCCCATCCAGGCACAACTTACCGATATCGAAATCGTGGATGTTGATGCCTCTGGCAACCTGTATATCACGGATTCTTCGTATCATGTTATTCGGAAGGTTGGCCCGGTCTCAGGCCTGCCCCGCTTCAGTATCGGTGGAGACATCCCCTTTGCTGAAAAGAACGGTCTGGGTCATATCATGTCCAGCGCCGGTTTACATAAGAACACTTTTGATCTGGATACAGGAGTAATGCTGCGCGAATTCGGCTACGATGAAAACAAAAAGTTAATTTCAATGACCGACCGCTCCGGCAACCGGACCACAATTGAACGGGATGGTAACGGTGTGCCGATATCTATTACATCCCCGGACGGTCTTATAACAACGTTCATCATAGATGCCACGAATCACCTCTCTCGAATCACCTATCCGGATGGCAGTTATTATCGTTTCGAGTACACCCCCGACGGGTTGTTGACGGCCAAAATGGAGCCGGAGGGAAATCGGTTTGAACATGTTTTTGATTCCAACGGCAAGCTGACGGATGCAACGGATGAGCAGGGAGGACACTGGCAGTTCAGCAAAACCGCATATGCAAACGGCGATATTCTCTCAGAAGTTCTTACCGGCGAAGGGAACCTCACCTCGTACCTGGACCGCATCTGTTCCACAGGCGCTTTTAATTCCACGATTACCGGCCCCACAGGTGCTCAGACCCTGTTTGCAAGATCAAATGACGGTTTGACTGTAAACAAAACGCTTCCCTGTGGAACGGATCTTGAATTCAAATACGATCTTGATTCCGAATACAAGTTCAGATACATTAAAGAAGTGACGGAAACCACGCCCTCGGGTCTTAAAAAGATTACACTCAGGGAAAAGGACTATCAGGATACCGACTCGGATGATGTTCCGGATCTGATTACCGAAACCGTGACGATCAATGGCAAGTCCACTACCCTTGAGAATAATGTTTTCCAATCTCAAAAGGCCATCACCTCCCCTGAGGGAAGGACGGTAACTACGATCTATGATCCTTCAACGCTGGTGACAGAAAGTATGAGTGTACCGGGTCTTTTTGATACAACTTATGGGTATGATGCCAGAGGAAGGTTGACATCTGTCAGCACCAATACCAGAGAAACCACCTTTGTCTATAATTCTAAGGGGTTCCTTGAATCCATCACCGACCCGGAGAATTACACCACAAGCTACACCTACGATCCTGTAGGCCGAGTGACCGGAATCAGCCGACCGGACACAACAACTATTGGTTTTACCTATGATAATAACGGCAACATGACCGTTTTGACCAATCCATCGACCATCGATCACAGTTTTGGATTCAACAAAGTTAACCGGAACACCTCGTACCATACCCCCTTGAGCGGAATCTATAGTTATGAATACGACAAGGACCGGAGACTGAAACAAACCAACTTTCCTTCCGGCAAAAAGATCAACAATATCTATGCCAGCGGCAGGTTGGAGCAGATCCAGACCCCGGAGGGCAATATTGATTTTACGTATGTTTGCGGCACAAAGGTGGGATCGATCACAAAGGGAACGGAATCAATCACGTATGGATATAATGGTAAGCTGGTTACCTCAGAAACCATGACCGGTACCCTCAACCAATCGCTCGGATACACTTATAATAATGATTTCAACATTACCGGTTTAACTTATGCGGGCAATACGGTTAATTACGCCTATGATAACGATGGTCTTCTGACCGGTGCCGGCAGTTATACCATTACTCGAAATACTGAAAATGGCCTGCCTGAGGCTGTAAATGGCGCTGCCCTGAACTTGGCCCGCACTTTCAATGGCTACGGTGAGGTCGAAGCACAGGATTTTACTGTCAGCGGGCAAAATCCAACCTCTTGGACACTTACGCGGGATAATAATGGTAGGATCACTCAAAAAACAGAGACGGTTGATGGCATTACCTCCCATTATGATTATTCCTATGACCCCATGGTACGGCTCCTGACGGTGACCAAAGACAGCACAATGGTTGAAGAGTATCAGTATGGTCTGAATGGGGCTCGAACCTACGAGATGAATAGTCTGAGAGATATTGCCGGAAGAACCTTTGTCTACTCCGATGAAGACCATTTGCTCACGGCAGGTACAACCACATATCAATATAACGTGGATGGTTTTCTTACAACCAAAACCCAAGGAACGGATGTAACCACTTACGATTATTCATCCCAAGGGGAGCTTTTGGGAGTGACCCTCTCCGATGGCCAATTCATCGAGTACGTCCATGATCCTTTGGGGAGAAGAATTGCCAAAAAGATTGACGGCCTTATTGTTGAAAAATACCTCTGGCAGGGGTTGACACGGTTGCTTGCTGTGTATGACGGTAGCAACAACCTGCTGATGCGATTTGAGTATGCCGACGGCCGCATGCCGGTGGCCATGACCAAAGGCGGATCAACCTATTACCTCACCTACGATCAGGTCGGTTCGTTAAGAGTTGTTGCAGATACATCCGGTAATGTGGTAAAAAGAATTGATTACGATTCCTTTGGCAATAGCATCGACGATATCAATACGTCGTTTATGGTGCCATTTGGATTTGCAGGAGGATTGCACGACAGGGATACCGGGCTTGTCCGCTTCGGCTACAGAGACTATGATCCCGATACCGGAAGATGGACCGCAAAAGATCCGATTTTCTTTGCTGGAGGAGATACCGATCTTTATGGGTATTGTTTAAATGACGGGATCAATTTAATTGATTTGGATGGACTATTTGGTTTTGCAATTGATGCAGGTGGAGGCTATGGAACTGGTTGGGGTAAAAGTGATCCAGGGGCGCAAAGTGCATCCGCGGGAACAGGATTATATATTGGTGCTAAAAAATGCGGATATGCTGAGATAGGTGGATTTACTTATCAATCGCAAGGGAAAATCCCTGGAGCAAAATTTGGTTTAGGAATCAACTTGACCCATTATTACATTGATGCAGAGAAATTCTTTAAAGATAAAATGGAATATACCTCAATGACTTTAGGTCCGCTAACCCTAACTAAATATGCTGACGCATGTAACGGTGAAAAAACTGGATGGTCTCTGAGTTTGTTTGGAAGGGGTTTTGGGCTTACCGGGTTTGAAGAAGGAATTGCTCAATCTTGGTCAGGAGCATTACAGTAAGGGTCGAACTTGTTTATCTAGTATTCTTGCCTATTAACTTTAAGATTGAATTATGTCAAATTTCGATTTACTAAAACCTATAAGAAACTTTGGGTATTTCTTCATAATTATAGGGGTTGTGGGTTTGATAATTCACTTTTTAGAATTAAACGATGTTAGATACACTAAAGATTTTGGAGCTTTTGTATTAATCGTTTCTTTTTTGCATCTTCTCTTTGGGATTGGCGTTATTTTTAAAAAGATGTGGGGGTTTTATGCTCTCAAAATCTATCTTTACTCATTGTATCTTGCCATTCCAATTGGTACCTATATTGCAAATAAAACTCTAAGATATATAGAAAAACATGAAATAAAGAAGTTGTTCAAATAAGTACAGATATAAATAAAATAGGTTCAAGTCTACTGTTGACCCATGTGAGATAAAATATTATATGTCACAACGTATCACGTCCGTTTAGAATATCCTGTAGCATAGTATCATGTAATGAACCGTGGGACGCAATCCGAGTCTATTTTTTCAGATAAACATGAGCATAATACGCAGAGTTTCGAGGCTTAAAAAATGTAACAAAAAACTTAAAAAAAGATAGGGAACGTAATAGACAGTATTGATAAGGGTCAAAGGCAGGCCCCTTCTTTCGCTCACTCCCGTAAGCTGCAGGGTATTCAAGTGAAGGTAAACAAACTTTCTTCTTACAAAGTTTGCAAAAATACTATCAAATAAAATCCCGCGGCCCCGAAGATAGAGAATTGCAATTCGCAACTCGAATCCAGCATCCCCGCTGAAACGGGATCTCCGCTTTCCTCCGGGCAGCGTCAAGAAATCAGTACCCAGAAGGCATCATCCCCGTTCAATCGGCATCTTCGAAAAGCATCCGACCAGTCTCCAGAAATTCTTTTTTATGCCTTGTTAAAAATTTTGGTTTAAACTAAAGTTTTGGCGAGTTTTATTGAATTTAGACGGAAAGGAGCAGCGCATGAAATTTGTGAAGATGGAAGTGTTGATTGATAAAGGTGATTTCTCAAAAAGCGATGAATGGAATACAATCTATGCGCAGATTCAGCAGGCAATTGTTAGCATTGAGTGGCCCCCCGGCTCGGGCAGCTTTACGATTCACAAACAGTCCGGCAAAAAAAGGGGGGAAGGGAGCGGAGTCAAACCTATCAAAGATGCCTGTATGGCAAAGCTCCAACAATTTGGATGGGATCTTGAAACCACATTGGACATCGCCACGGTTGTAAGACCTGGTCCGATTGACGCAACCTGCTATGTCAGGTCCAAAGAAAAATATTTCGCACTTGAATGGGAGACCGGCAACATTTCATCAAGCCACCGGGCAGTCAATAAAATGTCTTTAGGACTTCTTAAGGAAATTCTGATCGGTGGGGTTTTAATTCTCCCGACAAGGGAGCTTTACCAATATCTTACAGATCGCATCGGGAACTTTCGCGAACTTGCCCCTTATTTCCCGATGTGGAAAGCTCTCAACCTAAAAGAGGGTTTCCTGGCTGTATTGGCAGTGGAACACGATCATGCAAGCACCGATATCCCACGGATTGAAAAGGGGACAAACGGCAGAGCCATGCTCTAACCCGGACTAATCTTTCTGTAGCATGACAATAAACTCGGTGCGCATAGTATTCGCCATGCCGGTAATCTGACGTTCTATGTTCCGCACAAATCTCATACCATGGTTTTCGGCCATTTCAGTGAGCTGTTCGTGGAGGCCCCTGACTTCCCCAGGATCAATTTTTAGGATTTTGCTGATCTGGTTGTTGTTTGTCCCGACAACGATGCTGCATATCTTGCCGGGCTTAAGTACCCTTGCGCATTCCGAAATAATCTCATTCATATCTGAGAGGTAAGTATCGTATTTCTCAAGAGGCTTCTTTCCCCGGAGGCCTACCATTGATTTTCTGAGTTTGTCGATGTCAACGCCGATGGTGTTCAAGTGGTAGGCATCATTTTCAAGGTAATCGATGGCGAAGCTGTAAGGTGGTGAAAATATTATCCCATCTATAGTCTCATCCTGGATCTCCATATTACGCGCATCACCCGTCCGTGGGTTTGCAGTTCCAAGCTCATCCTGAAAGCCATTCAACACCGTTTGGGTCTTTTCGGCGACAAAAATGTATCTTTCAAGGATCGCGTGGAACTGTTCCCGGAAGGACTTTCTTTTGCTGCGCTCCGCATACCCTTTGGCATCCAAGAATGCCAACATTAAGTAATCTTGAACGTCTTGTCTTCTGCATCCATGAGGCAGTCTAGGTGTTGCGCTAACGCTCGGGGTGCCGAAAAGTCTAGTCTGACCTTTGGGTTTCGAAAGTTCCAACTCTCCCACTTTCTCGAGGAAATAGTTGAAAGTCGAATCGAAATTGACCAAAGCGGCTTTCAAATTGTTTACCGGGACCTTGAGACCATCTATTTTGGCCTTGGTCATAAAACTGCAAAAAGGGCTTGCATCAATACCTATTGAGTCCATTCCCATGAGGGTTGCTTCTATAAGGACTGTCCCGGATCCCATCATAGGGTCAAGCAGTATATCCCCTGACTTGCATCCCATGACGTTTATTAAACCCTTAATCATCTGTGGATGGAACTTACCCCGGTACGGAAAAAGGCCGTTTGTGGCGTATCCTGTCTTGAATTGATTGGTCTTGAAAAATGATTTTAGCCTGGATGACGAGTGGTCAGCCAACCTCAGCGGTTCCCCCTGGCACATTAAAAAATGTCTGGTTGGCTGGCCGTTGACCTTGGCAAAATATGCTCCGTTTCGCAAAATTTCCGCTTCACTAAGAATTTGGCTTTCATAGAACGCCAGCTCAAGCTCATAGACTTCATTGAGCTGCGGAACAAGTTCTAGGTGCTCAGGCAAAAGGCTTGTTACCATGCTTTTGCCAAGTATGCTCCTCAATGAATTCGGAACGGGTGTGTGTTCAACTATTTTCAGCATTAGCCATCCTTTTTAGCTTAGCAAAGAAACATTCCCGGTCTGTTTAGTCAAGACCTGCCACTAAAATTGTAAATTATTCTTTATCGCCATCTTGTGAGGAAGATAACATAAAATCGAATACAAGCTGCTTTTCTGAGACCTGATGATTTATGTACTGTTCCGCAGTATCGACAAACCAATCTTTAAGAGTTATCCCTTTCTTGGAAATAGCAGAATACAATTCGTTTTTGAGCTCCGGGTTTACCTCCAGTACGATCCGGCCACTTTGTCCACGTGCCATTATACCCACCCATGTTATATTACAATTGTTATATTACATATGTAACATTACATAGGCCAGGACAACTGTCAAGAAAAATTTTTTCTTTTCGTTGACTGGCAATTCAAGTCAAACAGGCGGGCAAATGACATCGCTACAACCAGTTGATATTAAATGGAAACCTGGGTTGGTCATGTAAGTTTATGGGCACGTTGATGCAGAACGTGCAGTGAACTGGGCAAACCTTGAACATTGATGAGCCGGGGGAATTAGGATTCATGGTACATCCATCCAAAGAGGGATTTCGTTTCCCCTAAATGCGATGCCCGGGATCTTTGCCTTGCAAATGAACGAATCAAGCTTGTGAGGAATCCGAATTAAAATCTTGAATTATCATGAAGGCCCCGGTCCTGGAGACGTCGGCGGCAGTCTTCCCGGTCAAAAACACGGCAGGTTACCGGTTTGATATTATGAATGGCACAAAAAAAGCGCGGTTCACCAAAGTACTGAAACAAAAATGGGCAGACTTGTTGATTTTCGAGTGTTTTACCGGAAAGGAGGCCAAACCAGTGATCTGGATAAACAACACCTGTTGGCGGATCCGGCGGTATGCCCCCGATCTGACAGCATATTCCGCAAAGATTGCACCAATGGCCGGATGGCAAAGGATGACGAATACCATCCACAGGTATGCAGGTAATGGTGTTCAGATCAAACAGAGTTTGAATGTCGTGTCGAATCCTTAGAAAGGCCCCGGCCCATTCCACGAGTTCCTGGCACAGGATCGGTTCCAGGTCGGGTCGCTGCTTGTTGATAAAAAACCGCATGCCCATTACATCGGCAAATATGGTTTGTTCCAGCATGCCTAAGGGAAAATAGGGGTCCGGTAATGCCCGAAACAAAATAGAGACATCTGTTTCTCGATGAAAACGATCCAGCAACCGCTTAAAAACCCGGTTTGCGGCATGCTGTTGTCCGGTATCCGGTCTTTTCAACAGATCTTGCTGTAAGCCGGCATACTGTTTGAATACTTCCGTGATATGATGCTCATTATAGTTCAAGGGGAATCCTTTTGTACCCCTTTATATAATTTAAAAAGCGGGTAAAAGTACTCTGTAAGAGAATCACGCACCTCAACGGCCAAGTGATCGTACGGCGCATCTCCGATTCCCAGCACGCTGGGCCAGGCCTGTTTCAGATGCCGGCAGAAACGGTGGTAACGGGGCGGGAAGTGAGGTGAGAGATATACGATATTCATGAGTGTTTCCTTTGCTGACAATATAATTGCATTTTTTTTCAGGGCTTTCGCTGAACAAAATCCGCCATGCGGAGTATTTCCGATTCGGATTCCGATCTTAAGATATACCGGTATTTCCCCATGGTTTTTTTTAAGATGAGGGGATTTTCGGCATATTCGACCAGATCATGACTTGCCTGAACAATGATTTGCTTGATCTCATCAAGTATTTGTGGGGTTAATAACGACACATTATCTTTTATGGTCTGCAAAGCATAGGCAGCATCAAAATCCATTTTACCATGTCCGATCATTTGGCGAAGTTTATCATGATTGCTGGCCATCCCATGCACTTTATCGAAGTCCCAATCAATCAATATACTTATAAAGTTTCATTTTGTGAAATATCCATTCGACTTTCCATTTTAACCACTTGCTATCCTTTTTTGGACTCACCGTAAGCGGTCGGGGAATAATCGCTGTCAAGCGGACGATCTCTTCTATATTTAAGTTTTGAACACTTTTATTAAAATAATGTTGTGAAGCTGCTTCGATTCCAAATATTCCTGGGCCGAGTTCAATCACATTTAAGTACAAATTAAAAATTCGGTCTTTCGACAATTCGTCTTCCAAACGTTTGGCTATAAAATATTCCTTTATTTTTCTTAAAAAACTTTTTTCAGGAGAAAGAAAAAGATTTTTAGCCAATTGCTGCGTAATTGTACTGCCTCCACGAACCAGCGTGCCCTTCTCTAAATTTTTCTTGATCGACTCTTTTAATTCCTCATAATCAATTCCTTTATGTTCATAAAACGAAGCGTCTTCCGAAATTCGGACGGTTTTTTTTAATAAATCGGGGATGGTTTGAAAACTGACCCAATTTTGCCTGATATTATATTTCTTACCTTGGGCTTCGGTTTGTTCTTTGCGCAACTGCATGAGTGCTGTGATTTTTGGATTGTTATTTTTCAGGTATGTTACATCCGGCAGACTCAGATAGATACAGAGGGAAAAACTAATACATAGAATCACTGCTGAAAGACTTGTATAGAGAACAAATGTTTTAAGCCGCATTTTTTTTATCTTGAATTTGTATTGGATTTAATTCATATTTGATAGCATTGTTAGGTGCAAATTATTCGAACATTTATATCAGAAAGCTCCAGTTTTAACGCCACATTATCCTGGCAGCATTTCTGAGCAGCAACCTTTGATATTTAATTTTCGGATATCATAAAGCGGTATTCAGTACAATCTCACCTTAATGATATTTTGTGGTGCAATTCATCTCTATAAAAAACCAGATCGCCTAAGCCTGTCATTCTCTTCATTCCATCATTTGAGATTTTTTCAGGAATGTTAGCCTTAAAACCTCCTTAGATCTATTTGCTTTTGCATGATTTTTGATAGACTCAAACATTCGTCTTCTTGGTAACTTATGAATTATTTCCAAACACATATCACTGAGGACAAATTCAAATAATAAATTAAAAGTCAAAAAGGTGGCCTTTATGGAAGATTTTAAAATCATCTATCTGGGATCTATCGGGGGGTGTGAGGCAACTCGCATTCCCTCCGCGAGCATAATTGACTGCAACAGCGCCGGGAGTAACCGCAATTGGATCAGTGTCCATTGAAGGAAGCCTACTGTGTTATCATGGCTCAGGGTCACGTCGGCGCCATGGGCCAAAAATAGAGGATGAGTGGAACGGCCACCACCGTGACCAGCACCGACAGGGGCAGTCCCAGTCGCCAGTAATCGCCGAAGCGATAACCACCGGGCGCCATGACCAGGGCATTGGACTGATGGCCCACTGGGGTGAGAAAGGGGCAGGACGCACCCACGGCTACAGTCATCAGAAGGGGGTCCACCGAGACCGCCATGCCATCGGCCAGGATAATGGCGATGGGAGCCATGAGGACGGCCGCGACGGCGTTGTTGACCACGTTGGAGAGCAGCATGGTGCCCACCATGATCACCGCCAGGGTGCCCATGGGCGAAAGATGAGCCGACAGTAGCAGGAGTTTTTCGGCGATCAACTTCGCCCCGCCGGTGATTTCCAGAGCGTGGCCCAAGGGAAACATTGCGCCCAGCAGTACGATCACGGGCCAGTCGATGCTTGTGTAAATATCGCCCAAGGGCACGAGATCCACCAATACCATAAGCACCGCTGCGACGGTGAAGGCGATTTGAACCGGAAGGATATTCAAGGCGGTCAGGGCCATGGCCGAAACGAAAATGCTCAGGGCCAGCAATACCTTCCGGGGTTGGCCGATGCGCAACCCTCGTTCGGCCAGCGGCAGGCATTTGAAAGTTTTGAGAACCCCCTGCAAGGATTCGTCGCTGCCCTGCAGCAGAAGGATGTCACCGATAAAGAATTCCGTCCGGCCCAGGCGGCGTTCGAGCCGCCGGCCACGGCGGGCGATGGCCAGCAGGTTAACCCCGAAATTGCGACGCAGGTGCAGGCTGGTCGCCGTTTTGCCGGGCAGTGGCGAATCGGGCGTGATGATGGCTTCCATAAGGCGGATATCATCGGACCCCAGGGCCATCTTGCAGTCGCCTTTGCACTCCGCCAGCGATAGCCCCTCGTCATCGATCAGCGCCTTCAAATCCTCGGGAGATGCCTCCACCATCAAAATATCGCCGGCCTGAATGACCTCGTACCACGACGGCGCCGGGATATGGCGCTCCCCCCGTATCAATCCGACCACGGTCGCCTCGTTTTCCTTTTCCATTGCGGAGGTAAGATGAAAGATGGTCCGACCGACGATTTTGGCCTCCTCCGGGACGATCACCTCGCTGATGTAGCCCTCGATTTCGAACAACTCCTCCGGTACGCTCTGCCCCTCGCGCTGGGGGGTAAGCCGCCAGCCCAGCAGGGCGATGAAAAGCAGCCCAACCACGGCTGCTCCAGCGCCCACGGGGACAAAATCGAACATGCCAAAGGCGGGAATGCCCGTCTCGGCCCGATAAAGAGCGATAATGATGTTGGGCGGGGTGCCGATCAGGGTTACGAGACCGCCCAGCAAGGAGCCGAAGGCTAAGGGCATGAGCAGCAGGGAGGGCGGCCGGCCGCTCTGGCGAGACATCCAGATCGCCACGGGCATCAGCAGCGCAAGGGCTCCCACATTGTTCATAAAACCGGAGCACAGAATCACGATCCCTGTCAGCGTGCCCACCTGGGCGATGGGACGCGAGCCCACCCGTGCCAGATGACGTGACAGGGTGTCTACCACGCCGGCATTGAGCAGGCCGCGGCTGAGCACCAGTACGGCGGCCACGGTAATGACCGCCGGATGCCCGAACCCCAGGAAGACCTGCTCGGCCGGAATCAGTCCGGCGATAAAAACCAGCACGAGGGCGGCGACGGCGACTATATCGTATCGCCAGCGGCCCCAGATAAAAAGCACCAGGGACGCCAAAAGAATTATGAAGACCATGGACTGGTCAAGAGTGAGGTTCATGGATCAATCCTTTCAACACTGCCATTTTATTTTGCCTTGAAAACCCTGGCGATTCCCCGCACAGCGGGATCTTCGATGGCCCAAGGCTGTCCCGCATTGCGGGAGTCAGGGTTCTCCGGCTCTGCCTGAAGAATCGCTGCAAGAGTTTGAAGTGAACTAAAACAGCCCCTTTCAGAAGCAAACCAAAGCATCGAATGAATGACAACATATGGTACCGTTAGACATGCAATGGCGGTCCTCATTCGAATACCGGCGGCTATAATTCAAATACGAGATGCCAGACTTGTTGTCAATCTGGAATTTTTATTCAAACTGCCAAAAAATCGAGGATTTTAGATGTAGGCTACCTGTCTGTTCGCATGAAAATCTTTTCTAAAAGTATTCATGGGGGGATAATCCGGGTCGATAATATAATTATCACCAATGGTTCCCAGCAGATCTTCATACACAGGAAAAACATCAATGTAAGGGGCATTAGCCCTTGGTCTGGACATCCGTTTTACCTTATACAATCCAAGACGGTCCAAGATCTTTTTGCCAATATCTTCATCTTCAATAAATAGAATAATTCATAACTCTCATTGATCCCTGGCATCTTTTTTGGTGAGGAGGGCTTTATATTCCATAACAATTTCGGGATCGAAGATATAGTTTCTGCACACCGATAACGGCCTAAATAAAAGGATGAAATCTGAAATGGCTGCTAAGCAGCTCGTGGCTGGAGGGTCTGGGAGTTATTAACTTCCCTTGTTTTGTGGAATACAATTTCAGGCCATTCTTTCATGCAATAGTCGAGCTGAAACTCGCTGGTGGTGAGATAGGCTCTGGATCCCTCGGCATCTCTTAGTATGTTGGACCTGTTTTTTTTCTCAAAATCTTCCATCTTTTTAGGATCATCACATTCGATCCACCGCGCGACATGATAATCAACCGGTTCATAAACCGCATCAACGCCATATTCGGACTTTAAGCGGTCCATTGTGATGTCAAACTGAAGATTCCCTACAGCCCCTAATATATAACCGTTTCCGGAAAGCGGTCTGAAAACCTGAACAACTCCCTCTTCTGCGAGCTGGACCAGCCCTTTTTGAAGATGTTTTGCCTTCATGGGGTTCTTGAGAATGGCTTTTTTGAAAATTTCAGGGGCAAAATTGGGAATTCCGCAGAATGTTAAGGGTTCCTTTTCCGTAAATGTGTCGCCGATTTTTATGGTCCCATGGTTATGAATGCCGATGATATCACCGGGATAGGCTTCTGATACGTTTTCACGCTCATTAGCCATGAAAATGGTGGCATTTGAAAATGTTACATCTTTTCCGATTCTGTGGTGAACGGCCTTCATTCCTCTGGTAAATTTACCCGAGCAGATCCGGATAAAGGCAATTCTGTCCCGGTGCGCAGGGTTCATATTGGCCTGGATTTTGAACGCAAAACCCGAGAAGGGTTCCTCATAGGGAGAAACGTTTCGTGTCACCGCCACCCGGGGACCCGGAGACGGCGCTATCTCCACAAAGGCGTCCAGCATCTCTTTTACACCGAAATTATTGATGGCACTCCCGAAAAAAACTGGCGTCTGGTTGCCTTTTAAGTAATGGTCAAGTTCAAAGGGCGCTGCAACGCCCTCGATGAACTCAATATCCTCTCTCAACTCACGGGCATCGCTTCCTAACATCTCATCGAGTATGGTGGCAGAAAGATCGGTTATCACCCTGCCTTGCCTGCATCGAAATTCCCGTCCGGGCGTAAAAAGGTAAAGCTCTTTTTTATAGAAGTTATAAACCCCCTTGAATCTTTTCCCCATGCCGATGGGCCAGGAAAGAGGAGTACATTCGATCTGAAGCTTATTCTCAATATCATCAAGAACATCAAGGGGTGTCATGCCATCTCTGTCCAGTTTGTTAATAAAGGTAATCACGGGCGTGTTGCGCATGCGGCAGACTTCCATGAGCTTTTCGGTCCGGGACTCAACCCCTTTGGCGTTGTCAATGACCATAAGGGCGCTGTCAACGGCGGTCAGAACCCTGTAGGTATCCTCGGAGAAGTCCTGATGTCCGGGCGTGTCCAGAAGGTTTATCTCAAAATTTCGGTAATTGAATTTCATCACCGACGTGGTGATGGATATGCCCCGTTCCTTTTCGATGGCCATCCAGTCGCTGGTTGCATATCTTTCCGCCTTGCGGGCCTTTACTGAGCCGGCCTGCTGAATGGCGCCGCCATAAAGAAGGAGCTTTTCGGTCAATGTGGTCTTGCCTGCGTCCGGATGACTGATGATGCCAAAAGTCCTGCGTTTGTCGATTTCTATCTTGTTATTGCTCATGATGGATGGAGTCTTCTCTCATTTACGGTTTTTAATCCTCTTTTTAAAAGAATAAAATAAGCATGGATATTATTATTACAACCTTTTTGTGACCCATTATCCAATAAATAACATTTGTTTCTTAGGACCCGGGCCATAGTCTGACAGACTGATGAATTATTCACCGGGTGGGTTTTAAACATTGCCAAACCGGTCGGAAATTGATAATAAGCACGGAAATGTATTTCACACCCAGGACAAGATAGCCTCACGGCCTGGTCATTTTTACGAAATCAAAGGTGAATTAATGACACACGCCAAATTCGAAAAGATTTCTCCATCCGACAAATCCCTTTATGGTTCTCGCAGACTCCTGTTGTGCGGATTTTCCGCCAAAACACAGTCCAAGTTTATGACACTTTTAAAAATGGTGGGTTTGGAAACGACTCCCACGGTCTGGGCGACCTCGGAACAGGACGACACCCGTCTTTACGATCTGATGGAACTCTCCGATGAAACCGGCCGGGGGATATCATCAGACTTGCCGAGAGCGGTTATCGTCTCAGGTATCACAGAAAAAGAACTGCACCGGCTCATGGCTGTTTGCCGAAAATCCGGTATGCAACAAGCCTTGTGGGCCACCCTGACCCCCACTTCGGAAACATGGACCTTGAAACACCTGCTGGCCGAGCTCAGCGCTGAACGCCGGGCATTCCAAAAAGATTGACCCGGAATTATTTTTTAACCTTTGTCAAAATTCGGCTCAATACCCCTTTAATCTCCGTTATTCCCAGAACGTATGCGGCCGATAACACCATGGCCACAAACACCACAGCGGTTGAAATTGAAATCATAAGGCTACCTGCAAAGGTGGCGGAATCAAAGCCCCATAGGAGGGTTTTCTTGAAAAATTCCAGAAACAGGCCCAGCGGGATGCTTAACAGAATGGTCCACAGATAAAACCGATACACTCGATGACTATCCTTGTTTCCACTTTTTCCGTTCCAAAGAACATATAACAAGCCTACTTGAAAAATAGCTGAAAGGGAGATGGCCAGCGCCACCCCTGTGGCGCCCATCTTCAGCATTCCGGCCATGTAAACAGGAATGCTCAGCAGCACGGCCACGGTTCCGTACACCGCAGGGAAAAGCGTGTTCTGCACGGCGTAATATCCCCGAACCACGATGGTCTGGGCAGCAAAGGCAAACGCTCCGATCATCAAAAACACCAGCACCTGGGAAGTTAAGGCCGTTGCAGCGGCATCAAACCGGCCCCTTTGAAACAAGATCACAACAATTTCCTGTCTGAGCACAATAATGAGAACGGAAAACGGAACCACCAGCGCCAGATACCGCAGGGCATCATTCAGCAGCCGGTTCATCTCTTGTATTTTATTCTCGGCCGCCAGACGCGCCATAAACGGAAACGACGCCATGCCAACGGCCTGGCCGAAAAAGCCCACGAGGATAAACATGGTCCTTAAGCCGTAATTAAGTCCGGCAATACTGCCCCGAGGCAAGTACGAACCGAAAAATCGAAATAAAATTTCCGTTGAAAAGCTCATGGTTAAACCGATCATCAAGGGAAGCATAACCCGAACATAGAGCCATAGATCCGGGTGTCTGAAATCCAAAGCCATTGTGAACCGCATCCCGACTTTTTTTGCACCCCAGATCTGAACCATGAAATTTCCGATAAAGGCGCCGCCCAGAACTCCCCAGGAAAATCCTTCCATGCCCATTCGGGTACCCAGCAGCAGGCCCCCGCAAATAATTCCCAGATTATATAAAAGCGGAGACAGGGCCGGTATGAAAAATTTCTCTTTGGCAAACTGAACGGCCATCAACATCCCTCCGGAAAAAAAGAAAAACTGGGCCGGTATGATAATCCGTGTCATCCTGACTGCGCGTTCGATTAACAGGGGATCATCAAGCCCCGGAGCCAGAACCTCGACCAACCCCCGGGCAAAAACGCAGGCAATGAAAATCAATAGCAAAAGAATACCGCCGAAGCCTGTGAAAATGAGTGAAAAGACCCGCCAGCCTTCCTCTTCTTTATTCCGTACCAGATAGTGAGAAAAAATCGGGATAAACGTAACCGAAAGGAACCCGCTGGCAACGATGTGATTCAGAATTTCGGGGATGATAAAGGCCACCTGATAGGAATCGACCCCCCCGCTGATTCCGCCGATATAGGCAATGACCTGCTCCCGAACAAGACCGGTAAGACGGCTTAAAAAAACCGAAGCCATCATAATCAGCGAGGCCAAACCCACTTTTTTATACATGGATGACATAATTCACTCAACTCACCGGATCCAGTCGCTAAAATTCGAGTTGCCCCCCTTCCGGAGGAACACCGAATATCCTTTTTAACATATTTTTGGGGAATTACACAACAGGTGGCCTTTAACATTTCCGCCTGAACATACTCGACGTTGTGTACCTGCATCAACAGGAGTCGTCAGATTGATACGGGTGTAAGTCAAGATTGTTGGTTATTGAGTTTAATCGTAAGGTGTCAGTGTTCAGGTTTCAGGTTTCAATTTTTCAAGTTTCTCGATCCTGACACCTGAAACCTGACACCTTTTCCCAAAAGCTAAATACGTAGCGCAGACGAACATGAATTTTCATATTGCCAACAGCCGTGATTCACACCCGATTGATACCATTGTTTGAACTTGTGGCCGGAGTGCATCCGGCCAAACGGTTTCAGAGCGAAAATGGAATCACGAGGCATGGTTGCATCCGGATTATGCATTGAAAAATCGATTAAAATATAGTATGTTAAACAGATCATAACGCGCGCCACGGCTTAGGCATGACCCATATGCATAAATACGTAAGGCAGACGGCAGAACTTTGTAAATTCAGGAGCGTTGTATGCAAATTGTGACGACACATAAGAATACGGATTTCGACGCACTGGCTTCAACCATAGCCGCAACAATTTTGTATCCGGGAGCAATCCCTGTCCTTCCGAATAATGTAAATCCAAATGTTAAAGCTTTTTTGTCCATTCACAAGGATATCTTTAAAATATCCTCCTTTGACGATATTCTTCTTGATCAGGTTAACCGTTTGATTGTTGTGGACATAAACAGCTGGGCTCGGCTCGGAAGGATCAGCAGGTTGAAGAATAAAAAAAAACTAGAGGTTATCCTGTGGGACCACCATTCCAACCTCGGCGACATAAAACCCATATGGAAATGTCAGGAGCCCATGGGGGCAAACATTACCCTCATGATTCGACAGCTAAAACTGGAAAAGAAAGTGATAACCCCTATACAGGCCACTCTCTTCCTGGCAGGTTTGTATGAAGATACCGGCAGCCTCATGTTTCCTTCAACAACCGCCGAGGATGCTCATGCCGCAGCTTATCTGCTTGAACGTAACGCCGACCTGAATATCGTTCGCTCGTTTTTGCGTCCGGCCTATGGCGAAAAACAAAAAGACGTCCTGTTCAGGATGCTGCAATCGGCAAAGAAAGATAAGATAAACGGATACAGTGTCAGTTTTATCAAACTGAATTTAAAAGACTATGTGGACAGTCTTGCTGTTGTGGTTCATATGTACAGAGAAATTCTGAATATAGATGCTGCCATTGGTATATTTGTGGACAAAAAACAAAACAAGTGCATGGTCATCGGTCGAAGTAATGCCGATGGCCTGGACATGGGTGGAATCATGCGGAGCATGGGCGGCGGCGGACATCCGGCTGCCGCATCCGCTATACTTAAGTCGGTGAATCCGGATGATGTGGAAGCTAAGATTAGGGCACTGATCCAGGGAAATAGTCAGGTATCCGTACAAATCAGTGATCTCATGTCTTTCCCTGTTATTACCGTGCCGCCGGATACACCCATGAAAACGGTGGGCTCGATTTTAAAAGAAAAAGGGTGCACCGGTCTCCCGGTCGTAGAGAATGATAAGCTTGTGGGTATGATTTCAAGAAGGGATTTTAAGAAAATCAAGAAAGAATCCCAGCTAAAAGCGCCGGTAAAAGCGTTTATGACCACCAAGGTAAAAACAATTGCACCCGGCAAGAGCCCGACTCAAGCCGCTCGCCTGATGATCAAACATGACATCGGCAGGCTCCCCGTTGTTGAAAATGATCATATTATCGGGATCTTGACAAGGTCGGATACCATGCTCTATTTTTATAATCTTCCACCGGACTGAAAATAAAATGTTTTTAAAATACCGGCTATGCCCCGTCCAGACCGTGATGCTCTGCTTTAGTGTACCATGAGGCGGGATCGGCCAGGTATTCTTCGGTATCTTTCAAAGAAACATAGTGTTCATTTTCAATGCTGGCAAGGAGATCAAAAAAGGCCTTCTCCCTGGGGTCGGTCACCTCATCTCTGAGTTTGGCATAGTATGAAGCCCCTTTGGCTTCGAAATCAATGGCTGTGCGAACCGCTTGCAGATCATCGTCATCGCTTTCCGCATGTTGATCCACCTTCTTTAGCACGTCTTTCAGTACATCCTTGATGACCGTCTGTTTCACTTTCAAGGGAACGGTTTCAGGCCACTTGTCCCCTCCTTTCCACTTTTCATGAAGCTCCTTAAGCCTTTGGTAATGTTCAAGCTCTTCATCTGCAATCTGCCGGAACATGGCCTTGCCAACAGGATTTTTGGTCCTTTCGGCGTTTTTGAGGTAAAACTCGCGTTCCTTCATTTCATTATCCAGGGCCACATCCAATGCATTGAGGCGTTCTTTTTCGTCCATAATTTCTTCCCCCTTTTTTGAGTTAAAGCATTATCATGAGTAAAAGTCAACCTTCCGGTTTTAACCTTCAGGGCAAACGCATTTAATTTTGAAGCAGCGGAGCATTCTCCCTGTACCGAAATCAAATGCGATTGGCCTGCCGAATTTACTATTGTGGTTTGATTTGCTAAGATTTTTTTGATATCATATCCAATATATATTTATAAAGAGAGGGTGCCATGAAAGATAATAAATGCATTGACTGTGTTGCACGCCGGAAACTGAAACCCATTGTTCCGGTGAAAAGAAAACCAGCTTCGGATGTCCATATCCCAAAAACTTTCAGCTTGATCACAGACTTTGTCACGGGAGAAAAGATTCCCGATATCGGTGCAGAGGCCAACCGCCAGATCGTTGAGAGGGTTCTGGTGACAGAGAAGAGGTATGAAAAGAAAGATATTGAAATCAATGCCCCCATTGAAGTGACCATCGGCGATGATATCTATCGTTCATCGGTGGACCTGGTTGTGTCTGTTCACGGCAAACGGTATATGGCGATTAAATGTGCTCCGGGCTCCCTGGGATCGAGGGAAAGGGAGATTGTTTCTGCTGCCAGGCTTCTGGATGACTACCAAATTCCCGTTTCCGTGGTGTCGGACGGTAAAACCGCAATGGTTCTCGATACCGTATCCGGTAAAAAAATCGGAGAAGGCCTTGATGCGATTCCGTCGAAAAAGACGTTGCAAGAAACAGCAAACTCACTTGAACTGCAACCGCTTGCTGAAAAACGGCTGGAGCGTGAAAAGTTGATTTTCCGTTCCTATGACAGTATGAACGTGAATGTGGGCCGCAATATATCACCCAATAAATAACAATGACCGATATTAAAAATCCCAATGGAGGAATGGAATGAACAAACTCGGCAATCCCTACAAAGAGATGGCCACCACGTGCAAAACCAGGCCCATGGCGGAAAAGAAAGTGGTCTGGAAGCGATTCGAATCCGAGCCCTTTGAAGAAGGCAGGTTTCAAGCCAGGGTTCTCTCCCGAAGGCTCATTAATTCTGCGGCCAGGGTTTTCCGGATGGCCTACCCGGAAGTCTACGGTTCCCCTCACGAATTCGTGCTCATGCCGGAAAAATATGAGGAACTCATTGCCCTTAACGAAAGATGGGAGGAAGATCGCCGGAGCAAAGTGTATCTCATGCCCGTGGTGGTGGAACTTGAAACCAACACGGTGGTCGCGGCAACCATGCTCACGAAGTTTGAAAAAAACCTCCAGGTGGAATTCACTTTTGCAGCCACCCTTCCCGATTATCGACTTAAGAAAATCATGCAGGAATTGAGGGCGGTCACGTGGAAGGCAGCCCTGGTATCAGGGGCGGAGTACTTTACGACTTTCCTGGAGACCTGGCACGATATCACCCAGAAGTGGTGCATCAAGGACGGCTGGCGGGTGGGAGGCATCTTTCCGGGAAACTTTGTTCGATGGAAAAAATCGGACCAGGAGTACCGGGGCTGCACTGTCCACTGTTACCGATTTGTCCATAATGGCGAGGACTATGCAACGCTTCCCGAGGAATGGAGACTCGCCCCGGAGTTCAGTGAACTCTGGGAGGTTCTGGAACGGATAAACAGGAAAATCGGCAATAAAGGGGAAGTTCCGCCATGGTTGAAAGACTTTGATCCATGGTTTTTCAAAAACTCTTAAACAACAGGAAACATTGGGACAGATCAGGTTCAAGAAATGAACAATTAACCTTAAGAAAAGGAGTATTCCAATGTCAAAACAAAAGATACCCAGCAGGCATTACCACAAACTTTCCGAGCTTTTTCCAGAAGCTATGTCCGCTCTGGAAAACCTCGGTTCAACCCTCCGACGCGAAGGTCCTATAGATGAGAAGACAATTGAGATGATTCAACTTGCAGCCGCTGCAGCAGTTCAATCAGAAGGTTCGGTTCATTCTCATACCCGTAGAGCGCTTCAGGCGGGTGTCACAAAAGAAGAAATTTATCATACCCTAATGCTCCTTATTTCGATCCTTGGATTCCCAAGGGTCTCGGCTGCAATCTCATGGAGCCAGGACGTCATCGACACAGAAGATGGAAAAAAGGAATGATAAAAGGTGTGAAACCTCGAGAGCAGTCGCCAAAATAATTCGCATGACATCAGGTAACCGCGCTCGAAAAATCCATATATGACGGGCCCTTTGACGCCTGTATTATAGGCGTTCAAAATATATAGGGTTGCTCATGCGAGCTTATGGTCTTTGGTGCGCAGGGTCCACAGCAGCCCTCCCAGAATGATCATCCCAAGCAGGGTCAAAACCGATGCTGAGACAAACGCCCACCGGTAGGCCAATACCTCAGGAGCGCCTCGACCGATCATCACATCGGTCACGGGGCCTGCAATCAGGGTCCCGGCTACACCCCAGCTTAAAAAGAAAGTTGCGTTGAACAGACCGAAGTACCGTGCTCGCTTGGCCGGCGGAATAAGCACCGATGAAAATGCGTAGGACGTAGCCAGAATGATTACCTCGGAAACCCCGCGCAAAAAATTAATCCCGAAGACCAGCGCCAGGCTGTCTGTAAGTGAGAAAAAGCCAATGGCCGCCACGGCCACACCACTGCCCAAAATAAGGGCCGGTCCGTCTCCCAGACGGCGGCCCAGCCATCCGGAGACCAACCCCGTGAGTATAATGGCGGCGGACTGGGTGTTGACGATGTAGCCCAGCATTTTGCTGGAGACGGCAAAGCCGGAATCCAGCACCAGATACTGAGGAATAATCACGGCAATGGAGTTTCGGCCAAAATTGATCAGAACCATCGCCACGAGAAAAATAATAAAAAGCCGTTCCGAGCCGTTTTCGACAGGATCTTCCGGAGCATTTGTCACGGGAGCGGCAGTTAAGATACCGCCTTCCGGCACCCGTAGCATGGGAACGATTGAAATGAACATTACGCCGGCCGCTATAAAAAACAGAGCGCCGTGCTGAAACCCCCAGCCCGCATAGTAATGGCCCATGCCGTCATACAAAATCCCCCCGATCCATACCCCGGCCATGCGGCCCACCCCGCCCACGCTGGCCAGACGACCTTGCACCGTATTGCGGTCCCGTGCACTGTAAATGTCCGAAATTAGAGCACTCCAACCCACATTTGACATGGACCAGAACAATTCGACCACGGTCAGACCGGTGATAATCACCCAGCCGGCGTGAGAGCGCTGATGAGTCAGGGTATGGGCATACCAGACCAGAATCGTACCCACGCCGGCCAGGGCCTCGCCGCAAACAATCAACGTTCGCCGCACCTGATAGCGGTCGGAAATTGTTCCCCACACAAATGTCTGGCAGAGCACGTTGGCGACCATGGGCAAGGTGGCAAAAAGAGTGGTCTCCGTAACGGTCATGCCCAAAAAATAGCGAAGATAAATGGACAGGTAAGTGTAAAAAAGCCCGCGCCGAAACATGGCCATCATTTCAAAGGAAGAAAGCCCTAAGAAAATAGCCCCGGGGCGGTGTTGGGGATTTGCCTGACGATGTGCGATCATATTATCCAAACCGGCGTAAATGGTCTGTTTTGATTTCACGATCAAGTGCAAAAAGACCGGTGAATTACATACAAAAAAAATTCTCCCATTTCCATCTAAATTTTTTATGCGTTAATTCGGGCTGCAGGTCAATGCAGTTGCTCTTGAGAAAAAAACCAATTTCATGTAAAATAATTTATGATCAACATTACCCCCGCAATTGCAATTGCTGAAAATGAAATCAAACTGGACTTTACACGGTCATCAGGTCCCGGTGGACAGAACGTAAATAAAGTTGCCACAGCGGTTCAGCTTCGCTTTGACGTGAAAAACTCTCCTTCTCTTTCCCCTGAGGTTCGCTCCCGTTTGCTCCGTATTGCAGGCAGGAAAATCACGGAACATGGAATTCTCATTATCCAGGCCAGCCGGTTTCGAAAACAGGAACATAACCGGCAGGACGCAATCGATCGCCTGAAAAACTTAATTTGGAAAGCATCTATAAAACCGAAAGTTCGCATTAAAACCAAACCGAGCCGGGCTGCAAAAAAACAGATGCTCTCGGCGAAACGGCATCGAAGTAAAATAAAGCGGATGAGACAAGGGGTTTCAGCTTCCGAGGAGTAATTTCGGAAGTTCGGTGCCGGCTCTTTTATAACCCGTTTTAGTTTAGCACATTTTTGTTATTTGTTTGATCATTTTATGACGAAAATGTAATCTGACATTTGGACATAGCCCTTTATATAAGAATATTGTGCTTAGATTTTATATGGTTATGATTGTTGATTCTCTTGGCATTTATATTGCATTTGAGGTTAACCGGTATTACTGCGGATAATAAAATCCGTTTAAATACATCTTGACAATTAAGTAATAGAATATATTTTTTGTGAAATACTTTATACAGAGTTGTATAAAGCAATCCAACACAAGACAAAGACGTCTTCATCTGGTACAATCGGATGAAGACGTATTTTTTTCGGATCATTATACTACACAATCGATAAGAATGTTGACATCACAGCTATGGATAAAAAATTTATACCTAAAATAACTGTGTTTCACTGCATTAATGCGTTTTCTGAAACCAGTTGGTCCTCGGTCGGCGGGAACGATGTTGAAGTTAAATTTATAAAGCTTCCCTGCTCCAGCATGGTTAAGGATGTTTTTTTGCTTCGGGCGTTTGAAGCCGGAGCAGATGCGGTGGTGGTTCTGGTCTGTCCCGAAGGGGAGTGCCGTTACGTCGAGGGCAACATAAGAGCAAAAAAAAGGGTTGCATGGGTCCAAAATTTGCTGAATGACATCGGCATCGGCGGACGGAGATTGTTTTTAAGCAATATTGCTGCCGGAGACACCGCCGCAGCCACTCAAATACTAAATTATGCACTGAAAAATATGGCTGAGTTAGGTCCTAACCCGGCCGCATGAATGAGTTCGGTGATGAATGGAGTGAACCTATGATCGTTGCAGAGCAAAAACCATTATCGGAAATCAGGGAAATCATAGCCCCCTATAAAAAAATCCTCATTATGGGATGTGGCACCTGTGTAAAAACCTGTTTTGCCGGAGGAGAGGACGAAGTTGCCGTGTTGGCATCCGCTCTGAGACTGTCCTGTAAAAAAGACGGCAAGGAGATCGAAATCGAAGAGCTTACCATAGAACGTCAGTGTGAAGACGAATTTATCCGGGAAAGCGCGCCGGCGGTCTCTCGTAACCAGGGGGTCTTATCTTTGGCCTGCGGCGCAGGCGTTCAGGCGCTTGCCAGACGGTTTGCCAAAACCCCCGTGCTGCCCGGTGTGAATACGACCTTCATCGGCGTTCTGGAAAGACAGGGCATCTTTACCGAGGAGTGTTCCGGCTGCGGGAATTGCAGACTGGATATCTTCGGGGGCATTTGTCCGGTAACCCGCTGTGCCAAAAAACTGTTGAACGGCCCCTGCGGCGGATCAAAAAACGGCAAATGCGAAATCAATCCTGAAACCGATTGCGCCTGGCAACTCATTATTGACCGGCTTAAGTCATTGGGACAGATGGATAACCTGCGGAGGTATATTCCCCCCAAAAATTGGCGCACCAGCCTTTCAGGAGGCCCAAGAAAACTGGTAAGAGAGGATCATATCATATGAGTACGACCGCACAGAGCAGATTGCAGGAAATTTTATCAAAAGGAGAGTTTGCCGTTACCGCCGAATGCGGTCCCCCCAGGGGGGCAGCTTCCGAGGTTATTCGTAAAAAAGGTGAATTCTTAAAAGGATACGTGGATGCGGTGAACGTCACCGACAATCAAACCGCTATTGTGAGAATGTCGAGCATCGCGGCCTGCTATCATCTGTTACAAATGGGTCTGGAACCTGTCATGCAAATGGTCACCCGGGATCGGAACCGGATTGCACTGCAATCGGATATTATGGGCGCCTGCTCTTTAGGCATTAAAAACATTCTTTGCCTTTCGGGAGATCATCAGAGCTTCGGCAGCCAGCCCGATGCGTTAAACGTTTTTGACATCGATTCCATGAATCTTATCCGGGCCGTACAGACCATGCGGAACCAGGGAAAAGATATGAGCGGATTCGATCTCAACGGCCCGCCTCGAATGTTCATCGGAGCCGCCGCCAATCCCTTTGCCGATCCTTTTGAATATCGAGTCATCCGTCTGGCAAAGAAAATTGATGCCGGTGCGGATTTCATCCAGACCCAGTGTATCTATAACATGGATCGATTCAAAGAGTGGATGAAAATGGCCCGGAATGAGGGTCTCACCGAAAATGTTCACATCCTTGGCGGAGTAACCCCCTTGAAATCTTCGGGAATGGCAAAATTTATGAACAGCAAGGTGGCCGGCATGGATGTTCCCGAGCCCCTGATCAAACGAATGGCAGGGGTTCCCAAGGAAAAGGCTGTTGAAGAAGGGATCAACATATGCCTGGAAACCATTGCCGAACTGCGCAGCATTGAAGGGGTTCACGGGGTTCACATTATGGCGATTGAGTGGGAAGAAATCGTCGGCCAAATCGTCGAGTCTGCCGGTCTTACCCCAAGACCCTGACCCGGACAAGTCGGAAAAGTTATAAGTGAACTAAAGTTTGAAGTGAACTAAAGTCAAGGAGTCGCTACGCTCCAACTTTTATAAAAATTGTCAGTATTCCTTAACCCTGGCCCAGGCCGATCACCAATACGCTATATTCAAAAAGGCATGTTTGCAATGATCTATAGCCGATATCAATATACATGTACGACTCGCACCAGGGCATGCTTTAGGCACTTTAGTTCACTTTAGGCACTTTAAACTTTTGCATAAACAGAATGAATAAACCAAGGTATAAATACGTGACCGTATTTACGAATACATGTACTAAGCGATTTATCCTCTTTACAAGGCCGGACAAAAATGGTTATAATTTATTGAAAACCAAGTGTGGTAAATGGCGCCATGAACGAACACAGTCCTGAAATAGAAGAAGACGTCATTTCAGAAGTCAGGGACGAGATTGACGAACCTCCCATGTACAAGGTGCTGCTTCACAATGACGATTACACCACCATGGAGTTTGTCGTCGAAATCCTGATGCTTGTTTTCAACAAAACACCGGAAGAAGCGGTAGAAATTATGCTAAATGTCCACCAAAAAGGCATCGGTATTTGCGGTGTTTATACATATGAAGTTTCTGAAACCAAAGTGAATACCGTTCATTCTTTAGCCCGTGAACACGGGTTTCCTCTTAAGTGTACCATGGAGGAAGAATAGATCATGATCAGTAAAGAACTTAGCGAAACGCTCGGATTTGCGGTAAGAGAAGCGCGGAAAAGACGCCATGAGTATGTCTGTATAGAGCATCTGCTTTTTGCCATTTTATACGACAAAAACGGTATGGAAATCATCGAGAATTGCGGGGGGAATATCGGGAACCTCAGAAACGCCCTTGAATTATTTTTCAGGCAGCGGATGGTCAGTGTCCCCGAAGGAAATGAATATGTGCTCCAGCAGACGGTTGCCTTTCAAAGAGTACTTCAGCGGGCCATTAATCATGTACGTTCCGCAGAAAAACAGGAGGTGGCGGTTAGTGACATCCTGGCATCGATTTTTCAGGAAAAGGATTCTCATGCCGAATATTTTCTGAACGCTGAAGGTATCCGCCGCCTTGATGTTTTAAGCTACATTTCCCATGGGAGTACCCGGTCGCCGTATAAAGATGAACCGGATTCCCTGGAGGAAACAGACAAAAAGGGAAAAAGCAAAAAAAGCGATCCCCTGGAAGCGTATACCATCGATCTTGTTAAAAGAGCATCCCAGGGAAAGCTGGACCCGCTGATCGGCAGGGAACTCGAAATGGAACGTACCATTCAAGTCCTCTGCCGCAGGAGAAAGAACAATCCGATTTTTGTGGGAGATCCCGGGGTAGGGAAGACTGCAATGGCCGAAGGACTGGCGCTTCGGATAAATGACAAATCCATTCCCGACCTGCTGAAAGATGTTCGCATATATTCCCTGGATCTGGGAGGTCTGCTGGCAGGCACGAAATTCCGGGGTGACTTTGAGCAGCGATTAAAAGGGGTGATGTCCGCTCTGAAAAAGAAAAAACACGCCATCCTCTTTATCGATGAAATCCATACCATGGTGGGAGCAGGTGCGACCAGCAGAGGATCCATGGATGCATCCAATATTCTAAAACCGGTACTGGCGACCGGTGATCTGCGGTGTATCGGTTCAACCACTTATGAGGATTATAAAAATTATTTTGAAAAGGACCGCGCCCTGTCCCGCCGTTTTGAAAAGATTGAAATTTTGGAGCCCCCGATTAACCAGACCGTTCAAATCTTAAAGGGGTTGCGATCCCGTTATGAGGAACATCACGGGATTAATTATACGGATCCGGCACTGAAAGCCGCTGTTGAACTTTCCGCAAAATATATCAATGATCGGTATTTGCCGGATAAAGCCATCGATGTCATCGATGAAGCCGGCGCATTTATGAGACTTTCCGGGCCTTCAAGCAGAAAGAAAATCCACCCCAAAGACATTGAAAAAATCGTGGCCAAGATGGCAAGAGTACCGACCATCAGCGTGTCAACGCCGGACAGAACAAAATTAGAAAATCTCGGAGGAAAACTCAAGCAGGTTGTTTTCGGGCAAAACGATGCCATCGCCTCTCTTGTCACTTCTATAAAGCGCTCCCGTGCAGGTCTGGGAACCCCCGAGAGACCCGTGGGGTCATTCCTGTTTGCCGGCCCCACCGGTGTTGGAAAGACGGAAGTGTCTCTGCAGGTTTCCAAAATTCTCGGGGTTCAGTTTTTACGATTTGATATGAGCGAATATATGGAAAAACATGCTGTGGCGCGTCTTATCGGCGCACCTCCGGGATATATCGGGTTCGACCAGGGAGGACTTTTAACGGAGAGCATCCGTAAACATCCTTACAGCGTTCTTCTTTTTGATGAAATAGAAAAGGCGCACCCGGATATGTTTAACATTTTACTTCAAGTTCTGGACCATGCCACTCTGACCGACAACAACGGCAAAAAGGCTGATTTCAGAAATGTCATCATTATGATGACTTCAAATGCCGGTACCCGGGAAATGAGCAGCCAGACCATTGGTTTCGGTGATAAAAAATATGATACCGAAGACAAAGGGAGAAAAGCGATTGAGAATTTTTTCAGCCCGGAATTCAGAAACCGCCTCGACGGAATCATTCATTTTAATGCGCTGAATGAGGAAATTATGGAAAAGGTGGTGGACAAATTCATGAAAGAGCTTAAGGAACAGCTTGCCGTTAAAAAGATATCCCTCACTCTTTCTTCGGGAGCGCGAACATGGCTGGCAAGAAAAGGGCATGACCCCCGTTACGGTGCCAGACCTCTGACCCGATTGATCCAGACCGAAATCAAAGATACACTTTCGGATGAGATTCTGTTCGGACGACTGGTAAAAGGCGGAGAGGTTTTTATTAATGAAGTGAATGACAAGCTGACCTTTGAGGTTGCGTCCCGGAAAATCAGCAATCCTAACCATGACGAAGATCCATGAGTTCATTCAGTTGTTGAGAAATTGAGTGACCGTTTTTCATTTAACAGACAAAATAACATTTCCCCCTCCCCATCTTGCCTCCGAACAGGGGCTGCTGGCTGTTGGCGGTGATTTAAGCCGGGAGCGTCTTCTCCTTGCCTACCGTAGGGGCATTTTCCCGTGGTTTTCAGATGATGAACCCATTTTGTGGTGGTCGCCGGATCCTCGTCTTGTCCTGTATCCTCGTGAGTTCAGAGTTTCAAAAACGTTGAAGAAAATTATAAGAAAAGGGGTTTTTACGGTGACTATGGATTCCGCATTTGGTCGGGTGATCACCCAGTGCGCCCAAATTCGGCTGGAGAATAATCAGGGAACCTGGATCGTTGAAGATATGATTGATGCCTACTGCAAGCTCCATGAATCGGGTTTTGCACATTCGGTGGAAGCCTGGCATCAGGGAGAGCTGGCCGGAGGTTTGTACGGCGTTTCTCTGGGAAGATGTTTTTTCGGGGAATCCATGTTCACCCGGATCAGCAATGCGTCCAGCGTAGCCCTTGTCACGCTCGTTGAATATCTTAACAAATTATCTTTTGATATGATAGACTGCCAGCTAACAACAAAGCACCTTCTCCGTTTTGGGGCCAGAGAGATACCCAGAGTTAAGTTTTTAAAACAACTTGAGGAATTTCTTAAAGCTCCGACCAAAAGAGGAAAATGGTGCTTTGACCCTTAAGAAGGACAATTCCTTAAGGAATTTTTAATGTTTGGGGTTACAGGTTGCACTTGTGGTTGTTTTGTAGTAGCAGGGAGACCCAAATGGAGTTAATTGGTTGAAAACATAAATCAAAATGGCGGAAGTGCATGGGAATCGAACCCACCCGGGACGGTTCTAGCGCCCCACACCGGATTTGAAGTCCGGGAGCCTCACCAGCAAGCTGCGCACTTCCGTTATTTATGCTTTCATAATATTATCAATTGTATTTTTGTCAATGGTTTTGTTATGATCCGGATGGGATATATAGAGGTTGGCATATGGTAAACAAAGACCGGTTGGCGGCGACGTTTAAATTTTTGACAGAAATTGACAGTGTATCAAAAGACGAACGCGCAATATCCGGAGAGATTAAAAAGATATTAGAGTCAATGGGAGCGGAGACATGTGTTGACGATGCCGGGGATAAGATCGGCGGCAATACCGGGAACCTTATTGCCAGGTTTAAGGGAAACAGGACGGCGGAGGTGCTTCTTCTGAACGCACACATGGATACGGTGGAACCGGGTAAAGGCGTGACCGCCGTTTTTTCGGAGGGTGTGTTTACCAGTGACGGTACCACGATTTTAGGCGCGGATGACAAGAGTGCCATTGCCATTCTATTAGAATGCCTGAAAATTATCCGGGAAAATGATCTGCCCTGTGGTCCCCTTGAACTTGTGTTTACGGTTTGCGAGGAGATTGGTCTTTTGGGCGCAAAACATCTTGATCCCGATCGTATTACCGCAACATTCGGTTATGCTCTGGATGCAACGGATACGGAAGGTATTGTTACCCGGGCGCCTTGTGCAAACCGGTTTGAGTTCAGAGTCCACGGGAAAGATGCCCATGCCGGTGCCGCCCCGGAAAAAGGGATAAATGCGATTTCACTGGCAAGCAAGGCCATTGCCAAACTTGAACTCGGACGAATTGATCCTGAAACCACCTGCAACATCGGCATCATTGAAGGCGGCACGGCTACGAATATCGTGCCCAATCTGGTAACGGTCAAGGGTGAGGTGAGAAGCCATGATGAGAGAAAGCTGGATAAGGTTACCGATACCATCGTATCGATTTTCAAGGGGATTGTGGAAAATTATAAGGGGATGATCTCTGATGACGCACATCCCCGTCTTGAAACCCGGATCCAAAAAGATTTTAGCCGTACATATATTCCCGACGATCACCCGGTTGTCACACTGGCCTGCAGAGCTGCCGAAAACCTGGGAAGAAAAATGAAAACAAAGACAAGCGGGGGCGGTTCGGATGCCAATATTTTCTTTGAAAAGGGGATTATGACGGGTGTTTTAGGAACGGGAATGCGGGATATGCATACGGTGCGGGAATCCGTGCGTCTTGATGATATGGTTCGTGCAACCGAACTTTTGCTTGAGATTATCAGGGTTCATGCAGTTGGGTAGAGCATAGAAAGAAGGTGTCAGGTGTCAGGTGTCAGGAATGGAAGGCGGGAAGGACGAGGGAAGAGAATAGAGGAAACAGGGAAGAGAATAGAGGAAAGAGGATAGAGAATAGAGGAAAGAGGATAGAGAAGGAATAAAAGGAGGCATTTCTATTTTCTATTTTCTATTTTCTAATTCTTTTTTTGAGTTTAACGAACATAACGAAAAAAACCATGATAGCTTATTTTGACTGTTTTTCCGGTATCAGCGGCGATATGGTCTTGGGGGCGTTTTTAGATCTTGGGGTGCCGGTAGAATGGCTGAAAGAACAACTGGGAAGGCTCTCTTTTGCAGGTTTCGATCTTCGTGTGGACACCGTATCCCGGCATGGAATTACGGCGAAAAGTGTTCAGGTGCGGGTAGAAGATGACACCACATCGAGAGACCATGCTCAAATACGGTCAATGATAACCCAGAGCCCGTTATCGCCGAACATCAAACAGATGAGCCGTGATATCTTTGAACGGATTGCACAAGCTGAAGCCGTGATTCACGGGTGCACCGCTGACGAAGTGCATTTTCATGAAGTAGGCGGTATTGATGCGATTGTTGATATCGTGGGAACGACGCTTTGCATGGATTACCTGGGTATTAAAACGGTCATTGCGTCACACATCCCCTTGGGAAAAGGATTTGTTTCCTGTGACCACGGAACCTTGCCGGTGCCGGCCCCGGCAACTCTGAACATCCTTAAAGGAGTTCCGGTTTATGGCACAAAAATACCCCATGAACTGGTTACTCCGACCGGTGCGGCAATCCTGGTCACCCTCGCGGAGTCTTATGGGGAACTGCCGGAGATGATCATTGAAAAGACCGGTTACGGGGCCGGCAAACGCGACCTGGAATCGATTCCCAATCTGCTGCGGGTTGTTGTGGGAACCGGCGTGTGGAGTGATACCGGCCAAACATCAGCTCTTCATAAAGATACGGTGGTGGTGTTGGAAACCTGCATTGACGATATGAACCCGGAAGTGTTCGGATTCCTCATGGAACGTCTGTTTGAGCACGGCGCTCTGGATGTGTGCTGGATTCCTGTTTTTATGAAAAAAAACAGGCCCGGCACACTGGTACAGGTTCTGTGCCGGAGAAATCTGAAAGAGATTTTGATGGAGTGTATTTTATCTGAAGCCAGTACACTGGGCATAAGATATTATGATGCCAAACGTTTCATGCTGGCCCGTGAAACCGTTGTTATGAAAACAGCCTACGGCGAAATTCAGGTCAAACGCATTACAGAGCCCGGCGGGAGCGTTCGAATTGTGCCGGAGTATGAAGTCTGCAAAAGCATAGCACTTGAAAACAAGCTTCCCATACGCAGGGTATATGATACCATTATAAGATCGGTCAGCGAGTAAGGAATCCTTGCCCAAAGGAACAGGAATTGGTTATTTCCTGAAATGGGCTGTTTTAGTTAAAGCCGTACAAGTTAAAAGTGTCTAAAATGTGAAGTGTGAAGTGAGCTAAAGTTTTAAAAGGATTATAACAATTCTCATTAATTTTAATGCAAGAGTAAGGTATTACTTGACAAAGAAGATATCAGGCTATAGAGACGGACCATGAATTTAAAACAGAAATCGGTCATGTTTCTTGCGACCGGCTGTTTTATCGGGAACATCTCTTTTGCTCCCGGAACATTTGGGTCTATCCTGGGACTTCCGCTTTGCCTGTTTCTATCCAAAATCAATTTGTTGATCGCTGTATTTTTAACCGCAGGTTTTATTTTTTTTTCCATATGGATTGCTCAGGAGGCGGAGAAAATAGTAAATACGGAAGACCCGGGCTGTATTGTCATTGATGAAATTGCGGGTATTCTGGTAACATTTACCGGGCTTCCTTTTAACGTGATTTCCATTGCTTTTGGATTTCTTTTATTCAGAGCTCTGGATATCTGGAAGCCGTATCCGATTTCATGGATTGAAAGAAAATTATCCGGGGGCACCGGCATTGTGATGGATGACGTGGCGGCGGGTATTTGCAGCAATCTGTTATTGAGAGGTATATTTTTGTTCTATAATTAAGGAAATCCCAGAAAGTCGCATTCATCAAGTTATAGGCACGTATTTGTAAATTTTGTGTTTTTTGTGATAAAAAAAATGCTTACCAATTAAGTGTGAAGTGATCTAAAGTGATCTAAAGTGCCTAAAGCCCGCCCTGGTGCGACTCGTACATGTATATTGATATCGGCTATAGATCATTGCAAACATGCCTTTTTGAGTATAGCGTATTGGTGA
>CAYPIW010000142.1:0-7052 GCA_964410925.1 uncultured Desulfobacteraceae bacterium
AACGGGCCAAGGAAATCGTTCAAAAACTCGACCGGGTCACCCCGCAGGTTCTCATTGAAGCCAGAATCGTGGAAGCCAGCAATAATTTCTCAAGGGAGCTTGGCGTCTCTCTATCAGGATCTGTGGGTCCACTTGTTGACGATCAGCTGAGTTTTTCTTTTGAAGCAGTCAATCCACCAACTACGCCAAAAGGAAATTTGGGTATTAATTTCAGCAGACTATCCGGAACGCCATGGACGTTGAATGCTACCATAGCAGCGGCCGAAAGTGAAGGGCAGGTTAAGATAATCTCTACTCCTAAAATTTTAACCCTTGAAAATAAATCCGCTACTATTACACAAGGACTGGAGTATCCATACCTTGAAAGGGATGATACTGGAGGTTCCTCCGTTCAATTTAAGTCCATCGATCTCAAGCTGGAGGTATTACCGAAAGTTACTCCTGACGATCGTATTGTAATGAAAATTATCATAGAAAACAATGAAATCGGTGCGATATTTGCTGGAGAACAATCATTTACAACCAAAAAAGCCGAAACCGAACTTTTGGTCAATAACGGCGATACGGTGGTTATCGGCGGCATCAGGAAGGACAGAAAAGATAACGATCAGAGTGGCGTTCCGGGACTGATGAACATACCGGTTTTGGGGTGGCTTTTTAAAACAGAATCCAAAGAACATCAACTGGACGAACTGATCATATTTATTACCCCCAGGATCCTTCAGCTTGAACAACGCGAGATAAAAGCTGAGCTGTAAAATATTTTTTCCTTAGCGAAGTTTTCTTATCTTTTGAGCCTCGGTTTCCGCTTCCCGAGCAAGGGCGCTGTCCGGAGCCAATTCAACGGCGTTTTCATAAGCGGTCAGAGCTTTTTCATATTCACCGGATATCGCATAGGCCCGGGCCAATTCCAAATTTAATTGTCCCGAACGGGGATAATCTTTCACTGCTTTTTCAAGTATGGCCACGGCCTCCGACCCCCTGCCCATGGCGGTATAGGTCTTGCCCAAACCGGCCAGCGCATTGATAAATTTTGGATTAATTTCAAGGGCCTTGAGATAGAACTTTTCAGCAAGTTCATACTCTTTTTTGTTGTAGTGGGCCCATCCCAAATTGGAAAGAGCAAAATGCGGCGTCACATACAGAAGGTTCCCGGTAACTTCCTTGAAATACCTGATGGCCGTATCCCATTCTTTTTTATTCAGATAAGCTATTCCTAAATTATTTATGGCCGGAGCGTAATCGGGTTTAATTTCAATGGCTTTTTTGAAGTGTTTGACGGCAAGATCCATCTGTTTCATAGCCATGTAAGTCAGTCCCAGGTCGTTTTGAAGAAAAGGATCGCCGGGATAAATGGTTTCTGATTTAAGAAATTCTCCCAACGCTTCCGGATAATTTCCCTGCCGGTAATGTGCTTCACCTAAATTCCTTGAAGTTTTGGCCTGTTTTTTTTGCATTTCCAGATTTCCTGCACACGAAAAACTCCCAAATATCAAAATTAAAGATATTGTCCAGCGAAACCCGTATGTTTTCATTTTTTAACCTCTTTATTAATAACTTGAGTAAATTCCTTGGACGGTTCGATCATGCTGATCTTAACCCCTTGATTTGTTAAAAATTGAATTATTCCATCATTCAATAGGGCAAATGAAAAAAGAATTTTCTGTTTTACTTCACCAGCAACCAGAAAACCGGGTATGGTCAAAACCGTATTATGCGTATCAGATCTTTTGGCCGCAAGAAATGTTGGATGATTTGTATAAGAAACATCCATAGCTTCCAGAATCTTTTGTATGATCACCAAACAATTATCATCATTTTTTATCTGGATGACGGTAAAGCCGGTCTTTCCCATGTCAGAAACCGCATCACCGTAAAGATCCCCAAAGTCCACAAGGAATGGATGTCCATCACTTCCGGTAAAAAGATTTGAAACCGTTTTTACTTGAATTCCGGAATACGGAAATGAAATACTGACATTGGGGGAGTACGTGTACCCCATGGCCGTAATCAAATCATTAACAAAGGCTTTTTGATCCGAAGCATCGATGATGCTCACAGTTCCATCCGATTTGGGGAGATTCAGTCCATTTGATTTCAGCCCGGCAGTATTTTTACCCGTAAGAATTTCTTTTAATACGATATTGTTTTGATCCAGATACCGCAAAATTGATTCGGGAGTACGCTCGCTCGGATGATCAATAAGCGTTACACAAAAATGGCGAACGATATTTTCTTTCTCATCAATTTTATTAAATATCCATTGCCCCCGGACTTCAACTTTGACGCCTTGATCGAAAAAAGACAAAGGGGGTTTTAAAAAATCTTTACCCAGGCTCTTAAAAACACGATCAAACACTGATTTTACAGAATCGTCCGGCGGTATTCCAACGATATACACATCCTTCCAAAAGGCTTTTACCCTGTCCAGTTCAGGATCCTGATTGTTATCATCCGTAAAAAAAAGAATCCTGGTTCCATTTTTTAATTCCATTAAAGGAGTTCCGGAAAGGTCCAGTGCAAAATCCTCCCGGCCCGGCCTTGGAAAATAGTACACGCCCTTACTAGTTAGTTTCCCATCCAACGCAGACGAAACTTTCGATAAATGTGTCTCCGATTGCGTCTTCCTGTCTTTCGAAACGGAATCCACCGGTATGTTTTTAGACGTCAGAATTGATCGGTTCATACCGGGATGCCGGGTATGCTCTGGAAACCGGTCAAAACGGGATTGATACCAGGTCTGGCTTAGAATAGCCGGATCCGGAATAAGGATATTCTGCCCGGCATAAATTTGATTCAGATCTTTGATGTCGGAATTGATCAGTTTGAACAGTTTGATACCGTGTTTGTACGGTTCTGTGTCATAAGCCCCATATCTTTTCGAAATAAGAATGGATATGCAGTCTCCTTTTTGAACGGTATACTCTGTTAAATATGCTTTAAGGGTTTCAGGAATATTGGGGAAGGTCACAAACGGAATGGTAACCGCACCTGAAGATTGTCCGGACATTGAATTCGGGGGTAACTTTTTTAATGGAATAATAATATGCTGACCGGGACGAATTCTTTCTATATCACGAATATGCGGATTAATGCGTTTGAAGATCCTCAAAAATTCCGGAAAATCCCTGTTTGCGATTTCCCCTTTTTCTCTGAAGAGTTTATAAAGCCAGTCATCTTTTTCCACAACATATGGATCACATAATATGTCCCAGCCTCGGTCATATTTAATGGTATAGGTTTTATACAAAAAAGCAGTATCGGCGGTCCGGGGAAACATCAGGCATGATGAAATGAGCATCACTACAAAGACGGATACTAAACATGCGTCTTGAAATTTCATATGGGTTGCCTTTTTTTGAGACTCAACATCTTTGCAATTTCTGAGGACACCCCTTGGATGAACCGCTCAAAATCTTCGCCGTGCAATGGCTTCCCCGGAGCAGGAACATTTTCAAGATCAACCGGATGAACATAAACAGGGGTGTTAATAAGATCCGGGTCCGGAGAAATTTCGAATTCTGCAGGAAAGCTATTTTCAAAATACATCTGCTGAAAACCGGAAAACTTGAGTGAATGAGCCGTTGAATCGACAATAGCAATATCCTGTTGCCCAAGGATTTTTTGCTTGCAAGCGGCAATCAGACCGGCAAGAGATTCACCGCCATGGGTACAGGCAATATGTCCGTTACGGTTGGCCAGAAGTTCCCAATCCATTATGGATTGTTCGTCAACCTCGATAAAAAAGACATTCTGCATGCCGGACAGACGGTTATAAAGATCCACCAGATGAATGACTCTGGGCATTGAAACCGGATTGCCGATCATGGCCGCCTGGGCTACACTCGGCTTAACGACTACGGGCATGAATTTTCGTTTTGCAGGGTCAGGTTCCAGGTAATACCGGTAAACCGGATTGGCATGTTCCGACTGAACCCCCAATATTTTCGGCAAAGAATGAATGATGCCGGTTTCATAAAATTTCAAAAACCCGCTGATGACAGCGGTAATATTACCGGCATTACCGATCGGTACAACGACGACTTTGTTCTCCATATCATATTCAAACGCCTGCGCGATTTCATATGAATATGACTCCTGCCCAAGTATACGCCAGGCATTTTTTGAGTTCAGCAGTGCGACCGTGTAATTTTCCGACAAGGTTTCAACAACCTTCATGCAATCGTCAAAAACTCCCGGCATCTCGAACACAGCGGCTCCGCTACCCAGGGGCTGAGAAAGCTGCTGAGGGGTCACCTTTTTATGGGGTAGAAGCACCGCGGATTTAACATGGGGTTGAAGAAAAGACGCATACAACGCTGCGGAAGCCGAGGTGTCTCCGGTGGAAGCACATATGGCAAGTACGCCGGAAGTATGACCTTTTCGAATCAGATAGTTGATATAGCTCAATGCGCTGGCCATGCCCCTGTCCTTAAATGAGGCGCTGGGATTCTGGCCGTCATTTTTAAAATAGAATTTAAGGCCTGCTTTCTTTTGTAGAAAATGGTTTGCTTCGATGACAGGCGTGTGTCCTTCGCCGAGATAGATTACAGATTCGAGTGGTATAACCGGCCCTATAAATTCATGATACAGATAGATTCCCCTTAGCGCCGGGATGGTGAGCATCTTGCGATAATCAAAAATCTTGCGCCATATCCTGCCCGGAATCTTTTTTAAGCGTTCGAAATTTGCATCGAAAATCAGAAGCACCTGTCCGCAATCCGGACAGGTATAGAGCAGTTCATCAATACCGTACTCCCGATCGCAGCCCAGGCACCGATAAAATAGTTTGCCCGGGTGTTTCGGGAGGATATGGGGTCTAATCTCTTTGGGGAAATCTTCGGGTTTCACGATGATATTTTTTCAAGTCCCCCCATATAAGGTCTCAGGGCTTCGGGAACAAGAACAGATCCGTCAGCCTGCTGGAAATTTTCAAGTAGAGCGGCAAACGTTCGTCCTACAGCAAGTCCGGATCCGTTGAGGGTATGAACCAGTTCGGTACCCTTTTTATTTTTCCTTTTAAACCGGATGTTGGCGCGTCTGGCCTGAAAGCTCTCAAAATTACTGCAGGATGAAATTTCTCTGAAAACACCTTGAGCGGGCATCCAGACCTCAATGTCATAAGTTTTTGCTGCGGAAAAGCCCAGATCACCGGTACAAAGAGTGATAACCTGATAAGGGAGTCCGAGAATTTTTAATATGGTTTCGGCATGGTTTAAAAGTGTTTCGAGCTCATCATAAGAGGTTTCCGGCGTAGTAAATTTCACCAGCTCCACCTTGTTGAACTGGTGCTGCCGGATCAATCCTCTGGTATCCTTTCCATGGGAACCTGCTTCCGAACGAAAACAGGGGGTATAGGCTGTGTAGAAAATCGGCAGCATTTCCTCAGTTAGAATTTCATCCTTATGAATGTTGGTTACCGGAACTTCAGCTGTGGGCACAAGGAAATAATCCCACCCGTTAAGCTTGAAAAGGTCTTCCTCGAACTTTGGAAGCTGGCCGGTATTTGTCATGCTGTTTCGGTTCACAATAAAAGGCGGCAGTATCTCTGTATACCCATGTTTTATAGTATGAATATCAAGCATAAAATTGATAAGGGCTCTTTCCAGCCTTGCGCCTTTACCTAAATAAAGTGGAAAACGAGCACCCGTAATTTTAGCCGCTGCCTCGAAATCTAATATCTTGAGTTTTTCACCTAATGTCCAGTGAGGAAGCGGTTCAAAATCAAAATCACGTGGGATGCCGATCTGTCTTACAACAGGATTTTTGGAACTGTCCTTTCCTTCAGGGACCGATTTATGAGGCATATTCGGTAATCGGAAAAGGATTTGATTTATTTTATCCTGGCTTTCCGATAACTCCTGATCCAACGCTTTAATCTTGCCCGATACCTCACGCATCTGGGTCATCAGAATATCTGCGTCCTGGCCATCTTTTTTCATCGTCGCTATCTGTTCAGAAACCACATTGCGGCCATGTCTCAGGTTTTCAATCTCAAGAAGAATGCTTTTGTGTTTGGCATCAGATTGTTTAAAAACGTCTAAATCCAAGGTTTGCCCTCGACTTGAAAGCGCTTTTTCAACTTCAGGAAGGTGTTGTCTCACAAACTTGATTTCTAGCATAACAATTCCTATGTTTTTCCAACCCAATGACAACGCCTGCATTTCATCTGAACCGGAATGTTGAGAAAAATATTTCAGGCATCTATATTCTAAAAAAGTGTAAAGAATTCGTATCACGGGCAAGTCATATAGTCAATGATTATTGTTAGTTGACATTGCCCGTTAAAATTTGTATATAATAAACACTAGTTTAAATACCTACCCGGGAGAATGCTTATGGAGGAAATTCGAGAAACAAAAGATGAAATACGCAGTAATATAGCAAAAACACTGGCTGCACTTTCTGCCAGGGAAATTGAAGAAAAAATTGCCAGAATAGAAAACCGTCTCTTTGAATTTGCCAATTTTTTAGAAGCAAATATTGTATTGCTATACATAAACAGCACCAGCGAAGTGAATACCCTAAAGATAATAGAACGATGTTTAAACTATAAAAAAATTGTCATTCTTCCCGCCTTCGACGCCAAAAAATATGATATGAAATTGATGAAAATCGATGATATAAATAGCGATTTAATACCCGGGCCCAGAGGTATCCTGGAACCGGACTCAAGCCGTTGCAACGTCGTGCCCATCGAATGTATCGACATTGCAATAATTCCTGGCGTTGCATTTGATGAAAAAGGCGGCAGAATAGGATCCGGTGACGGATATTACGACCGGCTTATTCCAAAATTATCGATCACAACAAGAAAGGTTGCACTTAGTTTTGAAAATCAGATAATTTCGCAAATACAAATGGAATCCCATGACAAGTATGTGGATATTATAATTACTGAAAAAAGGATTATTTACAAAATATAACCGCTAATCAGGCTCTTGTCCTGCTGGATTCAATATCTTCTCCAGTTGTTGAAGATTATTTTCCTGCCCCACAGCAATTACAGTATCTCCGCTTTCGATAACCGTTTCAAAAGAAGGATTAAACAG
>CAYPIW010000143.1:0-3649 GCA_964410925.1 uncultured Desulfobacteraceae bacterium
AACGTCGAATGTGGAAGGCGCTTCGCTTTGTCTTTATTATAAATGGTAGAATACATTATTCGATGTTCAACGTTCGATGTTAGATGTTCGACGTTCATCTTTTATATGCTTTCCTGGTTGAAAGAATGCTATTTCAGGTATTTCAGTTCCCTGGGGAGAGGAATCCCTTTGCCCATTGTATCTTCGCCATAATTAACCCCTGCAAGGATTTCAATATCCTTTAATGCCCGGGTATCCCCTTCAAAAACAACTTCAGTAATATTTTCTTTTTGTATCTTGCCCCCTGCCCATTGAATATCCAGTACACTGCTGGCATCAAACCGGTCCTCTCCGACACAGAGTTCCACCTGCCCTCCGTAGTGCTGAACGATTTTAGCCACCAAAAGGCTGGGTCTGCTGTGAAAGCCAAGTTTTACAGGAACGCCGACAACAATTGAAGAACGCTCAATATTTTCATTGAGTATTTCCCGGGCCAGTTCTTTTCCGGTTGTAAGAAAGTGGCAGACATAGTAAAATCCGTAATTAATGGTGCGGTCAAGAAGCTCCTCCGGATCAATTACTTCGGACAGTCGATCCTGAACCTGTTTGTAAATATTTTTATATCCTGCTTTGTGAAGATGCCGCTCATAAAAATGCAACAACCTTCCGATCATTTGAAGAAGGTGAAACACCACCGAAAAAAAACCCCGCAAATCTTTGAGTTTCCTGTTGCCAAACCGGTACCCGCCGTGAATCACATAGGTATCAAAAGAAGATTGAAGATTATGCACCAACATTTCAAAACGCCTCATATTCACTTCATTGACTTTTTCCGGAACAATCTTCAATATTTCCTGGAAATCATACGGCTCATAAAATTTGAGAGGATCGAAACTTGCCGCTATGGCTAAAAATTCACTTGCAATTTTAACGATATGCTTTTTCTGCTGATCTTTATCCGCATCATCGATATTAAAATCGAGCATCTCTCCGGTTATAATACCGGGGAATTCAGCCATATCATAAGTCTCGTCAGGTATGGGGATATTGAGCCGGCGGGCCTCATTCAATATGATCGGGGCCAGCTTCATTATTGTCTTTCTTATAAAATAAAGGGTAGCGGTGCCTTCCTTTTCAAAAGCCTCGGTATCCGGGAGACCATAGAAATCCAGGCGATTTAAAATATGGGTCTGGGAGTAACCTCCAAGACTCAGATGCCTGACGGCAGCCGTAAGCTCCCTGTAGTAAAACCATTCCTTGTTGTTTTTGGCGCCGTGAAAATCCAGAAAGTCTTCCAGAACCTGAGAAGATGCGATCAGGTCAGAAAAAAGCTTCTTGGTAAAAAGATACCGGGAAGAGGTAAAATTTGAAATATAGACACAGGCTTTCAAATAATCATTAGAAAATATTCTAACTTTCTCTGAAAAAGAAATATCGCAAACCGTTTTCTGAAATTTCATTTTCTACATCATTTCCTTCTGGGTTTCAGAAATCGTCTGGTCCAGTTTCTTTTTCAGATCGGCGGGCAATCCTTCAATATCTACATGTAAAAACCCTCGCACAATTGTCGATATTGCTTCTTCTTCATCAAGCCCCCTTGCCATCAGGTACTCTATTTCCTGCTGTTCGATTTTACCCACAGCGGCTTCATGAGACATCTCCACGCCGGGAACGTATGCAATAAGTTCCGGAACAGCCTGCATCAGCCCGTCATTCAGTATTAACCCATGACACTCCAGGTGTGCTTTAATACCGGATACTTTACCCACAAGTTCACCACGGGCAATGATGGATCCCCCTGATGAAATTCCGCGCGATATGATCTCGGCGCGGGTGTCGGGAGCATCCAATACAATCCGTGACCCCACATCCAAAAAGCTTCCCGGTCCTGCCACAAGAATGCTGTTAAACCGGGCAACAGCTCCCTTTCCGTTCAAATATGTGGTGGGGAACATCTGAAGAGATCCCACGGGTTTTAAGGAAATATAGTTAGAGACGATGGTTCCGCCTTCCTCAACCCGTATAACCGTTCTGGGTCGAACATTGATCTTTTCCCCCCAGTCGTGAATCATGGTAAACGTAAGCCTGGCATCTTTTTTTACATAAAATTCAGAAACTCCTATATGCAGGCCTGATGTTACGTGAGGGGCGGTTGCACATCCGGTAATGATATGCAGCTCCGATCCTTGTTCTGCAACTACGACATTATGAACGTTTTGTGAAAATTTTTCTTCAGCAAGATACAGGCATGACTGGATCGGATCTTTTGCTTTAACCCCGGCAAGGGCGCGAATAAAATAACCCTCGTGTGAATTTTTCTTGGCCTGCAGAATAAATTTGTCCGTGTCCGGGGATATATTTTTCCACATATAATCCGGAAGCCATTCGTGTTTTTCCCGGGCCCGGGATATGCTCATGACTTCGATGCCATCCTGCCTGGTTTTGCAGTGTATAACGGATTTGTCTTTTTGAATAAATGTACCTGTACGAGCTTTTTCATGAATATCGATGCCAACGTCTAAAAACTGCCTGGCATCTGCCGGCTCAATTTGTGATAATTTTTCAACATAGGCATGATCTGCCGCATCGACATTGTAGTTCTCAATGTTTACATCCAAGACGTTATTCCGTTTGAACATCTGACGCACTCCTCATATCCGTATTCTCTGATCCACTTCAGGATCTCTCTGGCATTTCTCGAACAGCATAAAATCCCGTTATAGAGGACCTGACCTTTGTCCGCCGTGATATAGTCAAGTATATGTCCGGTGTGGGTAATAACAAGGGCGGATTTTGCATGATCACCGATTATATTTTTGTGAGGCCTGCTCTGGGGGCATTTGATTTGCCTGCCCAAAAGTGAATTGATGGTATCGCCGACAACAGCAATGCTTTCCAGGTCAACTCCTGATTCGGGTTCATCGAGAAGAACGAGATCCGGCTGTTGCGCCATAAGCTGAAGCAGTTCGGAACGTTTTATCTCTCCTCCTGAAAAATTCAGGTTTACATCTCTGTCAAGAAGATCGGTGAAATTAAGCTCTTTTGCCAGTTCATCAACATCTACGGAACCATGTATATCACAAATTTCAACTATATTCCTGGTGGTTAAACCGTTAATGGACGGAGGTCTCTGAAATGAAACGCCGATACCAAGGCGAGCGCGTTCGTTTATCGGCATTCCGGTGATGTCTTCACCTTTAAAAATAATCTTTCCATGGGTCACGTTATATCCGGAAAATCCCATAATGGTCATCATCAGGCTGGTTTTACCGGACCCATTGGGTCCGAAAAGTATGTGGGTTTCCCCTTTGGGTATTTCCATGTTAAGATTATTTAATATGGTTTTCCCCCCGACCTCGACTTTGAGTTCTTCTATCTGAAGCATATGCATCACCTCACTAGGCGTCTTCATAAACAAAAATCATAAAAAACCTGGCCCAGAGGACCAGGCCTTGGTTTGCCCCTGAAAGGGACTGTTTTAGTTAAAGCCGTACAAGTTAAAAGTGTCTAAAGTGATCTAAAGTGCCTAAAGTTATGGTGTCGCTTCGCTTCGCTGATTTTATATAATTGACAAAATTCCTTAACTTTAGCTCACTTCAAACTTTATCCGCCACCGTACTTTGGCGGATTTAGTTCACTTCAAACTCTTGCAGCAATTCTTCAGGCAGAG
>CAYPIW010000144.1:0-10369 GCA_964410925.1 uncultured Desulfobacteraceae bacterium
ATGAACTTGCAAAAAGTCGTCACTCCGGTGAAAACCGGAGGCCAGCCCGTAGGGCTTACAGGCCGGCTTCCGGCTCGTAGAGCCTACAGCTCGGAGAGAGGGTAGCGCCTACGGCTCGGAGAGAAAACGGTATTTTGTGACTTTTTACGAAACCGTTAAGATTAGCTGCATTTCCCTTCAAGGCAGTTGCTATTGCAGCTCTCGATTTTTGGTTAATGGCTATTAAGCTCTTAGCGCAGGAAGCATAACTTCTTCAAGTCTCACTCTTTGCCTTTCAAAGATCTCTTTGTCTTTTACTTTATCAAATTTTATCATTTTTCCAAAACGAAGAAATACCTTACTAAAAGGTTTTGGCAGAAGAAATTTATCCCAACTGTTGAAATACCATGCCTTTTCCGCAGAAACAGAAAAAGGAACGATGACGGCATCGGCAGCATGTGCCAAACGGATTACACCGGGCTTAACAATACCTGAAGGCCCTTTAGGTCCATCAACAATATGGAGTGCAAGTTTTTTCTTCTTTAAATGAGTAATCATTTTCCTTAAAGCTTCCTTACCACCTTTTGAAGAAGAACCCCGAACCGGATTCCAGCCACTACGCAAAGCTATCTTGGCCACTATTTCACCGTCTTTGCTCTGACTGATCATGATACTTGGGTTAAAGCTTTTATATTTTTGAAAAGGTCGAATAGCAGAAAAAAACTGTTGATGCCAAGTGCAAAGCAAAACCACACCGCCATTTCTTCTATAATCCACCCACTCTTTATCATTTTCAATCTTTAAACGAAGTGTCCACGAATAAAATAAAATTAATCGATAAAAGAAAGAAATTAATGCCTTTGACTCAAGAAAACGATCTATCTTTATTCGCAAGATGGGTCACTCCATATTCCTAACGGTAAGTATTTGGATAGAATAATGTTGTGTGTTTCCAAATTAATAGGATTTGATGGGCTTTAAGTTGATGGCTTGTATGCCTTTAGGAGTTTCTTTTAACTCAAAAGATACAGGGTCACCCTCTTGTAAACCGAAATGCCCAAATTCCCTGATGCCCGATTTATGAACAAAAACGTCCCCGTATTCTTCAGTGTGTATAAAACCATAGCCCTTTTTTTCACTGTACGATTTGACATAACCTTCCATCTAAAGTTTTTCCTTTACTTATATCTTGTGCAAATGTTCAGGAGATCACTTTGAAGGAAGGCCAAAAAAAGTTCTTTAGGCAGGCTCCAAAATAAATACCAGAAATATACACAAGTGGTGAATGGTAGACTTAATCTATTCTTTAATTAATCCATTCGTAATAACAAGTCAATAGTTTAAAATTAAAGTATATCAGACAGATACCAAATCGATATCGTCAAAAAACAGCTCCACCGAACCCTCTTCGGGTGAATTGTATAACCCCATGACTGATTCGGCGATTTTGGTGGAATACGGTTCGATGGGAAATATGTTGTGGGTCCGAAGGATTGCAACCAAGGCGTTCATTCCTTCGGAGATGGAACTCATGATCATCTCGCTTTCATAGGTCTCTTCACACAGAAATGAAAAACTTTCATTTTGCAGCATTGAAGACTCCACTTTTTTCATATTTTTATCTATGACCGCATATTCCCTGATTTTGAGCTTATTTTTGACACCATCTCGAGAAATCACATATTTTTGACGCATATTTTTTCTCCTTTTTATTCGGTTCGGTTTCTATGCTTATAGATTTTCTCCTTCATTCTGGGGCAGATCTGGGTTTTCTTCTGATTTTATAGTATTCTTATCCAGTTTGCGTTGTCTCTTTTGTTCTTTCTTTTTTTTCCTTGCGAATTCTTTTTGACGTTTATTAAATTCATGATTTGATCTTGCCAATTTGTTACCTCCCTGGCTGTTATTTTCGATATTGACAACAAGAATAAGGATCTGTGGGCAAACGTTTATTGAGGTTTAAGGTCTGATGATTGCGAATTGTGAAGGTATAACTTCAAACCAAACAAAAAGGCATCCCCTCAATATTAGAAGGAATGCCCTTTTTGCTCAGAATATAAAGCTAAATCACAGTGACATTTGCAGCGGAAGGACCTTTTTGTCCTTGCTCTATATCAAAAGAAACTCGATCGCCTTCATTGAGGGATTTAAAACCGTTTGCATTGATTGCTGAATGATGAACAAACACATCCGATCCGTCTTCCTGCTCAATGAATCCGAACCCTTTTCGGTCGTTAAACCACTTAACAGTTCCATTGGTCATGATACCATCCTCCTTTCTTAATAATTTTCAAGGTCGCAAACTGGAGGGTGCCACTTTGACAAATGGATTTTTCCTTCAGAGATAAACCGTCCCGTAAATTAAACAGAACTTAATTGATTAAACATATTATAATCTTTATTTAGAAAAAAGCAAGCTAATTATTTGTTATTTTTAAAAAATTGAAAATGCGTATTTAAACGTGCAAAAACCAATCGTTATGTGAGTGATATCAGAGACGGCTACCAGACTGCCATATCTTGAAACCAAAAACAATTTCATAGTTTTTTCGAATACGACGTTTCCGACGACCAAAGTTCCGGCGCTTTTTTTCCCCTTGCTGCCGCAAGAACATTGCTCTGTGAATTGGATTTCGGAGGCATCAGTAATTCACGAAGTTTTTTGGGAAAAAAGTTGTGTTTTGCCAGAATGGCTATCACTTAATTAAAAAGTTTTTCCAAGACAGATGCAGCAATAGCTGGTATGTAAGAAGAGTTAAATTCGGGCATACAGGACCTCTGATTTTTTTTGGTTTTTGGTCATTATCGGAGTCAACATGAGATTTTTTCTTGACACACTGAAATCATTTCGCCATACTCCAAAATTTTAACATCAAGTTTTTTCAATATGTTAACTTTGTATTTTTTTAGTGTCAGGGGATTGCCCTGAAACATCATCTGATGTCAAAAAATGATAAAAACTTCACCATCCGGGAAATGATCGAGGCTGTCCTGGAGGAAAACCGGTACTTGCTGCAAAGCCTGAGTGATAAATCCGCACAAGATTTTATCCGGAGGATTTTGGATGCCGGATCCATTTTTTTCTCCGCTCAAGGAAGAGCCGGTTTTATCCTGCGCTGCTTTTGTATGCGCTTGATGCATCTGGGCTTTTCTGTGTATTTTTGCGGTGAAACCATTACTCCGGCCATTACCCGTGATGATTTGCTCATCGTTCTGAGCGGATCAGGAGAGACGCCGTCGACGTTGGAATCGGTAAAGAGTGCTAAAAAATATCATGCCAAAACTTATGGGATTCTGGGAAATATGGAATCTAAAATTGCCTCAATTGTTGATACAAGCATCCATCTCCCCGGAACCACAAAGCTTTGCCGTGAAGGTGAGCCCCATTCATTGCAAATGGCCGGTTCCCTGTTTGAACAATCTGCCTTTCTTTTCTTAGAAGCGATCGTACTTAAAATTTACCAAAAAAGAAAAAAAAATGTCGGCAGCGTTTCATCACGACATACAGTTATAGAGTAAAGGAGGAAATATGAAACCAGTTCTGCAGTTGGCATTAGATTTTGTAGATTTGAAACGGGCCCTTAAAAACGCCCAGGCCGGCATTGCCGGCGGGGTTGACTGGCTTGAGGCAGGCACGCCCCTCATCAAGAGTGAAGGTCTCCATGCCGTACGGGAATTGCGAAGGCTTTTTCCCGATAAAACCATTGTGGCGGATATGAAGATCATGGATGCCGGCAGAACTGAGGTTGAAACCGCAGCCAAAGCCGGTGCGAATATAGTGGATGTGCTCGGCGCATCCAGCGATGCGACCATTCGGGAATGCATCCAGGCAGGCAAGAACTACGGCGCCAAAATTGTGGTCGATATGATAGCGGTTAAAGATGTGGTGTCAAGAGCCAAATTCGTTGAGAAGTTAGGCGCGGACATTGTAACGGTCCATTGCGCCATTGACGAACAAATGGAAGGAAAAGATCCTTTCAAAATTTTACGGCAGGTCAGCCAGGCATTGACAATTCCGGTGGGCGTGGCCGGGGGCATTAATTCCGAAACCGCCGCCAAAGCGGTGGAGGCCGGCGCATCTATAATCATTGTCGGTGGCGCCATTAGCAAGGCAATGGATCCTGAACAGGCTTCCAGAGAAATCCGCAGGGGAATCGATACCGGTGAGAGTATCAGTACCACCCTTTTTAAAAGAAAGGGAGAGGAGCAAATAAGGGAAATGCTGGAACTGGTATCGTCGGCCAATCTTTCCGATGCTCTTCACCGGGGTGGCGTTTTGCAGGGAATTCGGCCGCTTTTTCCCGGCATCCGAATGGTGGGCTGTGCGGTTACCGTAAGAACGTATCCCGGGGATTGGTCAAAACCGGTCCAGGCCATTGATGTGGCCAAGCCCGGTGAAGTTATCGTTATTGACGCCGGCGGTGCGGGGCCTGCCATCTGGGGAGAACTGGCAACCCATTCTGCCGTGCAAAAGGGTTTGGCCGGGGTGGTGATCGACGGTGCCCTCAGAGACAGTCCGGAAATCATCAAGATGCAATTTCCGGCCTTCAGCAGACTTGTCATGCCCAATGCAGGAGAGCCCAAAGGATTCGGAGAGATCGGCGTTCCGATTACGGTGGGCAACATGCACATAGAGCCCGGAGACTGGCTGCTGGGTGACGATGACGGCGTTGTAGTGCTGCCGCGCGCCATTGCAGTGGAATATGCCAACCGGAGCGTGGATGTGCTTGAGAAGGAAAACCGAATCCGGGAAGAAATCAAAGAAGGGAGCACCCTGAGCAAGGTGACCGAACTTTTGCGCTGGGACAAAAAATAAAGGATGATACAGTTAATCAGGGGATTTAAAGATATTCTTCCCGGGGAAGTAGAACTCTGGCAGCATGTCGAAAAAACCGCCCGGTCTCTTTTTGAAGATTTCGGTTTTAAGGAAATTCGTGTTCCCATTATGGAACGTACGGAACTTTTTGCCAGAAGCATTGGTGAAGATACCGATATTGTGGAAAAAGAAATGTACACCTTCCCGGATAGAAAAGGGACTCTCATCACCCTGCGACCGGAGGCAACGGCATCTGTTTGCCGCAGCTATATCCAGCATAAACTGTATTCAACGGATCCGGTCCAAAAATATTTTACCATCGGTCCCATGTTTCGGCGGGAAAGGCCCCAAAAGGGGAGATACCGGCAGTTTTATCAGCTCAATGCAGAAATTTTCGGAGTGGAGTCTCCATTGGCTGATGTTGAACTGATCTTTCTGCTGATAACCTTATTTTCAAGACTGTCTGTTTCCGATGTTACCGCACATATCAATTCGCTGGGGTGTCCGGAATGTCGCCCAACGTTCAAAGCTGTGCTTGCGGATTTTCTGACGTCTTGCACCGGAGATCTTTGCTCGGACTGTGTACGGCGGAAAGACCGGAATCCATTACGGGTGCTTGACTGCAAGGTGCCTGCCTGCAGAGAGGCCATGGCTCATGCACCGTCCATTCTGGATTATTTATGTCCGGTATGCAGCCGCCACTTTGAAATCGTCAAGACAACCCTTAACGCAATGAACGTCCCATTTACCATCGATAAAAGACTGGTCCGGGGTCTTGATTACTATACCCGAACCACTTTTGAAATTCAGACCGGATCATTGGGCGCCCAGAGTGCCGTGGCAGGCGGCGGCAGATACGATGGCCTGATTAAAGCCCTTGGCGGACCCCATACCCCGGCAACCGGCTTTGCCATCGGTTTTGACCGGCTGGCGGAAATCACGGGACTGAATCATCATGATTTTATCAAAACGCCGGATATTTATTTGGTTGCACTGGGTGAAAAGAGCCTTTCACTTGCCTTTGAATGGAAATCCGCGTTATGTCTTGAGGGAATTAAAACCGAGATGGATTTTAGCGATAAAAGTTTAAAAAGCCAGATGAAACGGGCAGACCGGCTGGGTGCAACCCATGTTCTGATCGTCGGAGATAATGAGATAAAGCAAGGATCGGTTATCTTGCGTAATATGACTACCAAAGAACAGATGTCGATTCCTATCGAACGCGTTGTTGAATATATAAAATCAAAATTAACGGTATAAGAAATTAAGTGTGAAACTCGCCTGGTGCGAGGAAGATTTTCTTCTCGCCACAAAGCTCCAAGACACTGAAAAAGAATTACAAAATAAAACCCTTCGTACCTTTGGGTCTTAGTGGCGGAATCATTATGAAAGGATTTCATTCATTGTCAGATAAACTTGGAGATATGAGAAAAACCCATACCTGCTGTGAACTTGGATCAAAAGATGTGGGTACGGAAGTGGTGCTCATGGGTTGGGTGCAGCGCCGAAGGGATCACGGCGGAGTGATTTTCGTGGACCTGCGCGACAGGGAAGGAATTACACAGGTTGTTTTTAACCCCGAATTCAGCCCTGAAGTCCATGAAAAAGCCCGTGTTATTCGAAGTGAATATGTGATTGGCGTTCGGGGAAACGTCGAAAAAAGACTGCAAGGCATGACCAATCCCAAATTAAAAACCGGTGAGATAGAAGTCTTTGCTACGGAACTTAAAATATTCAATGCAGCCGAAACCCCCCCCTTCATGGTTGAGGACAATCTGGATGTTTCGGAAAATATCCGGCTGAAATTCCGTCACATCGATCTGCGGCGCCCCCTTTTGCAAAAAAACATCATCACAAGGCACGCGGCCGCCGCTTCCATCAGACACTATCTGAATGCTCTCGGGTTTATCGATATTGAGACACCGGTGCTGACCCGAAGCACCCCCGAAGGGGCAAGGGACTATCTGGTTCCCAGCCGGGTAAACCCAGGTCTGTTTTACGCCCTGCCCCAGTCCCCCCAGATCTTCAAACAACTGCTGATGATGTCGGGGTTTGACCGGTACTACCAGGTTGTAAAATGTTTCAGGGACGAAGACCTCAGGGCGGACCGTCAGCCGGAATTTACTCAGATCGACATGGAAATGTCCTTCGTCGGAGAAAACGATGTGATGGACATCACAGAAAACATGATGGTCACTCTATTCAAAGGTGCTCTGGACGTGGACCTTAAAACCCCCTTCCAGCGCCTTTCCTATGACGATGCGGTGGGCCGTTTTGGGCTGGACAAACCCGATATTCGGTTTGCGCTGGAACTCGTGGATATTTCGGACATTATACAGGACGCGGGTTTCAAACTTTTTTCTGATGTGGTTAAAAAGGGAGGAATTGTCAAGGCACTGAATGCCAAAGGGTGCATCAATTTTACACGCAAAGAGATAGACGATTTGACCGAATTTGTCTCCATTTACAGAGCCAAAGGTCTGGCATGGATCAAGGTGCGTGAAGATTCCTGGCAATCGCCCATCGCGAAATTCTTCACTGACGATGAAAAGCAGGCACTCACAAGGCGTATGAATATGCAGCCCGGCGATTTGGTATTTTTTGTGGCCGATCAGCCCAAGATCACCAATGAGGCTCTAGGACATCTTCGAAACTTTCTGGGAAAGAAACTGGGCATGATAAATGAGGAGATATTCAGTTTTGTCTGGATTACCCGATTTCCGTTGCTGGAATTTGATGAAACCGAAAAACGGAACCAGGCGCTGCACCATCCCTTTACGGCACCTCTGGACGAAGATGATGACCTGCTGGAGAAAGATCCGCTTTCCGTCAGATCAAAGGCGTATGACCTGGTGTTAAACGGCTCGGAGATCGGCGGCGGGAGCATCCGTATTCATCAAAGAAAACTACAGGAAAGGGTGTTTGCGGCACTGGGAATGGATCGGGAAACTTATGAGGAAAAATTCGGATTTCTGCTTTCGGCTTTAGACTCTGGAGCCCCGCCCCACGGCGGGATTGCCCTGGGTTTCGATCGTCTGGTAATGATCCTTTGCAGGCAACCTTCCATCCGGGATGTCATCGCCTTTCCAAAAACTCAGAAAGCGGCATGCCTGCTGACCAATGCCCCTGCTCAAGCAGGCAAAGCTCAACTGGACGAACTTTCTCTGCGAATAAAGAAGCTGTAAAACTTGAAAAGCGATAGATGCTCAGCATGTGCGGCCTTTCCAATGGCGATGATGGCGGGCAGGTTTTAAAATTTTAGGCCATGGATCTTTATTGATTCTCGCTCCAGTAATGATATGTCCAGGTAATGCCGCTATATGGATATGACATCCCAGACGGAAACGCGCAAGCCACTTCGGCTTTCTGACGGATGAAAAAATCGCTTACATGGAGCAGGCCGTTCAATCCTTATACGGAAACAAGTCATCCCAAACCGGCGGCTAATTTCTTTATTTGTAAACATGTTCGTTTTTGCTTCAACAAATTTTCCAAAGGCAAAAATTTTGGCTCGGGCAACTCATTCCAATGAAACCAGTCCCATTTTTCACATTTTTCCGGCTCTTTTAACTCAAGGACACCGGTATCATATTCCGAAATCACGAACAGGGTAACGTAATGCTTTTGATCCTTTGGGAAAATATCGTTCGTGAACGTGCCGCACCTGATATTTTTGATATGTATTCCTGTTTCTTCAAACACTTCTCGTTTTGCGCATGCTTCAATGGACTCCTTATATTCTAAATGACCGCCCGGAAATGCCCAGGTTCCGGCTCCGTGAGCTTTTTTTCTTTTGCCCAGTAATACCTTATTGTCTTTAATGACAATCGCCGCCACACCAATTAAGGGTCTCATGCTCATCATCAACTTTTATTTTGATTTTTCTTGATTTCATAATTCTTATGCCCCATGCCGGATGCATTTTTCGGGCACCGATCAAACATCAATGTCCACGATCCGTGTTTTTATAAAAGCTCCCCGGATATGAAGAAAAGCCAATGATGCCAAGGACTTACTGCGGGGCTGTGAGGCACTGCCGGGATTTATAAACAGCACTCCGTTGTGTTTGGCAACAGAGGGATAATGGAGATGGCCAAAAATTACGGCGTCAAAATCAGCCTTTGATGGAGTAATATCCAACTTGTTAATATCATGAATGATATACAGCAGAGCATCACCCACCTGGATGGCCTCTGTTTCGGGAAGCCTCCTTAGGTCTTCACTCATATCCATGTTGCCCCGCACTGCCACCAGCGGAGCGATGGATTTCAATTCATCCATAACCCCGGTATTGCCAATGTCTCCGGCATGAATAATCAGATCAACACCGTGAAGAGCTTTTATGGCCCCTGGCACAAGAATACCATGAGTGTCCGAAATGACCCCGACAACAACATGCTCCCTGTTTTGAAAATAGATGTGATGATGATCTTTTTTATTCATTAATTTTCACATATGCTATTTTGAAATAAAGAAGAATTCACCGGACCCTCAGGGTATCTATGTGATTTTTGAGTTTCAATACTGCCAGTTCTTTTGCTTTGGCTTCCACTTCTACCGTGATATCCAGGTTCAACCAGCAATCCGGGAAGTCTTCGGGGTCGATATAATCATGGTGTCTGTTTATCGTTTTGCCTCTCCACCCGTTCAAAGGGCTTGACAGGTGAAAAACCGGTTCGCGATTCCATGTTTGCATCGCCAGTTCAGTGGCTTTTTCCACACTCAGTCCGTCCGGCAGACACCGGTGGTGATGAATATCGTACACCAGGGGCGTACCTGTGCTCACGCAGACGGGCAACAGATCTTTCGGGGTATATACCCGGTCATCGTTTTCCAGGGTCAGGCGGTTTCGAACGGAATGGGGGAGCGTTTTTATGCGCGAGCCAAGACGTCTCAAAGCCTGGGTTTTGTTTCCGTATGCCCCACCCCCGTGAATATTGATCACGTCGGCGTTGATCCATTCGGCAACCTCTGCCTGGTATTGCAGTTCTTCGAAAGATTTTCGGGTCACATCTTCGCTTGGCGAGGACAGCAAAATGAACTGGTCCGGATGAAAAGTTGTCCTGAGATCCTTTTTGTAGCAGAATTCACCGCAATTCAGAAACGTGTCGATGATCTTTTGATAATGAGGAAGATCCCGGATGCGATAACCGATATGGGGATGGGTTTTGAGAGGAAGGATCTGGCTGTTGACACGAAAAGCTTTGATGTCATGATCATGGCAGAATTCCAGCGATTGCAAAAGGGATTGCGCATTGTGTTTACAAATCGATGAAATATATTCTAATTGCCTCTGACGATCCATTTTCCCGATATGTTTGGCTGTCGCCCTCCTGAACCTGATGGGCTCCTTACGAAAAATGCAGCACAGGCCGAATCGAATCATGTTAATCCTCTAATGCGGCAATCCGTTCGGCCAGTGCGGGGCCGAGGCGCTCGAAGCCACGGTACCGAAAATGGGCGGTAAACAGCACATCAATTTTTAGACAACGTCCTGCGATGTTTTTCAGTTTTGTCTATTTTACCGTGCTTTGCAGGGTGATGCAAGTCAAACATCTTCACCTTTTTAAGTTG
>CAYPIW010000145.1:0-36863 GCA_964410925.1 uncultured Desulfobacteraceae bacterium
ATCAAATAATTGTGGCAACGGCGCGAGAAGAGAATGCCACGATTCTTACAAAAGATAAAAGAATCTTAAATTATCAACATGTTCAAAGTCTTTGGTAAAATAGAATGGACTTGGCAGAACATGTCAGTGCAGTTGACAGCCAGGGCCTTGCGGCTTTTAAATTTTTTGGTAATTCGACTCTCCTTTTTTTTGTCGGATACTGGGTTGGACAAAGCTAATAGGCTGATAAGTCAATGAAACACAACGCTATGATTTAAGCGTTTTTACACAAATCTCATCGTGTTGTTTATGCAACTATGAGGAAAACACGCTTCTAAGAGATATACAGAACAACGAATCCACTTTTAAAGGGATAATGGAATTAATATGGCTTGAGCCAATCGACATTTTATTTCCGGCTATGCCTAACACCTAACCCATCGTTGTCACAAACGTGAATTTCTTCTTAAGCTTACAAAGGATTGGCCGTTTAGTGGATACCGGTATATATTGGCACCTCCAAAGCGGTACCGGCTCACAGACAACAAGAAACTTATGGAGTTGATGAATATCGGGGAAATTGATCGGTTTCTCGAAACCTACCGCAATTGGGTAGATTCCGCTATTATGCAGGGAGATATCAAACGACAGCCGCAGTGGACGGAAAGCATCGCCGTGGGCGATAAGGTTTATGTGGAAAAATGGTAAAACTTTAAACGAATACTTTTTCGACAGCCTCGTTGGAAGCTTGCTTTAAAGGATGAAAGGTTAGAGACAAGGGATTTATTGATAGAATTAAAAAATCTTATTAAAGCATTTGAGATGCTTGAGCCGTGTGACGGGAAACTGTCATGCACGGTTCTTAGGGGGGAATGGGGCTTGGAGGCCCCTGAGCTGCCCGATCATAAGGAAAGAGACTGATGATTGGAGCCATCGCGGGTGACATTATCGGATCAATCTATGAGGGTCGGCCGATCAAAACGAAAGAGTTTCCGCTTTTCGACGATCGTTGTTGTTTCACAGACGATACCGTACTAACAGTCGGGGTAGCAAATGCCATTCTTACCGGAAGGTCATACCTGAAGTGCCTCTGGGAAATCGGCAGACAATATCCAAGGGCCGGATACGGTGGTTCGTTCATTCGGTGGCTCCAGTCTGAGGATCCCCAGCCATACGATAGCTGGGGCAACGGTTCTGCTATGCGTGTCAGTCCGGTCGGTTTCGCATTCACATCGGAAGAAGACGTCTTGAGACACACGAAGATGACTGCTGAGGTCTCTCACAATCATCCTGAGGGGATCAAGGGAGCACAAGCTACTGCGCTCGCGGTCTTCCTTGCCAGAACAGGAGCAGACAAGGGCGCCATACGACATCGGATTGCCGAACGGTTTAACTACGACCTCAACCGCACCGTGGCAGACATTCGTCCGAACTACTCGTTTGATGTATCGTGTCAAGGAACAGTACCCGAGGCGATCATCGCGTTTCTAGACTCCGAAACGTACGAAGACGCTATCCGCAACGCCATCTCACTGGGCGGCGACAGCGACACCCTTGCGTGTATCACGGGGGGGATAGCTGAAGCTTTCTATGGCAGTGTCGGAAAGGCGATCGAGAAGGAAGTGCAGGAGCGATTGACGCCAGACCTCATCGAGACAGTGGATAGGTTTCGGAGCATCTATGGGTAGAAATAAGGTTAAAACAGAGATCAAGGGACCGGCTACCCGGTGGTTACAAACAGATAAGGATAAGTAAGTGGAAGATTATCAACTTTTGATAGACCTTCATAAAAGTGCAAACCGGCAGGGGCCAGGCGGGGATGCAGAGACGGAAAAAGCTCTCATCCTGGCTATGATAGACCGCGCTACACCTTTAAAGATTGCCGATATAGGCTGCGGCACAGGGACTTCCACCCTATTGCTCGCTCGTCTATTGAACGCTCAGATTACGGCAGTGGATTTCCTTCAGGACTTTCTTGAAGTACTGGAAGGTAGGGCTGAAAGTATGCGACTTTCTGAAAAAATAACGCCCCTTTGCTGTTCAATGGACAATCTGCCGTTTGGAGATGAGGAATATGATGTTATCTGGTCTGAGGGTGCGATATACAATATCGGCTTTGAAAGGGGGATAAAAGACTGGAATCGTTATCTGAAAGCGGGCGGACGACTGGTTGTTTCTGAGATTACCTGGATTACAGCCTCCCGTCCGTCGGAACTTCAAAAATATTGGGATGACGAATACCCCGAAATAGATGTGGCATCTTCAAAGGTTAGCGTACTGGAGAAAAACAGCTATTCTCCGATCGGCTTTTTTGTTTTACCAGAGCATTGCTGGCTGGAGAATTATTATCGGCCTATGCAGGACAGCTTTAAGGATTTCCTTAACCGGAACGGAAATAGTGAAGAGGCACGCGCAATAGTTGAAGCGGAAAACCGAGAAATTGAACTATATGAGAAATATAAAACTCACTACAGTTACGGTGTATATATCGATAGAAAGCTGTACTAGAGAAAGCCATAATCGGGTAATGGGGAGTCTTTCTCTCCCCTTCCCCACACCACCCGGCAAGGGTTGCCCCTCCAAAAGCGGGCAAGCGCACCGGGCGGTCCACTTAAATTACCGGACCGTTTTGTTAATTGCTATCCAGGACTTTTTGGTTTCAGGTGTCAGGTGTCAGGAATAAGAAACGAATTAGCTGACACCTGACACCTGAAACCTGATTGCAAGGCTTTCGCTCAAAAAATGAATAAGTTAATGGATATTCATTGATTGATGGATGAATAGAATCTTATAATATTAGGGGCATGCCCTAAGTTTCCCCCATACTCATAACGCGTCTATGGCTGGGTTTATCCGTTAAACTGTTCTTCTTCGGTGGACCCTTTCAAGGCGGACGTCGTGGTCTCGCCACCGGTGATGACCATTTGAACTTCGTCGTAGTAACCTGCCCCCACAAAGGATTGGTGCTTCACCGCACTGTAGCCCAGTTCTCTTTCCATCCGGAATTCGTGCTCCTGGAACCGTGAATAGGCGGCCATCCCTTCCGCTTTATACCCGTGGGCCAATTCAAACATGGCGGCATTTAAGGTATGGAACCCGGCCAGGGTGACAAATTGAAATTTATACCCCATGGTTCCCAGTTCCTCCTGAAATTTCCTGAGTGTGGCATCATCCATATGCAGCTTCCAGTTAAACGAGGGTGAACAATTGTATGCCAGCAACTTATTCGGGAATTTCTCCAGAATTGCCTGGGAGAATTCCCGTGCTTCTCCCAGATCCGGCGTCGACGTTTCACACCATATCACGTCCGCACAAGGCGCATATGAAAGGGCTCTGGCAATGGCAAGTTCCAAACCGCCTTTGATCTCGAAATATCCTTCCACGGTTCTCTTTCCGGTCAAAAACGGCTGGTCGATGGGATCTATGTCGGTTCGGGTTAAACGGGCGCCTTTGGCATCTGTTCTTGCCACCATCAGTGTGGGGACTCCCAGAACGTCGGCGGCAAGACGGGCAGTCACAAATTTGCGCAAAAATTCAGAGGAGGGTGCCAGAACCTTCCCTCCCATGTGACCACATTTTTTCAAAGAGGATATTTGATCTTCCAGATGAACCGCCGCTGCTCCGGCCTCGATGCATGCTTTGACCAATTCAAAAGTATTGAGGGGCCCGCCGAAACCGGCCTCGATATCCGCAACAATGGGGGCGAGCCAATGGATATTTCCTCTGTTATGCAAGTGCTGAAGCTGGTCTGCTCGAATCAGCGCATTATTTATTTTTCTGACCACCGTCGGGACACTGTCAGCCGGATATAAACTCTGATCCGGATAGGTCTGTCCGGCAGTATTTGCGTCGGCCGCTACCTGCCAGCCGCTGAGGTAAATAGCTTTGAGCCCTGCCAATACCTGTTGTACGGCCTGATTGCCGGTCAATGCACCCAGTGCCTGAACATAAGGCTCCGAGCGCATCAGATGCCAGAGCCTTTCAGCTCCCAAACGGGCGAGGGTGTATTCGATCTGAACGGAACTGCGAAGGTTTACCACCTGGTCAGCGGTATAAGGGCGTTCAATTCCTTGCCATCTTGATTCTTTTTTCCACGATTGTGCGAGTGCCTCGGCTTGCTGTTTTCTATCCATATCAATTCCTCCATTGCCTTCGTCGAGATGGTCAAAAGATGTCATAAACATAATCGTGGGCATCCAGCGCGGACTTGTTCAGCGTGCCTTCATGAACGCGCTGGACGACTTCCTCACGGGAAAGGGTGAAGATCGCCTCGAAAAGCTGCGCGCGCTCCTGTCCGTTCGCCGGTGCCAGGACGAAGAGCACGCGGGCGCTGTGCTGAACGTAACGGGGTGACAGCAGCTGGCGCTTCAGGATCTCCATAATGACAGGCGCCCTGGCGCGGTCAAAGCGGCCCGGATTGCCGAGCCGGTCCAGCTCCGCAAAGAACTCTGATGTCCATTCGTTGTGGTAGTCCCACAATCTCCGAAACAGCTCCCCGGTGAAACGGGTCCCGGCCTTGACCTCAAAGGCGTCCTTGGCCGGCGTGAGCCCATCCTCGGTGAGCGCAGGCCGTTTCAGGTAACCATCCCTGGTGATGACGGCCTGGTGATGGAGAAGGGTCCACAGCCACGACACATCGATCCGGTAGGTAGCAAGATCGTTCATGAAACGCAGGGAAAGTTCGTAGTCGTCGATGGCGGCCGCGAAGTTACCGTTAAGAATCTGGAAGCCGTAGTTCGCCGCCATATAGAAGGCGTGCTGGATGTGCTCTATAGTGATCTCACCCCTGGGTACACCGTAAATACTGTCCCAGAGTTCTTTCTTGAAGAGCTTCTCCGGCATGCTGAACATATCCCCGGTAACGACCCAGGGTGTGATCTTACCCTGCGGGTTCAATAAGCCGCAGGATTTCAACAGGAGCCGCTCTGCCTCCACGAGACCACTGGCGACCGTCGGCACCGATTTGTCTTTCACTTTCACTTCCTGTGGCGGCGCATCGAGGATTGCCTGGAGCTGCGTTACGGGAGCCTGCAAAGGTGCATTTCCAGCGGCGACGTACTCCGGATCGGGGCTGGCAACCCAACTTTGACGATAGGCATCGTAAAGTTTTCCCTTCATTCCTCCGGAAAGGATCTCTTCCAGGGTGGGCTGTCGACCTGCGGGCAGCTGCTCCTCGGGCACAAAGATGAGACCCAGCAGACGCTCTCGCATCTTGTCGATGATCATCGCACGCAGTGCCAGTGGGTTATACTGCGAACGCCCATAGGGATCTGTCGGTTGGTAAATCATTACCGCCGCCATCCCGCCAATGGCCCCCCCCTGGCTGAACTCGCCCTTCTTCATGCCGGCCATAAGCATAATGAGCGCATTATACCGCTGATATGCAATCATATTCGGGGTAGACATGCCAATGGACTGCGGATCCGGAAACACGCCCTGTGGATTATCCTTCCACATCTCAATAAGACTGGCCAGATAGTCCCAGCGGCCGACGTTCGTCCCAAGGAGCCTGCGTCGTAATACCCATGCAATCACAGGCAAAAACCGGCCCGCATTCCCTTCCTCGTACAGGACTTTGATCTTGATGGTGCCGGGCTGGACGCCGATCAGGCCTTCCACCCGTACCAGGAGCTTCTCTACAATAAGAGCTTCCTGAGGGGTCTGAATCTTTGGGATGTAGTAGTACAGGCCAGTACCGATCCCTGTGAGGGAATCGTAGTTGTTGAGCGCCCAGAGGAGGGTGATGGGAATCACACCATGCACCGGTTGGCCTTGGACCGTTATGTGGTCATACCGAACGTGGATGCCCGGAGGCCGGACAAACCGGACCGGCCACTGCGCCGGGGGCTTTTTGATCTTATATTCGCGTGTTTTAGCTTTCTTCTTCACTTCATAGGCGCGGTCGGTCCAAAAGCCTTCGAAGATCTCTTTCGCGTTCTCCAGGGCCGCGAAAATGCCTATCGGCTCCTTTTCGAGCGCGCCGTCGGGCCGGAAATGAGTCGGCGAGGCATCTTCAAAATCCGGCATATTCATGGGCGCCGGGCTGTTCAAGGCTTTGAAAGCCATGTCCATCGGATGCCACGGCCCGGTGAGTTCCAAACCGGGATTCATCAACGGGTGAGCGTCCTTCGGGATGGGCGTTTCGTCGTTAAGCCGCCAGCGCCACTCGCTGTCCCGACCGAGAAAGTTATGAATCAAGCCCTGGACGATCTGGCGGTATGTCCAGAACTTCTCTGTTACGGGATCCTCAAACGTGTCGTCCCACTTCGGCCAGGCATATTTCTCGCGAACCGGTGTGGAAGAATGAAGCAGCGCCCGGCGCGCGGTCAGGGCTGTGACAATCTCGGGATGCAGTTCTTTTTCGAGTGCAGCAATCTCCTGTTCCACATTGACTTTTCGACCGTTTATGGTTTTGGTCCCGAAAAGTTTAGGGAAGGTCTGAAGAATGTCCTCGCGAACTATGGCCTTGTCCACACCGTTTGAAGCTTTTTCTCTCTCTTCTGATGGTTGCTGTGCCATTTCTCAACCTCCTTGACTTCGAACGTTTCTGCTGCTCAGTCACTACGTGAATAAAATAATCTTAATCTTATTAATTCAGAATAATTATAAAAAAATAATAGTCAATACGACAACCCGCTACTTATTTTTGGATTTTTAGCTCAATTAGTAAAATTATGTTCCTTGTGTTTTTTCGCAATAGCGGCGGCAAGATCATCCAGCGCCTTAAGATCCTTATCTGAGGGCACACCTTTGCAAAGGACCGGGTCTATGATTTCTACTTTGAGATTTGTAATCATTCCCGCAAGTATTTCTACGGTCTTTCCTCCCCATCCATAGGAGCCGATAATGGAAATGAATTTTGTTTTGGGACGCAGGGCATTTGCCAAAAAAGCACTGTAAGCAGCGTAGGGATGGGGTCCTGCAAGGACAGTCGGCGTTCCTACGACGAGTGTCGCCGCATCAACCAGTGCCATGGCCAGTTTCCCGATGTCGGCCACGGCCAGATTGAACAACTCCACTTTAACTCCCTTTTCTACAAGTGAAGAAACAAAATACTCTACCATTCGTTTGGTGCTTTCATGCATAGACACGTAAGGCAGTACAACGATGTTACGGCAGGGGCTGAGTACCCAGTCCCGATAGGCATCCATAATCAAAGTCGGATTCTGATATATTTGCCCGTGGCTGGGAGCAATCATCCGGATTTGGCAGGATTTTAGTTTTTCCAGGTTCTTTTTGATCACGTTTCTAAAGGGCATCATGATCTCGGCAAAATAGCGCTTGGCCGCCTCATAAACGCGTCCTTCATCAGTGACGTAAAGATCCGTGGTTGCAATGTGGGAACCGAAAAAATCACAACTAAAAAGGATTCCGTCTTCTTCCAGATAGGCCACCATGGTCTCAGGCCAGTGAACCCAGGGCGTATGAATAAATGTCAATGTCTTGTCCCCGAGAGAAAGCGTTTCACCATCCTCGACGGTGGTAAAGGATGCTTCAGGTATCTGTAAAAGATCTATGAGCATTCCTTTTGCTTTGGGCGTTGTTATCAGCCTGGCATTGGGGTATTTTTTAAGAACCTTCGGAATCGTTCCGGAGTGGTCCTGTTCTGCATGGAGTGAGACGACGTAATCAATTTGAGAAACATCTTTAAGTTGTTCTAAAAGTTCATTGGCCATGGCGGGATCAACCGTGTCCAGCAAGGCAGTTCTCTCGCTGCCACGTACCAGATAAGCATTGTAGGTCGTGCCGTCGGGAAGCGGAATCAATGAGTCAAAAAGACGTCTATCCCAATCTATGGCCCCCATCCAGAACACACTTTCTTTTATTTTTCTTGCTTTCATTCTTCCTCCTTTATTTTTTTTAAAAGTCGGTTGACTCCAAATACTCAATCTTTCTTGCCGGAGAGAATGGTAATTGTTTCAATCAATTATTGTATGAGATTTATCTTGTCTAAGGAACAGGTATATCGAAGTCCATAAAATCCGCTATAAATCCCGGAAATCCGCAACCTTCAGTTCAACGCCAAGTTGACGGGCTTTGATTCTGAACTCCTCCATCAAACGGTTCAGTTCCAGCTGGTGCTCATCTTTGTACATCAAAAAAACCGTGGACATTTTTCTCTGTTCCGGTGGCAGATATTTTTGTTTTAAGCCAAAATCCTTAGCAATGGTCTGGAGGGCTGACAGCGCCTGGCCGGCGGTCTGATATCTTTTTAATGGATCGCGACTACAGGCTTTACGGATAAATTTGCACAATCCATCCGGCAAATTCGGCATTATATCTCCAGGGTCCGGAATGTCGCAGGTTAAATGAGTTTCGAATAAGCGCTTTAAATCTTTTAACTGAAAAGGCTTTTTTCCGGTTACCATCTCGAAGGCGGTTATGCCCAAAGCATAGATGTCAGTTCGCTCGTCCAGAGGTTCGCTCCGTATCTGCTCCGGAGCCATATAGAATGCCGTGCCCAAAGTCGCCATATCCTCAGTACCAATGGAACAGGCCAACCCAAAATCAAGAATTTTTATTCGATCGTCTCGCTTCACGAATATATTGGTTATGTTAATATCCCGATGAATAATGTCCTGCTTATGGGCGTAATCCAGACCGGAACATATCTGTATCAAGTAGTGTACTGCGGCCGGCGGAGGTATGGTTTTCAAACGTTTCAACAATCCTTCCAGGGATATACCATCTACCAGTTCCTCAATAATGAAAACCGTTCGGTATCGTTCTTCAATATCGTAAACTTTGATAATGTTATCGTGATTCAGGCTTGCAATGGTTTTGGCTTCACTATGAAAGCTATCCAGGAACTCATCGTTAGGGGCCATATCGTGTCTCATCATTTTAATGGCCACAGGCATATTCAAACCTTTATGCATCCCTTTGTAAACGATGCTGAAGGCGCCACGGCCGATAATATCAGTGGCCACATATTTTCCAATAGTCCTGTATGCGGTGGGTCTTCGGGAGTCAAGCCGATCGGCAACAATTTCGGTTAAAAAGCTCAGCAATTCAGGATCTTTTCTTGAAATATCCTTAAAATGCTCTCTTTTTAAAACCCAAAGTTCCATATCGGTTTCCGCTTCAACATGGGCACGACGAGGCTCCCCGGTCAATATGCCCAAACCGCCGACGATATCTCCTTCACCGTAATGATCTACAGGATGAAGTCCCCCGTCTTTCTCCACGATAACCAGACATGATCCCCGTTGAATAATATAAGCCACATCTTCTGATTCTCCCTGGCGAATAAACCGTTCCCCTTTTTTGATTTGTTTATAGACCATTTTGTCAAAAGCGGGATTTCTATCATCCCGGGAAATAAACCTTAAAAACTTGGTGCGTCGACTTGCGGTCTTTTCTTCTTCTTGAACCGTTTTGTAAAAACTACAGCTCATGCAGGAATTTCGCTTTTCAGCAAATGTCCCTTGAACTTTATCCTCACAAAATGTGCCGGCAATGGCCCAACAGATTCTACCCCCAGAGGTCCCGGAATTTATGCCGTCAAAGGAAATATCAGCTGCCGCAGGACATATTCCGAATTCATCCGATTTAATTCCCCCGGGTTCTCTTCCGCATTTCATGTACTCCCAGCAATTTGGTCTTTTTGGTTTCAATTGAATTCTTCCTTTATGGTATTGCAGATATCAAATCCAAAACTCCGGGTAGCGGCGGCTTTTGGGTATGTTATTTATTAAAAGTGCAACCACCAGCATGATCATTGCACCCATACCGGCGGGTATAATTGCATAGAAATAGCCAAGGTTATGAATTTCTTGACTCCCGATGACCGCGATTAACGCGGTGGCTCCTCCGGGGGGATGAAGTGTTTTGGTAGCATGCATCACCGCAATCGCCGTTGCAACGGCTATAGACGAAGCCAACCACATGTGGCCGTTGAGCAAATTATATGTCGTTACCCCAATAACAGCTGAAATTACATGGCCGCCGATAAGATTCCTCGGCTGTGCCAATGGACTTCTGATGGCGCCATAAATCAAAACAGCGCTGGCACCAAAGGAGCCGATGATCATAACCAGATCGGTCTCGTTAAAAATGTTATAATTTATAAATGCTACCAGAGCAATGCCTAAGAAAGCGCCGATCCAGGACCAGATGATTTCGGAAAAACTCACCGCCGGGGGGCTTTGGGTCGTTCCTTTCATTTTTTTGATATACTTCATATCATTCTTTGCTTTCTATTGAATTGTCCATATAGCAGGAAGCTTTCACAACATCGTTTCGGGTTACAATTCCCACGAGTTTATTGTTCTCGTCGGTAATTGGAACTCGATTAATATTCTTGTCGGTAAACGTATTGGCTATCATAGAAATGTCGGCATGTTCACTTACAGTAATCACGGGAGATGACATAATATCTTCCGCATTCTGCTTTCGCATGGACAGGGCAATGCATCCTTTACCTTTTAAACAATGGGCAACAACGCCCATAAATGTTCTCTTGTCTTTGGCGCCCATGTGGAATAAAAAGTCTTTTTCTGAAACAACACCGACAACTCTTCTGTAATCGTCGATTACAGGGACTCCGGAGATAAGGTGCCGGTTTAAAATTTCGGCCACATCTTGTAATGAAGTGTCCCTTTTAACAAAAATAACACTTCTGGTCATAACCTCTTTTGCCTTGACGGAATGCCTCAGTCGTTCCACAGCATGTCTGTATGCAAAACGATAAATTTCTTTAAAATCGCCGGGGGTAATATCCAGATATCCGCTGATTTCCTTCATTGCCTTTAAGATATCGTCGTCTGATATATCCATAGGGCAAGAGTCCATATGTTGATTTTTCATTGGGTTATCCCCTTCTACTTCTAAAGTTAAATCGCCTGTATCGATTCTACCTTCGGCGTTTGGTATAGACTTTTAGAGAGTTATTCAGGCTTTCCTGTTTAACGTTCCGCTATAATATATTTTCTTTTTACTTAAAAAAAGACCTTGTTTCATTGACTTAAGTCAATTGGCTTACCCTGATGAAAATTAAATGGTTGTTCCAATCTATTATACCCGAATCCCACACTTTTTAATTTTAGGACCACAGTTCAAGGCGGTGACCTTCAGGATCAAAAATATAAAATGCTTCCGACCCCCATACGCTTTTGATTTTGCCTGTTTTTATCCCAAGCCCATTTAAGCGCAAATGAGTTGATTCAACATCTTCAATCTGCAATGATAACGTTATCCCGCCGCCATTCGTACTTTTTATTGATGCACACTCTGCATTGGCGATACTTAAATATGTGTCGCCCATCAGGCGGAATTCTACAAACCATTGGGTCTGATAATGGATTGAAAAGCTGAGCACATCGCGGTAGAAGCTGACCGTATTTTTCCAGTGTCTGCAATACAAAATCGTGTTGACTCGTTTTATTGTTCGCACAAAACCCCCTTCTCCTCAATGTGTTTTTACAGCCACCATCTTTGACTAAATTTGATGGTCTCGTAAAAAGTCCAACTTCTGCGTTGTGCTGAATTTCGCAATCATTCAACGTACGAAAAGTACGCCTCATGATGACAAAATTTGCACGCCTTGAATTTGAACTTTTTACGAAACCCTCTAAATCGGACTTTTTACGAGTTCATCAAATTTGTACGGTATAAGAATACTGCAAAATTATTGTTGAAACACTCATACTCACCTGAATCAGATTTCGCGTTTTTTTCAATTTCAAAACATATGCTTATTTTCAATTTTTGGGCGAGCATATCGTTTGATTAAGCCAAATAAGATCAGTGCCAGGACCGTTAAACCCAAAAACACCGAAAACCCCTGAGAGTAGCCGGTATCACCGTTGATCTTGACAAAAAGGGCCATGATCGGTGGTATGGCAAAACCGCCAAACGCTCCCAGCCCGCCAATAATGCCGGCGGCACCTCCAACCGCTTCAGGACTGTATTTGGGAACCAGTTTGAAAACCGCAGCATTGGCAAATCCCATGCCCAATGCCAAAATCATTTCACCTGCCAATCCCAAACCGGCAGACCGCGTCGCCTGAATCATAAACAATGCACCGATTCCGACAACGACAAAAGAAACAAATGTCACCTTTTCTCCGCCCATCCGGTCGGAAGCATATCCTCCCAGTACCCTCATCAAACTGGCGGAAAGCGAATACAGCGCTGTCAGCCCTCCTGCTTTTACCATACTGAATTTATGAAGCTCGGTCCAATAAGTGGGCAACCAGACGGTCAGCGCAATAAAACCGCCAAAGGTGACAAAATAGAAATAAGTCAAACTCCAGGTGCGCCAGTCTGAACCGGCCTTCCGAATCGATTCCATGGCCGTACCGGATGGAATCAGCTCTTCCCCGCACGACAACAGCAGAGCATCCGGATCAATTTCAATTCCCATTTCGCGGTACTGAAAATAAGGGGCATCTTTCATGTATACAAAAACGAGCAGGATCAGTATCGCCAGCATACCGAGCCAAAGAACATAAGAAAAGGTAAACCCTATTGAAACCACCAGGTACGGCAAAAGTACTGCAAACATTCCGGGAGCTAAATTGCCCAGCCCGGCATAGATTGCCAGGGCCGAACCCTGTGTTTTCTGAGGGTACCAGTAAGATACTGTGGGAATACCCACGGAGAATACCGCAATGCCGCAGCCACAAAGCATGCCGAATAAAAAGAAAAATGGATATTGACTGGGACGGGGCATTGGATACATCCAGTACATCAACGTAATACCGGCAATTCCCAGTGCTGCCATTCCTAAAAGGATTACAATCGGTTTCTTACCGCCCGTACGATCCACCATGGCCCCGAAAGGAATCCTGAGAAGTGATCCGGTCAACGCCGGGCTGGCGGCGATCAGACCCATGAGAATGGGGCTTAACGTTAAAACATGTTTCAATTTTGAAACAATGGGTCCGAACGCGGAGACGCCTGCAAACCCTCCAAAAAAGGCCATTGTTGTCCAAAAAAGAGCCTCCCCCCGGCTGGATTTTGCATAACAGACATTCTCTTCGGTCATTTTATCCCTCTGATCTGCCGGACTCTGCAGGTTTCATTTTAACTCGATGGAGAAAATCCGCCGACTGTCGCCGAAAGATGATTTGACGGCGGGTAAAATAGAACAACGGGATACTCCAGATGTGTACCAGTCGACTGAACGGGGAAAACCCCAATAAAGCGAGAGCGCTGATAACATGAAGCTTAAAACTTAAGGGGACTTCCCGCATGAGCTCGGGGTTCGGCGTAAAGGTCACAATTCCGCGAATCCATGGGGCTACAGTGTAAAGTACGTTATAGTGGCCAAACACAACATTATAAAGTCCCATACCGATAACCACCGCCAGTCCACCGATAGTAATGGTATCATTTACCGTGGTTACGGCCTGAACCCTCTTGTGGGTAATCCGCCGCCACAGCAATAACACTGAGCCGAAAAATGCCAAGCTCCCCACTGCCAGGCCACTCCAATAAGCAATGAACAGGTGGATACGGCTGCTCATGCCCATGACGTCATAAAATCTTTGGGGAATCAGCATTCCTCCGGCGTGCCCGAAGAAGGTCAATACGATACCCCAATGAAACAGAGTTGATCCGTAAAAGAGTGATTTTTTATCCAGGAATTCGCTGGATCGGGCATTCCAGGTATATCGGTCGGTAATGTAACGGTAGGCATGACCCACAACAAAAATTGTCAAACACAGATAAGGAAAAACGGTAAAAATCAGATCATAAGCAAGATCCATGGCTTATTCCTTTCCCTATAGACAAACGTAAGGTTTAATTCAAACATTTACGGTTTAAGGGGTTCGGTTCTTCAAGTCTAATTCCCGCAAGTATCGATCAGCGACTGCAACAGCTTTGAATACGACAACGCGGTTTCCCCGAGGCGACGGGCAACTTCTTTCAGAGGTTTGAGACATTCCCGGATCAGATCAATTCCCCGGGCTTCCGGGCAAACCGCTAAAAATTCCAGCATCATCGGAAGATAATCCGGAAGTTCTCCGGTAGTACACTCATAGCCGGCGTCCTGATAAATCTGCCGGAGGCCTGTCAGGGCACCGGCCCTTTTTTCACTGTCACCCCACAGGTGATAAGTTATATTCAAGGTCGTTGACGGATTCATATCAAAAGCGGCCGTATAAAGTTCCTGCAGACAGCGTGTTTCTTGGGTCTTCAGGTAGCACAAAAATTCTTCCAAACTCTTTTTTTGCTCACCCGGGGACAATTCTCGAACAAATTTTTCCAGTTCCGGAAGACCGCCGAATAATGTATCGTCAGGGTATTGCAGCAGTATTGAAACCAGTTTAAGATATTTGTCTTGTTCTTTTATCATTTTTTTTCAATTACCCCGAACCTATTCAAAATCGGAATAGCCGCACTGCCCTTGCGTAATAAACATGCGTTCTTTATTTCGGATCGCCGCAGGTACAACGAAGCGTTCCTCGAAACGAGCCAGGGCCAGCAGGCGATACATTTCCTCAGCGGATTCTTTTGTCAGCCCGACGCTTTCCAATGTATGATTGTCTGTCTTCTTTTCGACACGGATCGATCGCATATAACGGCGGACTGCGGAAAGACGTTTCAGTGCCAGCCGAACGGGCGCCTCGTCTCCTGCAGTGAGCAGATTTGCCAGATAGGTCACCGGAATCCGAAGGTGATCAACAATATCTTCTTCTTGTGAAAGCGTTGCGTATTCGCGCACAGGACTCAGGGGCGGGATATACCACACCATAGGCAGCGTCCGGTATTCCGGGTGTAACGGAAAAGCCAGTTTCCAGGATTTTGATAATTTATAGACCGGTGAACGCATGGCCGCCTCAATCATATTGGCTTCGATGCCGTCAGATTCGGCCTTTTTACGTATTTCCGGATCATTGGGATCGAGAATTATTTCCAAAAGGGCAGGATAGACGTCCTGTTCCGAAGCCACGGAAGCAGTTGACCATATCCGATCTGCGTCGTATAACACGACACCCACATACCGGATCCGTCCGACACAGGTGTGGGCACAAAGGGTGGTCAGTCCCGCTTCAATCCGGGGATAACAAAAAATACATTTTTCCGATCGGCCGGTTTTCCAATTAAAATATACTTTTTTATACGGGCAGCCGGACACACAGTACCGCCACCCCCTGCAGCGCTCCTGGTCAACAAGAACGATCCCGTCCTCTTCCCGTTTGTACAATGCACCGGACGGACACGAAGCCACGCACGCCGGGTTCAGACAGTGTTCGCAAAGCCTGGGCAGATAAAACATGAAGACATTTCGAAATTGCAGATAAACGGCATAGTCTAACTTATTAAAGTTGATGTCGTGGACACCGGTTTCCCCGACACCGGCCAGGTCGTCTTCCCAGTTCGGCCCCCACTTGAGTCGAATGGGTTCGCCGGTCAACTGGGATCTTGGACGGATAGAGGGTTGATGTTTACGACGTGGACTGTCGATAAGTTTTTCGTAGTCGTAGCTCCAGGGCTCATAGTATTCGTCAATGGTGGGCAGGTCCGGATTGTGAAATATGTTGAGGCCCTTGTGCAATCGCCCTCCGGCTTTAAGTTCCAGCCGGCCCTTCTTAAGGTGCCATCCGCCACGATAAATGTCTTGATTTTCCCATTTTTTGGGGTATCCCATACCCGGTTTGGTTTCCACATTGTTAAACCACATGTATTCGGCGCCGCTTCGACTGGTCCATACATTTTTGCACGGAATGCTGCAGGTATGGCAGCCGATACATTTGTCAAGGTTCAAGACCATGGCATACTGTGCTTTAATCTTCATACCATTCCACCTCCCCCGCCTTGCGGACAACAATCACCTCATCTCTCTGGGATCCGACCGGACCGAAATAATTAAACCCGTAGCTGAGCTGAGCGTACCCGCCGATCATGTGGGTGGGTTTAACCATAATTCGGGTCACACTATTGTGGGTTCCTCCTCTCTTACCGGAAAGCTTTGAACCCGGGGTGTTGATCAAACGTTCCTGGGCATGATACATAAACGCTTTTCCGGGAGGTATCCGGGGACTGACCACGGCTTTGGCCATTACCACTCCGTTGACATTAAAGCATTCCAGCCAGTCGCTGTCCGTAACATCGATTTTCCGTGCGTCTTCATCATTAATCCAGATGGCTTCTCCTCCCCGAAACAATGTCAGCATGGTCAATGTGTCCGAATACGTACTGTGAATCGACCATTTGGAGTGAGGGGTCAGATAATTAAGGACAAGTTCTTTACCGGGTTTGCGATCCAATGCCACAGAACCCATCGCAAGCATATTCAGGGGCGGGCGAAACAATGGCAGCTGTTCCCCAAAATCGCGCATCCACTGGTGATCCAGATAGAACTGGGCACGGCCCGTCAGGGTTCGGAACGGAACCTTTTCTTCGATGTTTATGACAAAGGGTGAATACCGCCGTTCTTCAGATTCGATACCGCTCCAAATGGGTGACGTGATGATTTTGCGAGGCTGGGCGCTCAAGTCGTCAAACCGGCATTTTTCCCCCTGCCGACGAATACTTAAATGCCGGAGACGGAGGCCGGTTTTTTTCTCCAACCCTTGCCAGGATTTGACCGCCGTTTCGCCGTTGGTCTCCGGCGCCAGTGTCAGAATTGCTTCCGCCACCTGTTTTGCACTTTCCAGTGAAGGCATTCCCTGGCTGGTTCCGGATTCAACAACAGTGCCGAGTATTTCTTTCAGGGCCTGGTATTCTTCCCGGGCTTTCCACATAACGCCTTTGGAGCCCACGCCGACTTCCGCAGCCAAGGGTCCGAGAGCTGTCATCATCTTGCAGGTACTCGGATAGTCTCGAATGACCACTGAAAAATTCGGAAGTGTTTTTCCGGGAATCGGTTCAGTTTCGCCGTTATGCCAATCCATGACTTCCGGCTGAGCGATCTCATCAGGGCTGTCGTGCAGTAAAGGGGTGACCACCAGATCCTTCAGTGTGCCCAAATGCCCGGCAGCCAGTTCGGAAAATTTCTGTGCAATGGTCTTAAACTGCTCCCAATTGGTACGCGACTCCCAGGGCGGATCAATGGCCGGATTAAACGGATGGATAAAAGGATGCATGTCCGTGGTATTCAGGTCGTGCATTTCGTACCATCCGGCCGCCGGCAGAGCCACATCGGCATATAACGCACTGGTGGACATGCGCAGTTCCAGGGTCACCAGCAAATCCAGTGTTCCTTCCGGAGCCGGGTCCCGCCATCGTATTTCCTCAGGGCGCAATGAACTGTCCGTGTTGAATACCGCATGGTCCACACCCAACAGGTGTTTAAGAAAATACTCGTGACCCTTTCCGCTGGCACCCAAAAGGTTCGCACGCCACAAAAATAATACTCGAGGAAAGTTAACCGGGTTGTCCGGATCTTCTACTGCAAATTTCAGGCTCTTGCTTTTGAGTTTTCTAACTGCATAGGCAATGATTTCCTCATCGGAAGATGCCCCCTGATTCACTGCCTCTTTACACAGGTCAACGGGGTTTTGATTGAATTGCGGATATGACGGCAGCCACCCTGACCGAACCGCTTTCACATTGTAATCGGCCATATGACCGAGGGGCTGTGTGTCGGTCAGCGGAGACAGAAGGTTAACGGGATCAAAATTGTCGTACCGCCACTGACCGGTGGCAAAGTAAAAGAAAGAAGTGCCGTTTTGCTGTCGCGGCGGACGTCGCCAGTCCAATCCGAAGGCCACCTGGGACCATGCGGCTTGGGGTCGGACTTTCTCCTGGCCCACATAATGTGCCCAGCCTCCGCCATTCACACCCTGACATCCGCAAAGTGTTGTCAGGTTGATAATGGTCCGGTAAATCATATCGCTGTGATACCAGTGATTCGTTCCCGCACCCAAAAAAATCATGGATTTACCTCGGGTTTTTTCGGCATTCTCGGCAAATTCCCTGGCCACTCGAATAACATCCCCCTGCGGCACGCCGGTAATCGTTTCCTGCCAGGACGGTGTATAGGGCAGGGTGTCATCATAGTCTTTCGGGTAATCGGCGGTATGAATCGGTGCCTCCTTGCGCGAGACACCCAAATGGGCGGCCAAAAGATCAAATACGGTGGTCACCGGACGTTCGCCCTCAGAGGTCATCAGCTTTTTAACGGGAACAACCCCTGCCCGTAATTTAGAGCCATTTGAATCAAAAAACGGAAACATGACCTCTTTCCAGGTATCGTGATCGGATATAAAACTGAGGAGAGGGTCCACGCTTTTGCCGTTTTCTTCAAGTTTTAAGTTCCAGCGTCCCTCATCGTTCCAGCGGAATCCGATGCTCCCATTGGGAACACAAAACCTTCCGGCGGAAGTGTCGTATAAAACCGTTTTCCAGCGGGCGCCGGCAGTGTGCATCCCCAAATCCGCTGCACGCAGAAAACGTCCTGGAACATGTTTATCCCTCCATGAATCAAGAATAACAAGAAATGGAAGATCGGTATAGGCTTTGGCATAATCGCTGAAATACTCGACCTGCCGTTCGATATAGAACTCTTTGATAATCACATGGGTCATGGCCATGGCCAAAGCAGCATCCGTACCGGCCCTGGCCGGCAGCCAAGTGTCGGCGAATTTCACGTATTCCGCATAGTCCGGAGCAACCGCTGCCACCTTTGCCCCGCGATACCGTGCTTCCGTAAAAAAATGGGCATCCGGGGAGCGGGTCATGGGCAAGTTGGTACCCCAGACGATCATGTAGGTCGATTCAAACCAGTCCGCGCTTTCCGGCACATCAGTTTGCTCACCCCAAATCTGAGGGGATGACGGAGGCAGGTCGCAGTACCAATCATAAAAGCTGATCATGGAGCCACCGATCAAAGACAGGAAACGGGCTCCGGAAGCATAACAAACCATGGACATTGCCGGGATTGGCGTAAACCCGAAAATACGGTCCGGACCGTATTTTTTGATGGTATGAATCAAGGACGCTGCAATAAGTGTTGCGGCGTCATCCCAGGTTACCCTGACGAATCCGCCTTTGCCTCGTTGCCGTTGATATTTCCGGCGTTTTTCGAGATCGCTAACGATACTCTCCCAGGCAAGGACCGGATCGTTGTGGAGGAGCAACGCATCTTGCCACATTTCCTGTAAACCGGAACGTATTAAAGGATATTTGAGGCGAACCGGGCTATAGGTGTACCACGAATAAGTGGCGCCACGGGGGCAACCTCTGGGCTCATGGTTGGGATAGCCTTGCCCGCAGGCAGGATAATCTGTGCACTGGGTTTCCCAGACCAGGATTCCGTTTTTAACGTAAACATCCCAGGAGCAGGAACCGGTACAATTCACCCCATGGGTGGAACGAACTTTTTTATCGTACTGCCATCGTCGACGATAAAAGTCCTCCCATCCCCGCTGACCACATCGAATTTCCGCCCAATCATCAGAAATTTTTTCCTCCAAGCAACCGTATTTTTTACCTTTGGGTCGGAAAAAACGCAGGGTAGAAAGAAATGATCCATCGGACATGAAACACCTCCCGGATTTCAGGTAATCTGCAGCGATATGGAACTCAGGCCTTACCTGTTCTCATTTTCTTAAAAAAATAATGAAAATTTTATTACCTTTATTATACTTATATTTTAGTTGTTATTATATTTTTTTCAAGAAAACTCAGACGTTCCTTCAGCTTTTTTTCCTGATTCCATCGTTCCGTGACATCCCTTATAATCGCCGCCGCGCCAATAATTTTATTCCGACCGTCTCGTATAAGAATTATAGTGAACTCCACTGATATTCGGCTGCCGTCCTTTCGCAACGCCGGCACTTTAAGAAGTTCCTTACCGTACCGCGTTTCACCGCTTTTCATAACCCTCTGGTAACCTTCCCAATGGCGCTGACGTAATTTTTCGGGAATAATGAGGTCTAAATTTTTCCCCTGAATCTCCTCCGCTTTGTAACCAAAAATTGCCTCGGCCCCAGAATTCCATAAATCGATATTTCCGTCCTCATCTGCAAAAAGAATGGCGTCCTGAGAATTTTCAACTATCTGTTGATAGATCAATCGGGTATCGGTCATCATTACCTCCATCTTGTTTATCCTATTAGACCTTATGAAACTGTTTCTCTTCGAGCACTCAACCCCTTATCAATTTTCATGAATTTTCCCTTGAAGCACAATCACCTTCAGGCTCACTTAGATTCGAGTTCCAGACATTTTACATTTTACCATCGGCTGGCGGCTCAATATCACCATTCAATACGCCGCAGCTTATTGAGAAGTTGCTCATGCCCCTTTATCATGAGCGAGCTCCCATCGTTTGTCGAGAAAATAAAGGACCGGAACCGTCATTCTTGAAAACAGGAGCGATGCCACCTCTCCCGCCATCAGGGATATGGCCAGACCCTGGAAAATGGGATCGAAGAGAATAACCGAGGCACCCACCACCACGGCCGCAGCCGTTAACATCATCGGCCGAAAGCGAACCGCACCTGCATCGATTACGGCAAGATCCAGAGACATCCCCTCTTTCAAACGCAATTCTATAAAATCCACCAGGATGATGGAGTTTCTCACCACAATGCCGGCACCGGCGATAAAGCCGATCATGGAGGTTGCGGTAAAAAATGCGCCAAGCATCCAGTGGGCAGGCAAAATTCCGATAAGAGAAAAAGGAATGGCTGCCATTATTACCAGTGGCGTGCTGTAGGATTGAAACCACCCGACCACCAGCACAAAAATAAGCACTAATACGACACCAAAAGCAATACCAAGATCCCGGAAAACTTCATAGGTGATGTGCCATTCCCCGTCCCACTTCATAGCATATTTTCGGTCGCTCTGGGGGATATTGGCGGTGTGCTGAGTTATCTTATACCCTTCGCGGAGCGTGATGGCATTGATTTTCTTTTTCATTTCCAGAATGGCGTATACCGGACTTTCCTTGACCCCGGCCACGTCCCCAATCACATACACCACCGGCATGAGGTTTTTATGATAAATGCTGAGATCCACATCTGTTTTGTGCGTCCTGACCAGAGCGGACAGGGGTACAAGTTCCCCACCGGCGGACGCTATCTTGATCGCTTCCAGCCGCCGCGTTCCGGCCCGGGCGGACAGGGGCAACCGTATTATGATCGGCACATCTTCCTTTTCATCCTGTTGATGGAGCAACCCCACCTGTCTCCCGGTCATTGCCGTTTCCAAAGTTCTCGAAATTTGAGCCACGCTCACACCATGAAGGGCGGCTTTTTCCTTGTCCACTTCCAAATGATAACGCGGCCGATCTTCTTCCATAAACCAGTCCATATCCACGACTCCCGGCGTTTCTTCAAAAATTTTCATGACCTGTGAAGCAATTTCCCTTTGCCGATCATAATCCGGCCCATAGACTTCGGCCACCAAAGTGGACAAAACAGGAGGACCCGGTGGCACTTCCGCCACTTTCACCCGTGCGCTATTCCGGTCGGCAATGCTTTTTAACGCGGGACGGACCCTCTTTGCAATGGCGTGGCTCTGATCTTTTCTATGTGCTTTTTCCACAAGGTTTACCTGGATGTCTGCCAGACAGGGACCCCGTCGCAGGTAATAATGACGCACCAGGCCGTTAAAATTAAAAGGACCTGACGTTCCCACGTAAATTTGATAGTCTGTTACCTCGTTAACGGTTTTAAGATATTCGCCCATCTCCATGGCGGCAGTTGCCGTATCCTCCAGGGTTGCGGATTCCGGCATGTCGAGAATGACCTGAAACTCGCTCTTATTATCAAAGGGAAGAATTTTTACCCGAACCCGTCCAACTCCCACCAGAGCACAGGATATCAGCAAAAGACATATGACGGCGATCAAAAAAATCCAGCGCCATAACGGGCTCTCAATAAACTGCGTCATAACCCGGCGATACAGGTGGGTGCTCCATCCTTCCTTTTCATGTTCTTCTGATTCGTCGGCAACGGTGTTGGGCTTGAGTATCCGCAGTGACGCCCAGGGAGTTACCATGAATGCCACCAGCAAAGAAAACACCATGGCGGCCGAGGCGCCTACCGGAATCGGCCTCATATAGGGGCCCATGAGACCTCCCACGAAAGCCATGGGTAAAATGGCACCGATCACCGCCAGCGTGGCAAGAATCGTGGGGTTCCCCACTTCATCCACTGCTTCGATGGCCACCTTGAGCCGGGAACGGCTCCGGTTTTCGGGAAGGCGAAAATGCCGGACCATATTTTCAACCACCACAATGGCATCATCTACCAGGATTCCGATGGAAAAGATAAGTGCAAACAGGGTGATCCGGTTCAGGGTATAGCCGTATAAATAAAAAACAGCCAGGGTCAGTGCCAGGGTCACGGGGATGGCAATGGCCACCACTCCGGATTCCCGGTGTCCCAGGGCAAACCAGATAAGAATCGTTACGGATACGATGGCGATCATCATGTGGAACAGTAATTCATCCGATTTTTCTTTGGCCGTGTGGCCGTAGTGACGGGTAACGGTCATATGGATATTATCCGGTATAATGGTTCCTCTGGCATTTTCAATACGGACCAGTACGTTGTTTGCCACGGCAATGGCATTGGTCCCCTTTCTTTTGGCAATGGTAAGGGTGACTGCCGGATACACTCCTGTTTGATCTTCATGAACCGTTATCCCTTTTTCCCGGGCCGCAGGTCCCCTGCCAAAAAAGACATAATGATCCGCTTCGCCGGGGCCGTCGGTAATATCTGCGACATCCCTCAGATATACCGGCCTTCCCTCAAAAACTCCAACGACAACCTGCTCTACGTCACGCTTATCCTTGAGAAATCCGCCGGCATGGATCAATACTTGTCCTTCCGGTGAAGGAAATGATCCTGCATCTGTCTCTTGATTGGCGGTGCTCACCATCATGGCCACCTGGTCCAGGTCCAGTCCAAAGGCGGAAAGACGAACCGGATCCAAATGAACAACCACCTGGCGATGCTCTCCGCCGATAATTGCTGTGATTGAAACATTCCGTTCTCTCTTTGCCAGATCTTCAACCTCTGCCGCAACCCGCCGCAGCAGGTATGAGTCCGCTTCTTCTCCCCAAAAGGTCAGCGACAGAATGGGGACATCGTCAATGTAACGGGGTTTGATCAGTGGCGGGCTTACCGCCCAGGGAATAAGGTCCATGTTCGCCATGAGTTTGGACTGGAGGCGAACGATGGATTCTTCTTCGTTCTGGCCCACGAAAAATCTTACCACGGCCATAGACATTCCCGGACTTGATGTGGAATAAACGTATTCCACACCGGGTATTTCCCAAAGCAGTTTCTCCATGGGACCGGTCACCCGTTCTTCCACCTCTTTGGCACTGGCGCCAGGCATTTTAACAAAGATATCGATCATGGGAACGATAATCTGGGGCTCCTCTTCCCTGGGCAGAGCGATAACTGCAGCGATCCCCAGTAATACAGATGCGATAATGATAAGAGGCGTCAGCTTTGAATCGATAAAAAATTGTGCGATTTTTCCGGCAGCGCCCGTTTCTGCATTCATAAAACATCCTCCACTTTAACGCCATCCATAAGGTCAGAAGGAGGATCAACCACATACCGGCCGCCTTCTTTGAGTCCCGAAATTACTTCAACAGTATCCCCGAATGTTCTTCCAATACGGACCAGCCTGAAATGGGCAAGCTTAAGGGAATCCACCAGATATATGCCGGTTAACTGACCTTCGTGTCTTACTGCTGTTAACGGTATCAACAGCATGCCGGCCTCGCCTGCCGGAATTTCCACCCGTGCGAACATTCCGGACCGGATGTTCTTGTCTTCCAGAAGGGCCACTCTTACCCGAAAGGTGCGGCTTTTTGGATCTGCCGACGGATCGATTCTTCCGATAAAACCTTCAAAAGACCGGTCTTGAATGGAGGGAATCTTGACCTTTACTTTCTGTTTTAAGCGAATGGATTGAATGTGTTTTTCCGGCAGCACCAGGGCAACACAATGTACTCCTTCCTTGTCCAGAGCAAGAAGGGGAGTGCCGGGTGCAGCCAGGTCTCCTTCATCGACCATTTTGGCGGTCACTTTGCCATCATAAGGCGCCCGAACCGATGCATCTTTTTTACCGACTCGAGCGGCAGAGACCGCTGCTTCCGCCTGCTGAACCCGATAGCTTGCCGCCTCCACCATGGCTTCGGTCTGGGCCAGGGATGCTTCCGACTGGCGGAATCGGGCTTCGACTTCATCGAATTCCTGCCTGCTTGCAGATTCTTCTTCCATGAGATTGAGATAGCGTTTATAAGTTGCACCGGCAAGCCTGGCACCGGCCTTGGCGGCATCCCGCACTGATTCAGCGGAGATCTCTGCTCTTTTGGCCTCGGCAAGGGTTGCCTGGGCTTTCCGGAGTTGAGCCGACACCTGGCGATCATCGATCACTACCAGAAGATCTCCTTTTTTGACCAAATCGCCTTCCCGTACATTAACGGCCGTTACTGCTTCCATAAGCTTGCTGGAAAGGGTGCTGAAAGTCCTGGCCTGAACCGTTCCCACCGCCTCATATATAAACGGCTGTTGGATAACCCTTGCTGTAGTAACAGCGGTTTTGATCATCTTGTTTTCAACTTCCCCGGTGGTTCCGGGTTCAATTTTGTCACCACACCCGAAAAGAAAACCCGTAAAAGACAACAGGGTAACGTATAAATATTTTTTCAGTAACATGTTAAACTCCATGATGTTATAATTAATTGACAATTGCCAATCCAAAATTCTCATCAATGGTGCCGGCAGCCAGCGCCAGCTGGATTCCGGCCACCTTGTAATCGTGAATGGCTTTAAAATGGCTGGTGCGGGCCTGTTGACAGGCCACTTCAGCATCCAGCAAAGCAACAATAGTTAACAGCCCATTGTTATATCGATTTCTTACGATCCGGAGCCCTTCTTCGGCCTGGGCCACAGCGGCTTTGGCCACCTGGATCCGTTTCCAGGCGCTCTGAGCCTTTAGGAAGGATTCACGGGTCTGAACGCCAACATTGAGTTCCATGCCTTTCCGAAATTCCTGTATCCGGAACAGAGAAGATCTGGCCGCTTTTGTTTTTGCAGAAATACGGTGTCCGCTGAAAAGATTTAAATTTATGACGGCCCCAATGGCATAGTTGTTTTCAGTATCGCTGAAATCTTCCGAATTAATTTCATAAGTTCCCACAAGCTCCAGATCGGGAAAATGGCCGGCCCGTGATCTATCGATTTCTTTTTTTGCTATATCTTCCTGATATCGCATACTTTCCAAATCCGGACGGTTTGAAAGGGCGATGGTTATCCACTGTTCAACAGATCCTTTGGTTTCTTCACATTGTTTAAGAGACGTTACGAGCTGTAATGGCTTATCCGTTGCCATCCCCATGGCGGCGTTCAGCATGGCCCGGGCCACCTCGACCTGACTTTCCGCTTCAAGCCACTGCTGCTCCAATTCAGCGATACGAACATTTGCCCTTAAAAAATCGCTTTTCACGACAAAACCGTTTTCAAACCGGGATTGGACCATCTTTAGATTGGCTCTGGCGGTTTCAAGGGTCTGAACGATAACCGCAAGATTCTCTTGGGCGAGAAGAAGGCCTACATACGCTTTTGCCGTTCTGGTAATTACTTCCTGAGCGGTCCGCTTAAGCATGAGGGATGTGGCCGCCTTATTCTGTTGCGCCTGTTTATATCCAATTGTTGTCTGACCGCCATCATAGACCGGCCAGGACACAGAAAGAGCAGAATTAAAGTTGTTGATTTCATTCGGGTCATTGAGCTTGTCAAGATCAAAGTCTGACTGAGTTAAATCTCCCTGAAGCATTTTGGTGCCCGTGGCCCACATGGGATTGGTAGTTCGGTTAAAGGTCTCGGTAAAATAGATCTGGGGGAAAAATCCGGACCGGGCCTGAATTACCTCTGATTTTATCATCTCCACCTGAAAGCGTGCCGCTTTGATTTCCGGATTCTGATCCACAGCTATTTTAATTGCTTGAGACAGGGTCAAGGATTCCGGTAAGTTTGTGTTTTGAGCGGCTGTTTTAACTGTAATTGTTAGAAAGATAAAAGACGTCGTTGCTAAGATCCACAAAAATATCTTATAATTTATTGATTTCATATGGTCCTCTCTACCGTTAAACTTTTTTATTTCCAGGTGAAGGATTCGCGATCAAGGACGTTAAACTTTTTATTTCTATAGCCCAGAAAGAGCTTCCGAGGCAAGTTGACCCACCGTATGCTCTATCAAGTGCATATCAATAAAGATTTTTAGTTTGGCATTATCATTGGAAAGATATTGGAGTGAGGGTTTTGTCAACTCGCTGTCGAGAGCTCCGGCAGTCCAAACTGCAAGACCGCGGTGTATTGGATCTTGGGATCGCATAAAGGGAAGCAGAAAAGGGGAGGCGAGGGTTACAAGCTCGGGATGAGAATGGGCAAGTCTTCCCAGTCCCCAGAGAACGCCTCTTTGAAGAATCGGGTGTTCGATGTAATTCCCCTGTTCGTTGACATAGGATACAAGCAGGAAGGCATATTCCTCGGCCAGTCTCAAATGGCGAGCCATGATCTCCCCCATGGCCTCGGGCGACCCCCAGCCGATTCCCCCGGATTCATCGTTAAGATTCCATATCAGACGCCGCATCACAATCCGGGCCGATTCCATTTCCTGTTCGGCAAGATTGGAAACCACCGCACCCATTGCTGTAATGGCCCGCCATTTGATCAATTCATTCGTACTGTAAAAAAAGGAAAAAAGCGGATTAACCGCTTTGCGTGCAGGGTATTGGCAGATCTCATCCAGACTCTTTTCGAGATCATCGCTATCTAAAAGCTCCAAAATTTTCTTTTTAAGTTGTCTGTTGCCCATTTTAATTTTTGTGCTGAAAACTTGGTCCTCTCTGCCAGGTCACTAAGATATGACTTTGCATTAGAGTTTTGTGTCTAAAATCACATGGGATCTCCGTTGAATACATAACGCTATTTCTCTCATATTAGCCTCACCATGGTTTTTTTTAAACCTCTTCCCAGTATATGCAGTCTTCCGGGCAGTATTTTATGGCTTCATCGACGTCACTCTCCGGGTAAGAGAAAAGTTCAATCACCTCGATATATCCTGCGTCATTTACTCTAAAAACAGAAGGGCAAACCTCCACGCACCCTTCGCATAAACTGCATCGACTCAGATCAACTGCTGGTTTTTTCATACGAATACCTTTTTGGATTTGTTTCGATTTGCCACGAATAATTTCTAATAAGCTTCTTCATAAGCCAGATCGTCTTTCGTGACCTTGCCTTTAAACAGGGTGTATGCCCATATCTGATATCCAATTACAGCAGGAATGAATAATATTACCACAATCAGCATAATTTTCAGGGTAAGAGGGCTTGAAGATGAATTATGGGCGGTAAGACTGAATTTTGAATTAATGGTGGAGGGAAACATGTTCGGATACAGGCCGATAACACCGTAAAACGTAGCTCCGACAATGGTAAGCGCAGAGGAAAACCAGGCTTTGAAAAATGCCTTTTTTACCATAAAATATTTTATACCGAAAAGAGCGAAACCCATAATCAGTATAACCATGAAAAAGACCGGATGGGTCAGGTAGTTATCATAGAGCCGGGTAGAGAACTTGCTTGCGATCAGAAAAATTACCGCCACCCCAAGAAGCACCGGCCAGAGCTTATTGGCAACGGAAGCCGCCCTGTGATGCAGATCACCTTCTGTCTTGATGGCCAGCCATAAGGCGCCGTGAACAAGAAAAAGCATTACAAAAAGCACGCCGCCAAGAAGCCCGTAAGGATTTAAAAGCGTAAATAACGTTCCATGATAAATGCCGTTGTGATCTATGGGAAGTCCTTTATAAATATTTGCAAAGGCCACTCCAAAAAGAAGCGCCGGTAAAAAACTGCCGATAAAAATACAGGTATCCCAGATTTTTCGCCAGCGCGGGTCATTAACCTTACCGCGAAATTCAAAGGAAACCCCCCGCAGAATCAGAGCAAAGAGAATCAGCATCAGTGCCGAATACAGGGAGGAGAACATTACGGCATACACTGTAGGAAAAGCGGCAAAGGTAACACCGCCTGCTGTGATAAGCCAAACCTCATTGCCATCCCAGAGCGGTCCCAGCGAATTGATCATAATACGCTTGTCTTGATCACTCTTTCCCAGAAACGGATAAAGTGTTCCGACTCCAAAATCGAATCCGTCTGTCATGAAGAATACCGCCCATAAAAGGCCCCATAAGAAAAACCATATTGTCTGTAACACCATTTTTTTCTCCGGTATGTGTAAGTTTGCCGGGTTTTCCAATCTATTGTCCATCCATAAATGGTCTTTTTGCCCAATCTCTGTGTTATGCTCAAAAAATAATCCTCGAAATATCAACTATATTCCTGCGGTTGTTTTTTTCGCATGCCTTGATCTTGAACAAAAATTCTCATTTATGAATGGACACAAACGATTATTTTTGGGTCGCAGGCTTTGGTCCATTTAAAGCGCTTTTGGCAATCAAATAGAATCCGGTGATTCCCAACAAACCATACACCACTATAAATGCAATCAGGCTGGTCAGTACCTGGGATGAGGCAACCGGAGAGACTGCGTCGGATGTCTTCATCAGGCCGTATACAATCCAGGGTTGTCGTCCCACTTCCGAAACAATCCAACCCAGTTCACAGGCCACATAAGGCAGGGGGATCGACACGATCATAAGCTTTAGATATGTTGAACTGTCTGCCAGCCGCTTGCGTTTCCACCAGCCAAGAACGGTGGCGAAAACAAAGTAAAATCCCAGCCCGACCATGATTTTAAAGGCAAAAGACGTTATCAGCACCGGTGGCCGTTCGTCCCTGGGAAATTCTTTCAGCCCCTTTACTTCCGCATTAAAATCGTGATGCACCAGGAAACTGAGCATACCGGGTAACGTACCGATTTCAATTTTATTTTTTTCGTTATTTTCATCCGGCAGGGCAAAAAGATAAACCGGTGCCCGTGTGGTAGTGTCCCAAAGAGATTCCATGGCCGCCAGCTTGGTGGGCTGTTTTTCGGCAACGATGACACCGTTTATATCACCTGAAATCACCACAGCCAAAGAAAAAATGGTTCCGAATCCCAGAGCAATCCTGAAGGAGCGGGTAAAAAAATCCACGTTTTGTTTTTTTAATAAATGGCAGGCACTGACCCCCATGACAAAAAAGGCGCTCAGCACATAAGCGGCGCTTACTGTGTGTAAAAATTTAAAAATGGCGTGTTTCTGAAACAAAACAGCGGCAAAGTCCACCAGTTCCGCCCTTCCGTCTCTGATGGTATACCCGACAGGACTTTGCATCCAGGCATTGGCGATGAGGATCCAGATCGCGGAAAGGGTTGAACCCAACGCGACCAGCCACATGACCGTTGCATGAGCTTTTTTGGAAAGCTTTTTCCAGCCAAAAATCCAGATACCGAGAAATATCGATTCCAGAAAAAAGGCTGCAGTAGCCTCGATGGCCAATAGAGATCCGAAAACATCACCGACATAAGCCGAATAGCGAGACCAGTTGGTTCCAAACTGAAATTCGAGGGTGATTCCCGTAACAACACCCAGTGCAAAATTAATTAAAAAGAGCTTGCCCCAGAATTTTGTCATGCGAAGATAGGTTGGGTCCCCGGTTATAACGTATCTGGTTTCCATGTATGCAACTAAAATCGATAACCCAAGGGTAAAAGGAACAAATAAAAAGTGAAACATTGTAGCGGCTGCAAATTGCAGCCGTGAAAGAAGCACTACATCCATTAATACCCCCTTGTGCTATTCCTTCCGAATCTACACCGTGTAATCCCTAATTTTTAATTGCCCTACCGATTTTTCTGCCCAACTCTAAACAGGCATTCTTTCCATCCTGATCCGGTACATACTGAATTTTAATGCCCGGGTCAATGATGTCAAAATTCATGGCTTCAAGCTCCTGGGTAATCAGCTTGACCGACTCACCGCTCCATCCGTAAGACCCGAAAGCAGCACCGATTTTATTTTTGGGCTTAAGCCCCTTCATATAGGTTAAAAAATCGCTGACCGTAGGAAACAATTGGTTATTAATGGTCGGCGAACCAACGATAACGGCAGCCGCATCCAGAACTTCGGTCATAATTTCACTTCGATGGGAACTACGGATGTGCATGGGTCTGGCAATAATACCTTCTTCAACAATACCTTGAGCGATTTCCTCGGCCATTGTTTCGGTGCTGTGCCACATAGTGTCATACACCACAACCGCTTTCTGTTCGGGTTCCTGACGTGACCATTTGGCATACGCATTAATAATTTTCCCCGGGTCTTTACGCCAGATAACCCCGTGGTCCGGACATATCATATCAATCTCCAGACCCGGCTCGGCGACCTTCTCCAAAAGTTTGAGTATCAACGGCGAATACAGCAAGAGAATATTCGCAAAATACTTCTTGGCATGGGGCATAATCGAATCGCCGATCTGATCATCAAACTTTTCATGCCCGGCATAATGCTGGCCAAAGGCATCGCTTGAAAAAAGAATCTTGTCCTCTTTCACGTAGGTAAACATACTGTCCGGCCAGTGGAGCATGCGGGTTTCCAGAAACGTCAGAGTTCTTTTGCCCAGACTCAGCGTTTCACCACTTGCGATTCCATGATAATTCCATTTCTGCGGGAAATGCCGGGAAAGGTTTTTTAACCCCATTTTTGAACAATACAAGGGCTTGTTTTCCCCTGTTTTATGCATGACCCGTGGCAAACTGCCGGAATGATCCATTTCCGTATGGTTGCTGATAACATAATCAATCTTTTTGGGATCAACAATTTTAGTGATATTCTCCAGAAACTGGTCTGAAAATTCCTTTTTTACCGTATCGATAAGGGCAATTTTTTCATCTACAATTAAAAATGCATTATAGCTTGTGCCCTGGTAGGTGGAATATCCGTGAAAATCCCGGATATTCCAATCGATTACTCCAACATCATAAATGTCTTTTGCAATTTCAATTGGATTCATTTTTCTATTTTTTATCTCCTCCATTAAAATAACAGGACACAGATTCTCACAGATACACACAGATTTTTCTTTATTAAAATCCTGATAATCTGTGTGTATCCGTGTCCCTAAAATACTTACCAGTTTTCCCCGAGCAGTTCAAAATGGGCCTGGGGATGATCACAGGCCGGGCACACGTCCGGGGCTTCGCTTCCTTCATGCAGATACCCGCAGTTGCGGCAGCGCCACGTAACCTTTTCATCCCTTTTAAAGACTCTGCCGGCTTCGATATTAGCAGCAAGGTCCATATACCTTTTTTCATGCTGTTTCTCCGCAACTGCAATCGCTTCAAACACTTCCGCTAAAGGATCAAACCCTTCCTCACGAGCTGTTTTCGCAAATTCCGGGTACATCACCGCCTGCTCATAATGTTCCCCTTCTGCCGAATCCTTCAGGTTTTGCAGGGTGGTACCGATAACACCCGCTGGAAACGCTCCCGTTATTTCAACTTCCCCCCCTTCTAAGAATTTAAAAAGTCTTTTGGCATGCTCTTTTTCCTGGTTGGCTGTTTCAGTAAAAATTTCCGAAATTTGAACATAGCCTTCCTTTTTGGCCTTGCTCGCAAAATAAGTATAGCGATTTCTCGCCTGAGATTCACCCGAAAATGCAGTTAAGAGATTTTTCTCTGTTTGAGTTCCTTTCAACCTTGCCATATTTTTCCTCCTTTTTCTATATTTATATTAAGGTGCCTGCCGGTAAAAAACACAACCCATTCTATGCGGTGCCATTCTTCCACCAGCCTTTCTTAACATGGTTTTCCTTTTCTTTTTCCGCAAGTCTTTTGAGCTTATAGGCAGAATCAAGCAAAACACCGTAAAGAATACCGCAACCGGTGTCTTCTCTTTGGGCGTCTCCTACTTCCGCCAGTTCGATCATTTGGTCTGTCAATTGAAGGATTTTTTTAATATTTATATCACAGGGTTTCACGGATATTCTATCTCCGGCAATGAATTATAATTTTGTCATTGTCTTATTCTTTACAAGTATCAAAATTGATACATTCCTAAAAAGTCGTCACTCCGGTGAAAACCGGAGTCCATATGGCCTGCAACTGCCTGAAAAGACTGGATTCCGGCTTTCGCCGGAATGACGTAAAACGGTATTTTTTGACTTTTTACGAGTTCATCAAAATTAAGCATCAATATTCGTGCCAAGAATGAATGAAGTATAATATTCCAAGTAACATTTATTTAATCTTGAAAACCTGGTCTTATGTCCCAGAATTCTTTACGTAAAATCTGGACTATTGTATCCGTGACCGTGTTCCGAATCGAATACTTACGAATCAATTCCAGAAAAAAGTTCAGTGCTAAGGTATCGCTCTCCGGAACTTGGCAATATCACTACCATGCATTTACCCTTTGACTCTCTCCGTTTTGCAATTTTAAGGGCAGCAGCCATGGCTGCACCCGATGAGATACCGCAGAGAATACCCTCTGTTTTTGCCAACATCCGTGATGTATCAAATGACTCATCATTCGATACCGTGACGATTTCATCTATTATTGTTATATCCAGCACATCAGGAATAAACCCTGCGCCAATGCCCTGAATCTTATGAGACCCGGCCTTTCCTCCGGATAATATCGGAGAATCTTCAGGTTCAACGGCAATGGCTTTAAAGGTTGGTTTGAGCGATTTTATCATCTGGGCCACACCGGTTATGGTACCGCCGGTGCCAACACCGGCGACCAGTATATCCACCCTGCCGTCGGTATCGTTCCATATCTCCTGTGCAGTGGTCTCCCTGTGGATTTTCGGGTTGGCCGGATTCCTGAACTGATCGGGCATAAATGCGTTTTTGTGAGCGTTGACAATCTCTTCCGCCCTTGTAATGGCCCCTTTCATACCTTGGGAACCCGGTGTAAGGATAAGTTCCGCACCCAGGTGCTTAAGCAGTTTTTTCCTCTCCTTACTCATCGTGTCCGGCATGGTGAGGGAAAGACGATAACCCTTTACCGCACAGATAAAGGCCAGCGCAATCCCTGTGTTTCCACTGGTAGGTTCCACTAACAGTGTACCCGGACCGATTAACCCTTTGCTCTCAGCGCTGTCAATCATCGATGCGGCAATCCGGTCCTTAACACTTCCTAACGGATTGAAAAACTCGAGCTTGGCAAGTATCTCGGCATCCAGACCTTGGGTAATAGTATTGAGTCGCACCAGCGGAGTTTCACCAATGGTTGCGCTGATGCTGGAAAATATTTTCATGGCTCGTGCCTTGTCTTGTGTTTTCTAATGAGTTTTCTAATGAATGGAGGCATATACAATCGTCTCATGTTTATTATTGATACATAATTGTATCATGGAACGATCTTGTAAGTTACATTTGATCAAAAAATTATTTCTTATAAGCATTTTAATAGTTACTAAAGGTTCTGATATGCCAATAACTGTGTCCAGCCTGTTTTTCACCGGATGATCCGGAGTAAAATCCCTCAAGCCCGAATAATAGACTATTAAGTCTTTCTCGAGAACGCTTTACAGCCATATAGATAATGCTGCTTAAACGGCAATCGCATTTTAATTGTGCAAACCTTATGCCAAATACGTAACAAAATTTTATTCTACAGCTTGGCATGGTTATTGTGTCTATATATTGTATATAATGTTAAATAAAATTTCAGTGATGAGGTTAACCTGTTATGACAATTCCCGGAAATCTTCATACTACCGCAATGGCGGTAATGCCCCATAAGCATGTGGACAGAGCCCTTGACCTGGCTCTCACCATGGATATTCCATTCTGGCCGCAACTTCCTCATGTCAGCTACATGGAAGATATGTATGTTCAGGCGGCCGAACACTTCCCCGGAATTTTACTGGACATGGAAAATAGAACCCTTAGATTTTCAATGGAAAAATTTATCACTGAATTTGAAGAAACCATGGCTCATTTTGATGAGCCCGAGTACTTTGATATCAGCGAGGGATATTCGGTGGTTTATCATCGTTTCCTCGAATTGGATCTCTCGAACAGGCCCGCCATACGAGGTCAGCTGGAAGGACCCATCAGTTTTGGTCTGAATGTACTTGACCAGGATAAGAAGCCCATTCTTTTCGATGACACCATACGGCCTTTTATGTTCGAATTTATGTCACGGCGAATTAATGTACAGCTTGAACGGCTCAAAAAGATGAATTCCAGTGCGTTTATGTTTGTTGATGAGCCCGGCCTGCAATTTCTGTTCAGCGCCCTTTCAGGTTACGACAGCACAAAAGCCAAAAACGAGATGGAACAGTTTTTTGCCATGATACAAAGGCCGAGAGGCGTGCATTTATGCGGGAATCCGGATTGGGATTTTCTTCTGGGTCTTGATCTTGATATTCTTTCTCTCGATATTTATCAGAACAGAGAAGTGTTTTCATCATATTCGGAATCAATAAAAAAATTCCTTGATCGTGGCGGCGTAATTGCGTGGGGCATTGTGCCGACAAATTTTGAACCTTTTGAAATTGAAAATACAAATACCCTGGAAGCAAGATTAAGCGAAGTATGGAATTTGCTGGCAGTAAGAGGAATAGACAGAGAATTCCTAATATCGAGAAGCTTAATTTCTCCAGCCACGTGCTGTCTGGTAAATCCCGATGGAGAAAAAACCGTTGAAAAGGCTTTTGGGGTTGTGAAAGAATTGTCCCGCCGACTAAAAGATAGATATGGATTCTAAATTGTCTGATTTCTGTCCCACTTTGCCCGGAAAAGGCATGGAGAGAACACTCTCATGCTTTTTTATTTATTTTGAGTTATCGTGCACACGATGACAGATGCAGTCACGCTCTCCACAGATGTCACAGACATAATAAGTGACAAGGTCTCGGGCTTTTCTTTTCTTTGAAAAAATAAACATAATAAAAATGAATACCAACAATGCTGCAAGAAAAATTAACAGAGCTTCTTTCATTTTTTATCACCTTATATAATCTTCTCTAAATTTTTACAATTATAATCATAAGAGTTACAGCAAAAGCCATGCCAAATTATTAAATTTTTCATTTATAGTCCGATAGCCTGTCGATGATATCATCAATATGGATTGTTACGGGGCAAATCTTAGTTTTTGATGTCTCGGAATTAAGCCTGAAACACAACTGTATCATAAGACAGATATACATTCCGTTTTTCAAAATTTTATCAATTGCCAAGATCGCTCATTGCAGGAATGGTCTTCATATTGTCTTGAAAATAAAGCAGATGATTCTTACCCATCCTTGATTTGGTTAAAAGTAAGGTGGGATTTGGTTAAAAATAAGGTGGCATATAAATTGCTTCATATATTCTGTAATTAATGGCGAGCCGGATCATATACTTTTCGACTCCGAGAAAAAAACAGGGTCCATTTTTTATAGGTTATAGAAATTCCGAGACGTTAAATTATGCCGTTATCTGTGGTTGACATTTATAGAGATATTCTTCCCAAAACCAATTGTGGGGACTGTGGATACCCTGCCTGTATGGCCTTTGCCAGTATTGTGGTATCGGAAAAACTGCCTTTGGGGAACTGCCCACATATTGACGCCGCTGTCATTGAAAGGTGCCAGAAAGAACTGGATAAACAATATGCATCCGGTAAATGGCTAAAAAGAGATATGGCTCAGGACGCTCTGGAATGGGCAAAACAACGATCTGCTTCCGTGAAAATCAATGAGTTGCCGGATAGAATCGGCGGGAAGGTGTTTAAAGAAGGTGAAGGTGTCGCTCTGGAACTTCCCTATTTTACGGAATCCGTCATTATTACAGAACAGGGTATTTTAAAAAAAGATGGGTCGGATCTTACCCGATGGGAACAGGTCTTTATTTATAATCATATGGCGCAGGGAGGATGCAAACTTCCTTCCGGAAAATGGAAAGGCCTGGTTGAATTTCCCAATACTGTTTCTAAGATAAAATCCATGATCGAACATGTTGAGGTCCCTTTGATAGAAAGATTTACGGGCAAGCCCGATGAACTGCTTGCTGCAGCCAAACAGCTCGGCGGGTTAGACATGACCGGTGAAATCAAATCGGCTGATCTGGCGATTTTGTTCAACCCACTTCCTCGAATTCCGGTAATGCTCATGTTCTGGGATGAAGACAAAAATGACGGATTTGAAGCCGAAGTAAAATTGTTGTTTGATGAAACCATCGTCGATCATCTGGATATCGAGTCCATCGTGTTTTTAAGCGAACGGTTAAGGCAGCTTCTTTGTGAAACCGGATAGCCTGTCCAAAGAACTCAGGGGTTTCGCCCCAATCGGAATAATTGCCCCGATGAAACAGAACGATGTAACTGACAGGCGTTGAATGAAAGGAGGAGAAATGGAAGAACGTACTGGAATAATCACAATGAAAGGCAACCCGTTGACTCTTGTTGGAAAAGAAGTCAAGGAAGGAGACTTAGCCCCTGATTTTGAAGTTCTTGACAATGACCTGTCACCGGTCAAATTTTCATCCTTTAAGGGAAAGATCTGCGTAATTTCTTCGGTACCTTCCCTGGACACACCGGTATGTGACATGGAAACCCGACGATTTAACCAGGAGGCCGGAAATACAGGCATAGACCTTACCCTACTCACCATTAGCATGGATCTGCCCTTTGCTCAAAAGCGATGGTGTGGAGCGGCCGGTGTGGATAACGTGATCACGCTGTCCGATCACCGCAACGGATCTTTTGGGACCGCTTACGGAGTTTTAATTAAAGAACTTCGGTTACTGGCCAGATCTGTCTTTGTGGTGGATCGTGAAGGCATTATCCGATATATTCAGATGGTTAATGAGATTTCTAAAGAGCCTGACTATGATGCCATAATGAATGCCGTGAATAATCTCGTTTGAATCCGGAGGATCACCGAGCATAATAATAGTGCAGAGCAATATTGATGAACTCGCAAAAAGTCGTCACTCCGGTGAAAACCGGAGTCCAGGTGCTCTGCAACTGATTGAAAAGACTGGATTCCGGCTTTCGCCGGAATGAC
>CAYPIW010000146.1:0-12790 GCA_964410925.1 uncultured Desulfobacteraceae bacterium
ATTATTAAACAAATCTCTTTCTTATTACTTAATTAAGGTTGTTATTGATTTGCCTATAGTTGATAATATCTTTTGTTTGCTCTATAATCATTGCAATAAATCAGTGTATACATATTTTGGGGCGGCACATTCTTTATAACTATTTGTATTTACATGGAAATTCAAAACTATGTGGCCATAAATCTGAAATGTTTAATAAACTCACGATAGGCCTTACAGTGAGGATCTTTGAAGTTAACCATCAGCATGAGTCTCATTGAAAAAGAGAAGTGGCCCCAATCATAGGGGTCACCCTTTCAAAATAAACCAAAATTAAATTTAGACCATTGGATATGCAATCCAAAGATCCGAAATATAAGGAGGTGATTCAAGTGGTTACAAGGGGATGTGCCCAGAATGTGCCCGTGAAACGGCTGTATTCAATCAAAGAACTTGTGAACGAAATCGGCGCGACCGAATGGTTCTGGCGGACCCAGATCTGGGACGGCCAGCTTCCTTATGTTCAGGTCGGTCGGAAGATGTTGATCGACCGAAATGACATCGAAGCGTTCATTCAAAAACACAAATCGTGTCATGAAACAATTTAATAATGATAAAATGGCGGTAATTTCCGCCGGAAGGAGAAATAAAATGGATAAATTTTGTTTTGTAAAATTTAAAAAGGAAAATCGGCTTATCCCTGCAAATTTAAGCATACCCACCGAGCGAATATTATCCGGACTTACCATGAGCAAGCTATAAAAGAAAAATTAGACGAAGGGCCTGTTGATATTGTTGCCCAAGGTAAAGTAATTGGTAAGGTTACCGGTTACAAAATTAAGAAAAATCGTCTTATTTGCATAGAAGAGTACTTTGAATCGAATGATGATTTATGACAGATTGAAAAATAAAATTTCTATTTAAAAACTAAAACATTCAGTACTCAAAGGAAGATGCCCCTGGTCCAGCCGGGGGCATCTTTTTTTTTATGGGTTCAAATTTTATCAATCAAAGAGGTTTGCGCTTGAATCTGGAAACAAATCATGGAATAAATTAACTGAACAATAAAGTTGTTTCCATCCAGGTCCTTGAGCAAACTCAAGGGCAGAAGGTTGGAGCAACTTTTATTTGTTTCCATCTTGTGCCCGTCAAGATACAAGATCTGTATTTGACCGATATAACATTGTGAGCGACGCGGATTTGAAACGGGCAACCCGGCAACAGGAAGCCTACTTAAAATCCCTCGCGGGCACAATTTCGGGCACAATTCATGATTTTCACGAAAAAAGGGGCTAACCATTAACGGTTAACCCCTTGATTTCATTGGTACGCCCGGCCCGATTCGAACGGGCGACCTACGGATTCGAAGTCCGGCGCTCTATCCGGCTGAGCTACGGGCGCAGAATTTAAGCCGTGTAAAACATCCCCTTTTGCCCAATTTCTGTGCCTGCCCCGTGAAACTCGTAGACTATTTCTCTGGGGTCAGACTCAGATTTTAATCCTCGAAATACTCAATGTATGTCTCCGGTTAGAATCTTCGTCTTCCTTGAACTTAAGCAAAATTGAACGTTTTACACGGCTTAAATGACAAAAAAATGGGGTGAGTGACGGGACTTGAACCCGCGGCATCCAGGGCCACAACCTGACGCTCTACCAACTGAGCTACACCCACCATACAAGCTAAAAATGCCTAAAGTGATCTAAAGTGCCTAAAATGACTAAAGTTTAGATTACCTTTCACCTTAGACCACTTTTCCTTAAAGCATAATCATTCTAAGAATAAATTAATTAACAGATTGCATAAGCCATTTCAAGTTAATTTATGCCTGCATATTTAAAATATTTCGGTACAAACTTAACGGTTTCGTAAAAAGTCCAACTTCTGCGTTGTGCTACATTCCGCAATCATTCAACGTACGATAAGTACTCCTCATGATTACAAAATTTGCACGCTTTGAATTTGAACTTTTTACGAAACCGTCTAAATCGGACTTTTTGCGAGACCGTCAAACTTGATGTTGATTAATTTTACCTTCTAATATATATTTTCAACTTCAGGGTTTTAATCCATCTTAAAAGGATATTCCGTGACTCAATTTAACATTTTTATCATCAGATCCGTATTTGGTGCTGTTTTTGCCGTTGTTTTGACCCGTATATTTTATGGAAAAATAGAAATTGTTTATGTCGCGGGGCTCGCCATTTTTTTGGTGGGTATGGCTTATGTTCTGGAGTACTTTAGAAAAAAAAGAAAAGATTAGTTTTTCAAGGAGTGAGTTTTAATTGAAACAAATCATCCTCGGGACCGCCGGGCACATCGACCATGGAAAGACGGCACTGATTAAAGCGCTGACCGGCATCAACACCGACCGGTTAAAGGAAGAAAAGCGCCGCGGCATTACCATTGAACTGGGATTCGCTCATCTGGATCTTCCCGGCGGACAGCATCTGGGCATTGTGGATGTTCCGGGTCATGAAAAATTTGTAAAGAATATGGTGGCCGGCGCAACCGGAATCGATATCGTTTCCATGGTAATTGCAGCGGACGAAGGGGTAATGCCCCAGACCCGGGAACATATGGAAATCTGTACCCTGCTCGGGATTAAGCATGGACTTGTCGTTTTGACCAAAACCGATCTTGTGGATGAAGAATGGCTTGAACTGGTTATCGAGGATATCGGGAATTTTGTCCGGGGAACATTTTTAGAAAAGGCTCCGATTGTGCCGGTTTCGTCGGTGACCGGTGACGGCATCCCTGAATTCATCAAAACCCTGGACGAGTTAAGCGCCCGGTTGCCTGACAGACCGCCTTCCAGCCTGTTTCGCCTTCCCGTTGACCGTGTCTTCACCATGAAGGGATTCGGAACCGTGATCACCGGAACCCTGATTTCAGGAGAAGTTCGGGCGGGAGACATGGTTGTGCTTTATCCATCCGGAATCACTTCAAAAGTAAGGGGGATTCAGGTCCACAACCTCACCGTAGACAAAGCAGAAACCGGCATGCGAACTGCCGTTAATTTTCAGGGACTTGAAAAAGCTTCGGTGTATCGGGGTGATGTTCTGTCAAGCCCGGGGGCATTAAAACCGAGCTACATGATAGACGTCTGGTTACACTATCTCGGCAGCAATAAAAAACCCATCAAAAACCGTACCCGGATCAGATTTCATACCGGGACCAGTGAAGTACTCGGTATCCTGATTTTGCTCGACCAAGAGGAACTTCCCCCGGGTGAAGCCGCCCCGGCCCAGTTGCGAATCGATTCTCCTCTTGCACTCATAAAAGACGATCGTTTCGTCATACGAAGTTACTCCCCGGTACGTACCATCGGCGGCGGAACTATTCTTAACCCCATTCCGCAAAAGCATAAACGATTCAAACCTGAAATAATTAAGGGATTAAAAGGATTGATGGATCAAGGCCCCGAAAACATCGTTTCTTATCATGTGGGTGAATCCGGTTATCAGGGGGTCATGTTTTCGGATCTTAAAATAATGACCGGCCTGCATGAAAAAGAGCTTCAAAACATCATGCAGGATGTTTTGTCAAAACAAACGGTTATTCTGGTTGACAAGGAAAACCGGACTTACATTCATAAAAACAGCCTGGATAGATTCAAAAGGGAAACCTCAAATTTTTTGAGCCACTACCATCAGGCCAATCCCCTTAAAACCGGTATGCCCAAAGAAGAACTCAGGTCCAAGTTTCCGGATTTGCAGGGGGCAAAGCTTTTTAATCTGGCCCTCAGCCAGATGATAAAAGACAAGGAGATCGTTGCAGAGGAAAATACGGTCCGCCTGAGCTCACATACGGTTTCCCTGGGTGTTGACCAGGCGGATGTCAGGGAAAGGATTCTTGACGCCTACCGTAAAAACGGCCTCACGCCCCCGTATTTCAAAGAACTGTGCAATACCCTCAACTTAGAACAATTGCGGGCCAAAGACGTTCTCATGCTTTTGGTGGATGAAGGCATGATTGTCAGAGTTAAAGAAGATCTTTATTTTCATACCCGGGCCGTGAAAGGGTTACAGCAAAAACTTGTCGACTTCCTTATGAATCACGAAGAGATGACAACCCCGCAGTTCAAAGAAATAGCTGGTGTATCACGCAAGTACCTGATACCGTTGATAGAATACTTTGACACCCAGAACGTGACCATCCGTATCGGTGATACCCGCAAACTGAGAAACAGGTAACAACTCAATTTTTCACGGCTTCGTAATAAGTCCGATTTAGACGGTTTCGTAAAAAGTTCAAATTCAAGGCGTGCAAATTTTGAAATCATGACGCGTACTTTTCGTACGTTGAATGATTGCGAAATGCAGCACAACGCAGAAGTTGGACTTTTTACGAGACCGTCAATTTTTTACTTGAAATTTAAAGGCTATCCCAATAAACTCCGGTTAGAATGAAATGAGTTTCAAATGAATCCGGGAAAGATTAAAAATCGGATACATACTGCCAGGACGGAGATAGATAATGGAAAATTCAAACAACGGCAAAAATAATGATGATCAACAAACTGAATTCAAACGGTTTGCCACCAAACGAATAATCGTCTGTACCCTGCTGGCAGTTGTGGGCATCTGGATGTTCGGCGCCGTGCTTGGGTTTTTCGAAAAGCCCTCCCAGGTTCAAGTCGCTCATAAAACGGACAGCCCTGTCCGAGAGATTCCTTCTCCGGACGAAACCAAACCCGAAATTTCCCATGAACCGGCGGGAAAAGAAGTCCTCAAAGCCGTTGAACCCCTCGAAGCCACTGAAACCCCCAAAACCACAAAACACACCGAAGTGACAAAAGGTCCCGAAACCACTGATAAAAAGCGCCGTTATGACAAGGATACGGCAGGCCACATCATGAGTCCGGATTTTATTGCCCTTAATAAAGCGCTCACGGCTCAGAAAGCCGTTGAACATCTCAAAGAAAAACAACGGGATATAAAGCAACCTGTTCATCTGTTTGTTGTTGATGAGCACGAAAAACTGCTGGGTAAGGTTTCAATGGAGCAACTCATGTTTGCGGTTTCCGATTCTCCTCTTGAAAATTTTATGGACAGTAATGTCATGTCCGTTAAGACCGGTTTAAGCAATGAAAAAATAAAAGATTTAATGGACCGGCATCACTTGCAAACGGTTCCGGTGACCGACACGGCCAATAAACTTGTGGGAATTGTCAAAGCGGATCAGGTCATCCACCTGGCTAAAAAAGAAACCGCTAAAACCGTTACCCAGGCAGCGCCTCACCTAGCGGAAGTGAAAAAACCCGAACATCCCCTCCCCGCCCCTATAGAAAAAAAGGCAGTCTCCGGCCATGCACCGGCAACGCATACGTTTGCAGAAATTGAAGAAACCAAACCCCGGCCAAAAGGGGTGGCTTTTGTAGAGGCAACCATAAAACCTCTGTCTTATGAACTCCATGAAAGATTCTGGGGATGGCGAGTCAATGACATCCTGAATGTTACGGACAACGTAAATAATTTCCAACTGGGGGTTCTGGAAGTCACCCGGAGAACCGCTGTTATCCTGGCCGAGCGCATATCCCGTACAGGGGCCACCGCAGCATTTGACAGAAATCTTGAAAATGCCATGAACTGGTTTATGATCAAAGCGGATACATACTGGTTCCCCTCTCCGGAATCAAAATACAATGACGGCCTCGATGAACTGAGGAACTACCAAAAAAACCTTGAAAAAGGTGAAGCCAGGTTTCATACCCGAACCGACAATTTAATCCCGTTGCTCATGGCTTACGAAGACCTGCTGGGAAGCTGTGAGGAAAATTTGGTCAAAGCCAAAGAGGATGACGGAAGTTCGATAAGTTTTTTTAAGGCGGATGATTATTTTTTTTATGCCCAGGGAGTTGCAAGCGCCATGCGAACCATTCTGGAAGCGGTTCTCGAGGATTTCTTGAACGTCCTGGAATCCCGGCGGGGCACCGATGTTCTTCATCACGCCATCGAATCGTGTCATCATGCGTCTGAAATCGATCCGTTGTTGATCACCAACAGCAGTCTAAGCGGCATCCTGGCAAACCATCGCGCCAACCTGGCCGCCCCCATGAGCCACGCCAGATTTTATATGAACGTTTTAATTAAAACGCTCTCCACATAAAATTGCTTTGCAGTTTTATATAAACATGGATGCAATACTGTCCAGATACAGCATGCCTTTACATGTCAGCGCGCACCGGTTTTGAGAAACCTCTATGAGTCCTTTTGATTCCAGCAGTTCGATGGTGTCTTCGAACATTATTTCAAAACTTACGCCAAACTTTTTATCAAAAATATCGATGAATATGCCTTTTGTCTGTCGCAGTCCCAGGTAAATCGCCTCAATCATGAGCTGTTCCATACTGAGCCGTTCCTCTCCGGCACGGGGAGGTCTTCCGGCATCAAGATCCTGTATATATTTTTTCACATTGGCGCAATTCCAGTATCGTTCCGGCTCTATAAATGAGTGGGCCGAAGGTCCGAATCCGATATATGGTTCGAAATTCCAATATTTCAAATTGTGCCGGGACCGGTTACACCCGGCGCTTTTGAGGCCGGAGCTGTTTATGCTTTTGCGCGCAAAATTTGATATCTCGTACTGAACATAACCCTGGGTGTCTAAAAATTCCAGTGTGGTCTCAAACAGCCCGCATACCTGAGATTCGGCCAAAGGCTTCAGGCGATTTTCTTTCAAATCTCTGTATAGAGGGGTACCCGGTTCAAATGAAAGCATGTAACAGGAAAGATGCTGGGGCTCAGACTCGACCGCAAGTTTCAAGTCCCTGAGCCACGATGTTTTTGTCTGGTTGGGGATGCCGTAAATCAGATCCAGCCCCAGGTTTTCAAACCCGGCCTTTTGTGCCCGGGTTACCGCAGCATGAGCATCATCGACGGAATGGATACGCCCGAGAAACTGAAGATTCACGGGATCAAACGACTGAACGCCGATGTTTATTCGATTGACGCCGGAACATCGATACCCCTCGAACTGTGTCAAACCAACGGTGCCGGGATTGACTTCCAGGGTAATTTCAGCATGGGGAAGAATTTCACAGGATTGACGGGCGGTCTCAATTATTTTTCCGATTGTTTTTGTATCCAGAACCGATGGGGTACCCCCACCCATATACAGGGTGTCAAACGTTAAATTCCGATCCCGGGTCATGCGCATTTCAGATATCAATGCGTCCATAAATGCAGAATGCAGCGACCCATCGGTTATGGAATAAAAATCACAATAGGGACACTTTCTAACGCAAAAAGGGATATGGATATATAATCCCGCATCCATATCAGCTTATAGCACCTTCTGCCAGGTTCATCCCCAGGTCCAGGGCCTTCCGGTTCATCTCCAGAAAATCGGGAGGAATCCGGTCTTTGAGAACTTTCATGATGGATTCGGCTTTGATAAGACCTGTCATTCGGATCAGTACACCCAGCATGCAGATATTAAGCACAATGGGGTTGCCGATTTCTTCCATCACCGTCCGGTAAATGGGAAGCTCTTTCTGCTGCGCATCGACTTTCCTGTGAATCCTGACATAACGGGTATCTGTAATCAAAATCCCGCCGGGTCGGATGATGGGATAAAATTTACTATAGGCTTCCTGGGTGAGGCAAACCAGAACATTGGGCTGGATCACCTTGGGATAATGGATTTCAGAATCGGAAATAATAACATCAGCTCGTGTGGCTCCCCCCCGGGCTGCCGGCCCATAGACTTGTGACTGAACCGCATTCAGGCTTTCATAAAGTACCGCCGCCTCGGCCAGTATGATGGCAGCGGTAATAACCCCCTGCCCGCCCGAGCCTGAAAATACCAACCTGCATTTTTCCATGATGCCCTCTCTTATTCCATAACACCCGAAATCCTCATCAATGGCTGTTGAAACCGCCGATTCAATAATCCAGGCAAAACGTATTTGAATCGGCAGAAACTATTAAGCTTTTTTTTTCCTGGCCCTTTCAATGATTTTGTCATACTCCTTACAGTATTCCGGCATCTCTTTTTCCACAAAAACACCCCGTTCAATAAGGTCGGGATTTTCCTTTTTGGCCTTGGATCCCACCGGTGTGGTATTATTTTTGTAATATTCCATCATATCCGCCGCAGTTCCCTTTCGGTTCTTTCTTCCAAAATAGGTGGGGCACTGGGATAATACTTCCACCACTGAGAATCCCTCGTGCAAAATCGCCTGCTTTAATATCTCGGTGAGCTGCTGAACATGATAGGTGGTGCTGCGGGCCACAAAAGAAGCACCTGCCGCGGTTGCCAGCTCTACCGTATCAAACGCGTTATCTATATTGGTATAGGGTGCCGTGGTGGCCAGGGTTCCATACCCCGACAACGGTGAATACTGCCCGCCGGTCATTCCGTAAATGCGATTATTCATAACAATGGCGGTCATATCAATATTTCGACGGGCCGAATGGATAAAATGATTGCCGCCGATGGCCAGTGCATCCCCGTCTCCCATGGGAACGATCAGATTCAGCTCCGGAAGACTCATTTTAACGCCCGTGGCAAACGCCAGGGCACGGCCGTGAAGGGTATGAAGGGTGTGAAAATCAACATATCCCGAAATCCGGGAAGAGCATCCGATCCCTGAAACCACGACGATTTCATTTTTGCTCATTCCCAGTTTATCTATGGCTCTCAAAAGACAGTTCAGAACGATCCCGTGTCCGCACCCCGGACACCATATATGCGGAAAAAATCTTTCTCTGATATAATCCTTTATTGCCATGAATCACACTCCCTTTCCCTGGATAACCCGCAGGATGTCTCTGATATCCTTAGGGGTTATGAAAACGCCGTCAATTCGGTTTGCCATAAACACCCTCTCGGGTCGTTCCACGGCCCGTTTCACTTCTCGCAGAATCTGGCCCATGTTCATCTCAACCACCACGATATGTTTTGCATTTATACATTTTTCATCCACAATATCATGGGGAAACGGCCACAGGGTCTGTAGTTCCAGAAGGCCGAGCTTTTCCCCCCTGGGTCTGAGGTATTCCACCACATGCCGGGCCGACCGGGCCGATGACCCGTAAGAAATTAGAATACATTTGGCATCTTTAAGGTAATACTCCTTGAAGCGGGCAATTTGATTGACATTGTTTCGGATCTTATCCACCAAATGACGAATAAGATCATGGACCACCTCGGGATTATCTGACGGAAATCCCCACATATCGTGAAACAAACCGGTCACATTATATCGGTGAACCCCGCCGAAATCAGACATGGGAAGGCGGCCGTCTTCCCTTGGCAGATAGGGATGATAGTTTACGCCTTCTCTTACGGATGTCCTGAGTCTTTCCACTAACGGCAGTTCCCCTGGTTCGGGCAGCACAAGCCGTTCCCGTGTGTGTCCCACGACTTCATCATACAGCAGGATAACGGGGGTTCTGTAAGTTTCCGAAATATTGAAGGCATCCACGGTGGTCTGAAACACATCCTGGTGGTTGGATGCGGTAATGGTGACAATGGCATGGTCCCCGTGAGTTCCCCAGCGAGCCTGATACACATCCCCCTGGCTCACGTGGGTGGGGAGGCCTGTTGAAGGTCCGCCCCGCTGTATATTAACGATAACACAAGGAATCTCCGTCATGATTGCGTATCCCAAGGCCTCCTGCATAAGGGAAAAGCCCGGACCGCTGGTGGCGGTCATCACTTTCCTTCCGGTAAGGGATGCCCCGATAATAGCGCCCATGGAAGCAATTTCGTCTTCCATTTGAATAAACTTGCCCCCTTTTCGGGGCAATCGGTATGACAAAAGTTCGGCAATTTCCGTGGAAGGGGTTATGGGATATCCTGCAAAAAAATCAAGGCCTGCATACAGGGCGCCTTCAACACATGCTTCATTACCCTGAATAAATTTGATGTTCCGGTTTTTCATAATCAACCCTGTTCCGTTTCTATTTCGATGGCAAGATCCGGACAACGAAGTTCGCACATCCTGCAGCAAATACAATCTTCCCGACGCATGGCAACCACCTTGTCCTCTTCATCAAGTTCCAGTACATTCTTAGGGCAAAAATGAACACATATGCCGCACCCTTTGCACCATTCCCGGTTTATTACATGCGCTTTTAACTTAGGTTTTGCCATGCATATTCCCTCTTAATTCTGATGAAGTCGTAAAAAGTCCGATTTAGACGGTTTATGTTATACAATCTTTATCTGGTTAACCGCTAACCTTATAAATGTCAAGCAAACATAAGAATCAAGATCTCACACAGGCTCAAGCCGAACGGGGTGTAAATCAAGACTGTTGTTTGCTAAGATTGCCATGGCTATTTGGTTTCAGGTGTCAGGTTTCAGGTGTCAGCTAATTCGTTTCTTACTCCTGACACCTGAAACCTGACACCTGTTATCTAAAAAATGGCTTCGGAGTCACGGTTTGTCAATAGACAAGGATCATCGTTTACCAGCGGTCTTGATTTACATCCGGCCGAACGTTTTATCAACAGGTCGGCATTTGGTATTGCCGCCAGGGAGCCGCTGGAGTGTTTCACATGAATTTTTGCCCGATCCATGGAAATTTTTTCGACACCCATGGATTCACAAACAGAATCACTTAATTCCGTTACCATTAAAATTTTGATTCGCTGTAATTTTGACATCATGGAAAGCGCGGTGCCGCGCGAGGTCTTTCCCAGATTTACAAAACAATTATTATCCAGACAATCGCGATGCACAAACCGAAGCTGATTATAAGAATCACCGCAGGCGGCAAGACTTTTTTCATGGGTCTGTCGTTGGTGAGTACCGTATTTAAAGATTACGGATAATTTCCTCTGCGAATTTTGAGCATTTGACTTCAACTGCACCCTCCATCTGTCTCGCCAGATCATAAGTGACTCGCTTTTGCTCCACGGTTTTGACCAATCCGTCCCTGACTCGGTCTGCGGCCTCATTCCAGCCAAGGTAGTCCAGCATCATGGCCCCGGAAAGGATCAAAGATCCGGGATTCACTTTATCCTGTCCCGCATATTTCGGAGCCGTGCCATGGGTGGCCTCAAAAAGAGCACAGCCGTCACCGATATTTGCTCCCGGCGCCAAACCCAGTCCTCCCACCATTGCAGACAGAGCATCGGACATATAATCGCCGTTCAGATTGGGCATGGCCAGCACATCATACTCTGCGGGACGCAACAGAATCTGCTGAAACATGGCATCTGCGATCCGATCCTTGATCACAATCTTGTCCGGAGGAATTTCTCCGTTATGTTTTTGCCACAGATCTTCTTCAGTAATGATCCATTCCCCGAATTCTTCCCGGGCAACTTCATATCCCCAGCTCCGAAACGCACCTTCGGTAAACTTCATGATATTTCCTTTATGAACCAGGGTAACACTTTTGTTTTTATGCCTGATAGCGTACTCGATGGCCATCCGCACCAGGCGTTGGGTTCCGAAGCGGCTGATGGGTTTTAACCCGATACCGGATCCGGCTCGAATTTCCCTTCCATCCTCATCTTTTACCAAATCGATGATTTTTTTCGCCATTGCGGACCCGGCTTGCCATTCAAGACCCATGTAAACATCCTCGGTATTTTCTCTGAAAATGATCATGTTAACCTGCTCGGGCCTGAGCATGGGGCTTGGAATGCCTGTAATATATTTTGCCGGCCGAACACATGCATAAAGGTCCAGTTCCTGTCGCAAGCTCACGTTAATACTCCGGATGCCTTCCCCCACGGGAGTGGTCAACGGCCCTTTTATGGCAACGCGATGTTTCCGAATCTGTTTCAGGGTTTCTTCCGGAAGCCAGGTTTGCGTCTGATTAAAAGCTTTTTCACCGGCCAGAACCTCCAGCCATCGTATGTTTCGGTCACTGCCGTAAGAACTCGACACCGCCGCATCCAATACCCGCCGGGCAGCCCGCCAGATGTCCGGCCCGGTGCCGTCACCTTCGATAAAGGGAATCACCGGAACATCAGGAACATGGAGTTTTCCATCATCCGAACAGGTAATTATTCCGTTATCCTTCGTCATATATACTCCTTTTCTTTAGAGAAACTTAAACCGGATAAACCAGAAAAGTTACAAATGAGCTAAAGTTTGAAGTGAGCTAAAGTTAAGGAGTCGCTACGCTCTCTCCGAGCTGTAGGCTCTACCCTCTCTCGGAGCTGTAGGCTCTACGAGCCGGAAGCCGGCCTGTAAGCCCTACGGGCTGGCCTCCGGCTCGTAGAGTTACAATCCTACGCCTCGGAGAGAAGCGGGGCCTGAGGCTTGATCTTGAACAAAAATCCACATTTATGGATGGACACGAGTTATACGTTGAAAAAATAATAAAAATTTGTTAAGTTACCTATATGAATCAAATTTCTCACAATAGAAACGATGAATCAATAGAAGCAAAAGTTCTCTGGTTCCGCGCACTTCCTATATCAGAACGGATGGAGATTCTTTGTCATTTCACAGACCTGGCATTAGAAATAAACCCTGATCTCGCAGGAAAAAAAGATGCTCAACCGACTCAAGGACGTGTTCGCATCCTTTCAGAAACATAAAGTCAAATATATTGTGATCGGAGGTATAGCTTCTGTTCTTTATGGAGTCCCAAGGGCTACATTTGATTTAGATATTCTTATTGACGCCACTCCTGAAAATACCCAACGCCTTCTTGACGCTCTTTTAGAGGCCGGGATAGGCACAGCATCTCTTACAAATGTGGAAGAAATCCTTTCTAATGAAATAACAATATTTAAGGACCGTGTTCGGATAGATGTACAAACATCAACGCCGGGTTTGAGTTTCAAAGATGGATGGACACATCGCAACACACTGGAATATCAGGGACAGTCGTTTTAT
>CAYPIW010000147.1:0-10870 GCA_964410925.1 uncultured Desulfobacteraceae bacterium
GGGCACGAAAAGCAGAAAATCATCTGTTTCAATTGGCTTCATTCCTTTAAATCCAATATTCCAATGTTCCATCATTTTTACCCAGTGAAACTTTTTTCTATTTCACCGGGGCCAGTATTCCCTCCGGGGCGAAGCGAACTAACTTGGGGATATTTTTTAAAGCCGTACTATGGGCAATTTTAATCACCCCGCCTGACATCTAAAAAAAGGGCTCCTCAGAACGCAGGTTTCCCTGACATCAGGCGCAGATTGCTTCGCGCCTGTTTAAATCCCGGGAATATGGTCAGAGACCGGTTGTAGTATTCAACCGCGCGCCGGGAATCGTTGAGCAGCGCTGCACAGGTTCCAAGATTGTTCAATACATCGATATGGTTTGGGTGGACTTGCACGGCATTGCGAAAATCCTCATAGGCGTCTTCAATATGACCCAGAGAAAAGCTGGCCAGACCTTTATATCCGGACAGTGGCATGGCAACCGGATCCATATTGTAAAATCGCAAATAAACCTTGTCGATTTCATAGATGACCTGCTGCCAGTCCCCGGCTTTTTTAGCGGATAAAGCCCGGAGAACATGGACTTCGGAACATATGCGGATATAGCCGGCAGCCATACAAAACACGAGTATGCATAACATACCAATGTCCAATGCCCTTCGGCCCGGGGCGGGAACCTTTTTTCGAATTGGAAATAACCCCTGGTAAGCGGTTAGAATACAGGCGGCGGTAATCATTAAAAAGATGTTGTGTACAATTCGCTCTTTTGGAAAACTAAAAAAGGATATGACCATATATCCGGTGATGCCAAAGAGCATCAGGGTTGAAAAACACAGGGTGTCCGGATGGTTTGTTCTGTATATAATCCGAAGGCAATAAAAGATCAATGTTGCAAAAAAGGCGAGATAACAGAGCAAGCCCCCAAAACCCGATTCTGTCAACACCCATAAATAGTCATTATGAGGACGTTGGAAATATACGGGTGCCGAGGGTTCATCCGGATGTTGTTCTGAGTGATCCATTACGTATTCCGGACAAATGATTTTCCACTGTCCTAAGCCAATCCCCCCTACAGGATTTGCCATTGTCATCTTCAGAGATTTTTCCCAAAGCCGGATTCTTTGCGATAATGAGGTTGTAGATACCATTGAACCAGAAGTTTGATTGATGGCGCTTAAAATGATACCCAACCCCATGAAAGCGGCGCAAAATAAGAGGCCGAGGTGATGGATAGGAAAATATTTTTCGGATGGCATTCTTTTATTCTGATAAATAAGTTTGAGCAAACACATCGCAGCGGTGGAAACCAGCAGCGCTGCCCAAACCGCACGACTTCCGGCAATGGCAATGGATAAGCCGATCAAAGCGGTTGATGCCAGTCCAATCATTTTCCAGGTGCCTGAACACCGTATCCCGATGTATGAAGCAAAAGGAAGTATTAAGAACAGAATCGATGAGAAAAGATTCTTGTTGACCATGGTGGCGTAAATCTTATAGTTTCCGGGAATGAAGGTAAAAGCCAGATCCAGGTATTGGCAAATTCCCACAACGCTGAAGAGGATTCCGGTCAAAGCCATCGATTTGGTTAGGTTCAAAACTGCTTTTTGATGAGTTCCGATAACACGGCAGGCGGCATGCAAAAACGAGATGGACAAAAAAATCTTCAGCCATTCAAAAATTCCTTCCGTCACATTGATGGCTTTTATCAAGGATAATGCGGAAATCAGCAAGTAACCCGTGAGTATTGGAAATACGGCACGGTATATCATTCCATCATCAAGAGAATTTTTCATCCGCTGGTTTTGGCAGCCCGTCATTAAAATCATTAGAAAGGTCAAAATCGCCCAGGCCGTAAAACGAAGCGTCAGTACAGGATCTATGGTTGTTGAAGAGTACAGAAAGGGGATAATAAAGATCGACCCGGCAATGAAAACCGTATAGCTCAAACCGGTTGATCGGTGAGATTTAAATTTTCCTGACTCAGCTATGCTATATTCATAGATAATATTTTGTTCAGCAGGCATTGCTTCAGTCTACTATGGTCCGGGTGCCCTGCACAAAACTCATGTCTCTTCCGCTGATCGACGGTTTTAACCCGGCTGGGCTTTGTGTCCGTTTTGAAGTCATATCCAGGGTGTGCCCCGGCATGGTACCAGGTGTTTTACCGGGCAGATTTCTTTGATTTTTTCGGAGATTATCTTCTGCGGGAAAAAAATTGTCTCTTATCCTGCTTTCGCTCGGGCTGCCACGCTCATTAATGATAAACACGATAATTTTCTTTTCCCCCTGTCTCCAGACAATCACATGATTCAGATTCCACAACAGTCGGCTGAGCGCCTCTTCTAGAGAAACATCTTCAAGCACCATATTTATCTGCCGTTCTGTCAAAACGCCTTGAATGGTAAATCCATAACCTGAAATGTTCGATATTTTTTCCAGAACGCTGCGCAGGGGCTCATTGTCAACCTTCAAAGATATTATTGGACTCGCCGGTTTGCCCTCACTTCCCAGGCAGGTACTGGCATATTGAAGTCCAATGACTGCTCCCAGAAAAAAAATACTGATACTGATTTTCATACTTATCCAATGATTGAGGTTTTGATCAGTTATTAATTCAACTTATTATATTTGTAGGCGTTCACGGGTTCAAAGGTTCAGGGGTTCAAGGTTTCAGGTGTCAGGTTTCAGGTTTCAGGAATAAGGTTTCAGGTTTCAGGTTTCAGGTGTCAGCATAAGGACTTGAGGTTTCAGGAATAAGGTTTCAGGTTTCAGGTGTCAGCATAAGGACTTGAGGTTTCAGGTTTCAGGTGTCAGGTTTCAGGAATAAGGTTTCAGGTGTCAGGTTTCAGGTTTCAGGAATAAGGTTTTGGTCTTCAATCATCAATCGACAATCATCAGTCAACAATCCTTTCATCAGGCCTGATTGTTCCAAAAATTTGAAGCTGAATTGGCAATTACCCGGGAAAATGAACATTTGTAATGAGGACTTCGAATCTTCAATGCCTTCTTTGTCCTTAACCCTGAATGTTGAATCCTGAACCTGTGAACGGTTACGGAGAAAGAAAACATAGAAATACATGTTATATTCTGTAACTGAGTCGTTCATTTCTAAATTTCAATAAATATGACTTTTTAGGTATAATATGAATAGGATCGCCTTGACTTTCTGATGCCTGAATGTCAAATTGGATTCATTAAAAACTTTTTGCAACAAAACAATCTGACGGGTATTCATGCAAAATGTATATTGTCTTAAACAGTGAACCAGGTATGAAATCCGGCCGCTGTGTTTTAATGTCTTTTTACCAAAACATCAGCAGCATTAGATACTGGCGGATTATTTTATTTGCCGTACCGGGTTATATAATTCTATGCGCGATATTGCTGTGTGGATGCTCTTCTTTTATCTCATCAGCGACTGTCGATATGACCGAAAGCCTCTCTCTCGCTATCCTGAATAACAACGATCCGGCCACGGTTGAAGCTGGTGGACCGGCATACCTGCTCATGATTGACAGTATGCTCTACCGCAATCCGGACAACGAATCTTTGCTTCGTTCGGCCGCAGACATATATACGGCGTATACGGATGTATTCGTTGAAGATAAGGTTAGGGCTAAAAAACTGACCCATAAAGCGCTGGATTACGCTTTGCGAGCCATTTGTGTTCGCAGGTCAGATACCTGCCCCCTCCGGCAGATCAACTTTCAGGAATTTGAGACCGTTATTTCCAGGTTGAATGTCAAGGATGTGCCGGATCTGTTCACGCTGGGATCGGCCTGGTCTGCCTGGATTCAGGCCCATCGCGAGGACTGGAACGCGGTTGCGGAAATTTCCCGTGTCCAGGCCATTATGGAGCGGGTTGTGGAATTGGATGAATGCTATCATGACGGTGCTGCCCATTTGTATCTGGGTGTTTTGGCAACATTTCTCCCGCCGGCTTTGGGCGGCAAGCCGCAGGTGGGGCGCCAACATTTTGAGCGTGCCCTGGATATTTCAAACAATAAAAATTTGATGGTTAAGGTGTTGTATGCCAGACATTACGCCCGCCTGATGTTTGAGCGGGAACTGCACGACCGGCTTCTAAACGAGGTGCTAAAGGCCCAACCGGATATCCCGGGATATGCATTGAGCAATGCCCTGGCACAGCAAAAGGCCCGGGAGCTTTTGGATAGTGCAGAGGACTATTTCTAAAAAGACATAGAAAGGTATTTTCAGGATGATAAGAATTATTACCCTTATGCTTATGGTGATATTAACCGGTCAGGCCCAGGCCATGCGGTTCAAGATCGCCACCCTATCGCCGGAAGGATCCGTATGGATGGAAAAAATGAGGGAAGGCGCCGAGGAACTGGCCCGTAAAACCGACAAGCGGGCGACGATTAAATACTATCCGGGCGGGGTAATGGGAGATGATAAGGCGGTTCTCCGAAAAATCCGCATCGGGCAGCTGCATGGGGGCGCGGTTGTGGGCGGGAGTTTATCCAACGTTTATCCCGACGATCAGATTTACAGCCTGCCGCTTATATTCAGGTCCTTTGAAGAGGTGGATTATGTTCGTGAGCATCTGGACCAGGCGATTTCCGAGGGGCTTGAAAAGGGAGGGTTTGTGATCTTTGGGATTGCTGAAGGCGGCTTTGCCTATGTGATGTCAACCGTGCCCATAAGAACCGTTGAAGATATGCGCCGGCAAAAAGTCTGGATTCCGGACAATGACCCCATGATCCTTGAAGCGGTCAAGGCTTTTGACATCACTCCTTTTCCCTTATCCATCGCCGATGTGCGGGCCGGCCTGCAAACCGGTCTGATCAATACGGTCACCACTCCGCCCATCGGGGCAGTGGCCCTGCAATGGCATACCCAGATTAATTATCTGATGAACGAGCCGTTTTTGTATATTTACGGAGTGTTGGCTGTGGATCGCAAGGCCTTTGCAAAAATATCGAGTCAGGACCAGCGGACCTTTCGCGACATAATGGGACGTATTTTCCGTGAACTGGACTCGCTGAACCGCAAAGACAATGTTAAGGCTCTGGAGACCTTACGCAACCAGGGGGTTGAATTTATCAATCCTGCCGGTGAAGCGCTGAAAAAATGGTATACTGATGCTCGGAAAGTTCCCAGGCAGCTGATTACCGCCGGCAAATTATCTCAGGGCATGGTCAACACCCTGGAAAACCTTCTTAACGACTATCGTTCAAAGCAACTTCATACCCATGAATAACCATCAACATATATCTTTTACAAAACGAACCCGGATGATCCTTCAATGGGTGGAAGACGCTATTCTGGTGGGATTGCTCCTTCTGATGATTGGCATGGCCGTAACACAAATTTTTCTTAGAAATCTGTTCGGAGCCGGTATTGTCTGGAGTGATGTCATGCTTCGCATTCTGGTGCTTTGGGTCGGCCTTATCGGCGCCATGGTGGCAAGCCGCCAGGACAATCACATCGCCATTAACCTGCTTGATCGTTATCTGCCGGAGCGCGCCAAAGTCTATACCAACTTTGTGGTTAGACTGTTTACCGCTTTAATTTGTATGATCGTTGCCTATTACAGTTTTTTGTTTGTACAGATGGAGTTTGTCGACGGCGGCATGGCCTTTTCACGGGTGCCGGCCTGGTTGTGCGAGGCCATCATTCCTTTTGCCTTCACCGTGATTGCGCTTCGTTATTTATTATTATCGTTTGTGAATTTAAAAAAAATCGTTAACTCCCCATCGTGATTTCATACATTTTAGCCCTGATACTGATTTTCCTGGCTGTCCTGGGTACGCCGATTTTTGCGGTTATTTTGGCTGTTGCGATGCTCGGTTTTTATTACCTGGATGTGAACCTGTCGGTAATTGCCATTGAAATTTATAGAATTGCCGACACGCCGATTCTGCTGGCTTTGCCGCTGTTTACCTTTGCCGGGTACGTTCTGGGAGAAAGCCGGACGTCGTACCGCCTGGTCCGGCTTACCCAGGCCTTTCTGGGTTGGATGCCGGGCGGTCTGGCCATTGTGGCCTTTGTGGCATGTGCATTCTTCACCGCTTTTACCGGTGCTTCAGGGGTAACCATCGTTGCGCTCGGTGCTCTCCTTTATCCGGCTTTAATCCGGGCCGGATATCGGGAAAAATTCAGTATGGGGCTTGTGACATCTTCAGGCAGTCTGGGGCTGCTGCTGCCGCCCTCGCTTCCGCTTATTCTTTACGGCATCATTGCCCAGCAAATGAGTATCGGAGAAAATGTTTCCATCAACGATCTGTTTTTGGCGGGCATTCTTCCCGCGCTTCTTATGGTATTGCTGCTGTCATTCTGGAGCTTATGGGAAAACCGTCGCAATCCCACTCCTTATCACTCTTTTTCTGTCCGGGAAGCTGTTGCCGCGCTGAGGGAGTCCATTTGGGAAATACCGCTGCCGTTTTTTGTGATGGGAGGCATTTATGGAGGATTTTTTGCCATTTCAGAAGCTGCAGCGGCTACGGCCATGTATGTATTGGTGGTTGAGGTGTTTATTTACAAAGAGATTAAACCGGGTCAGCTTCCGGCCATTATGCGGGAGTCCATGGTGATGGTGGGCGGGATTTTGCTTATTCTGGGCGTGGCGCTGGCATCGACAAATTTTTTAATAGACGCCGAAGTGCCCATGCACCTGTTTAACCTGATTCAAGCCCGCGTTACCAGTAAACTGGTCTTTCTGATTCTTTTGAACCTGCTGCTGCTGATACTCGGGGCCATCCTGGATATCTTTTCAGCCCTGGTTATTATGATTCCCATCATACTTCCCGTGGCGGTTAATTATGGCATTGATCCGGTTCATCTGGGCATCATTTTTCTGGCCAACATGCAAATCGGCTACTTTACGCCGCCGGTGGGCATGAATCTGTTTATTGCCAGCTACCGATTCGGGAAACCGGTCACCGAACTTTATCTGGCCGCCATACCCTTTATGATCGTGCTGTTTGCGGCGGTCCTTGTCATCACCTACTGGCCGGCATTGAGTTTGGTTTTTCTGTATAGATAACAGTTTCAGTTTCTGTGAAACCACTTCTAAGGTACAAGCGGCCAATTCCTTCGGGTGCATTGCCAGTTTGTTAATTGCTATCCAGGACTTTTTAGTTTCAGGTGTCAGGTGTCAGGTATCAGCTAATTCGTTTCTTACTCCTGACACCTGACACCTGAAACCTGATTGCAAGGCTTTCGCTCAAAAAAATGAATAAGTTAATGGGTGAAAAGCATTTTAACAGATCGGTAATGCTCCCATTCTTTTTATGGTCTTTTTGTTTTGACACACAAACCGTCTTACTTTATTATCCTTTCTATTTTATATCGCCATGAAACTTACCATTTTTAAAAGATTAACTTTCGGATATCTGACCATCATGATGCTGGTGTTGTTTCTGGTTATCTTTGTGACCATGAAGCTCAACCAGTTAACACAACTGACCCGCTCTGCTTCATCCGTTGACGGCCAGACCGTCCGCCTGACCGAACGTCTTTCAGACAATATGTTTTCCATGGTCGGCTTTGAAAAAAAATATCTTATCTCCAGAGATAAAGATTTTTACCGCCATTTTCTCCGGATCAAAAATGATTTTAACACGGACTTGCAACAACTGGGTCTGCTGATGGCCGGTTCTGAAAAAAACAAAAAGTTTTCAGAAACGCGTGGGCTTTGCGATAAATATTTTTCCATCTTCACTTCAGAAATTGAAAACATTAAAAAAGGGCGCAGGTATGCCTATGGGAACTATCAGACACAGAAAGAAAAAATTATAGAAGAGATTAATAAGAATTTTAAAGAGATCAACTGGACGGCAAGATCCGACAGAGATGAGAAAATAAAAATTTCCAGCCAAATCAGTTATAATGTTTTAATAACTACATCCATTGCTGCAGGGCTTTCCATTTTTTTCGGAATTTTGATTTCATTTTTTAACACCCGAATCATCAACCGCTCCATACTTCTGTTACAGAAAAAAACAAAGGATATCGCCGAGGGCAAATTTGAAAAAATATCCGGCATCGACTCACCTCCAGAAATAAAAGAATTGGCTAATGATTTCAATATAATGTGTGACAGGCTCAGAGAGCTCGATGAATTGAAGGAAGATTTTATCAGCCACGTGTCCCATGAACTGCGAACGCCGTTGACGGCCATTCGGGAAGCTTCGGGATTATTGAGCGAGGGGGTATTTGCCGACAAGCCGGAAAGCAGTCAGGAGCTTTTGACAATTGTTAAAGATGAATGCGAACGCTTGATTGTTTCGGTCAATAGAATTCTTGATCTTTCCCGTATGGAAGCTAAAATGATGGATTACCATTTCAATCGAGTCAGCCTGATCAATTATATACGCAAGTGCCTTTTAAAACTGGCGCCCATTGCAAAGCGAAAAAATATTATTCTTAAATTAAGACGACAGAAGCATTTTCCGGATATCCGGATGGATACGGAAATGATCATTCAACTGCTTGACAATTTGGTTGGTAATGCTCTAAAGTTTACCGATGAAGGCGGATCTGTCATTGTTGAAGTCCTGTTGAAAAATCACGCCCCCAAGAGGATCCAAGTGTCGATTTCGGACACGGGCTGCGGGATTCACAAAGAAGATATGGAAAGTATATTTAAAAAATTCAAAAGGATAGAATGCGGACAGGATACAGCAAGAGGTACGGGGCTCGGCCTCTCCATCGCCAAACATGTGATTACGGCTCACGGAGGAGAAATATGGGTGGAAAGCACTCTTGGAAAAGGCAGCACGTTTTTCTTTACATTACCTGCTGGTTAAGTGTTTGGTTTGTTATCGCCGGATGTGCCCAGTCTCATAATCCTGATGAAGGACGTATCCGGTTGCATACTCCTGATGAAGAGGAACAGCTTGTAGTACAGGCAAAATCCTCTTTTGCTAAAAGCGATTTTACAACGTCCGTAACCCGTTGGCGGGAAATATTAGAGCGTTTTCCGGATACACAGGGTGACAAAGCGCTTTATGCCATGGGGTTAACATACGCCTTTGCGGAATACCCGGATGCGAATTATGATACGTCCCTGAACCTGTTTAAAATGCTTATCAAACAATATCCGGAATCTGTTTACATAACCCAGGCAAAAATCTGGATATCCATTTTGGAACGGACCATTGAAAAGGAAAAAGAGGTCGAGGAAAAAAACAGAAAAACCGAATTGCTGGAAAATCAACTTAAAGCAGAAGAAACAAAGACAAGACAGTTGTTAAATCAGATAAAAAGCTTAAAAGAGATTGACCTGGGTATCGAAGAAAAAAAAAGAAACTCTCTCCCCAAAAATATACAGTAAGATTATGAGCGAACGAAAAGGAAATATCCTTGTTGTTGATAATGACCCGAATATACTTCAAGTCATCCGGATGCGGCTTTCATCCTCGGGATATTCCGTTACAGCGGTCTCCGGCGTCGAAGAGGCCCTGAAACTGGCTGAAAAAAAACCGTTTGATCTGGCCCTGATCGATCTGAAACTTAACGGCCATGACGGCATCCAGCTTATGGAAAATATACATCAATTAAACCCGCATATTCCGGTTATTATTCTCACCGCTTACGGAACCATAAAAAACGCCGTCAACGCCATGAAACGGGGGGCATACAGCTATGTAACCAAACCTTTTGACGGACATGAACTCCTGCTGCAGATAAATAATTGTCTGGAAAAAAGCAGGCTTTCAAAAGAGGTGAAACGGTTGCGGAACCTGGTCAGTAAAACCTACGGGTTCGATAATATTATCGGCAAAAGCGACAAAATACAAAAAGTTCTCGCCCAGGTCGCACAGGCTGCTACAACCGATTCCAATGTGTATATCGAGGGAGAAAGCGGCACCGGCAAGGAGTTGATCGCAAAAAGCCTGCATCTTGCAAGTAATAGAAAAGACGGTCCGTTTGTTGCCATTAACTGTGCTGCCATACCGGAAAATCTCATGGAAAGCGAACTGTTCGGTTATGAGAAGGGCGCTTTTACCGGAGCGGACACAAGTAAAAAAGGGCTTTTTATTCAAGCCGATTCCGGAACTTTCTTTTTGGACGAAATATCCGAAATGCACCCGTCCATGCAGGTTAAGATGTTACGGGCTTTAGAGGAAAAAGAATTTTATCCGGTGGGAGGAAGACAGATCATAAAAGTGGATGCCAGAATCATTGCGGCGTCAAATAAAAATCTTGAGCAAGAGATAGAAAAGGGCAGGTTCAGGGAGGATCTTTTTTATCGCATTCATGTCATTCCCATAAAATTACCCTCGCTAAATGAAAGAAAAGAAGACATTCCGATTCTTTCCAGATATTTTTTAGAAAAAATTACCAGGGAAATGGGTAAAGAGATTGAAGAATTTTCGACAGAGGCCATGCAGAAACTGATTTCTTATTCCTGGCCCGGCAATATCAGGGAGCTTGAAAATACCATTGAGTGTGCGGTGGCCATGTCAAAACAGAATATTATTACGGAAGATCTGATTCTTCAGGCCCATAACATCGATTCCGAAGGTTTAAAATCCTTTAGACATGCCAAAGAGAATTTTGAAAAAAACTACCTCATTCAGCTTTTTGAACTGAGCCGTGGCAATGTCAGCAAGGCGGCCAAACTGGCCGGCAAATACCGGGCGGATATCTATGAACTTATAAAAAAATATAATATTAACGTTGCCGAATTTAGAGATAAATAGGGTATAGGGTAGAGGGGGGTGCATTACCAGTTTGTTAATTGCCATCCAGGACTTTTTGACTTTTGGACTTTTTGGTTTCAGGTGTCAGGTGTCAGGGATCAGCGAATTCGTTTCTTACTCCTGACACCTGAAACCTGATTGCAAGGCTTTCGCTTAAAAAATGAATAAGTTACTGTGTGATAACCATTTTAACAAATCGGTAG
>CAYPIW010000148.1:0-15897 GCA_964410925.1 uncultured Desulfobacteraceae bacterium
ATTAACTTATTCATTTTTTGAGCGAAAGCCTTGCAATTAGGTGTCAGGTTTCAGGTGTCAGGATTAAGAAACGAATTTGCTGACACCTGAAACCTGACACCTGAAACCAAAAAGTCTTGGATAACAATTAACAAACTGATAATGCACCCATATTAATTTACTAAAAAACATAATAAAACAAAAAGTTAAAATATTTTTCCATTTTCTTTGCGGTCATTTAGGGTGAAAGGGAGAACAAGGAATGCTCATTGTGGGAGAGAAAATCAACTCGAGCCGGAAGCGCATTGCCGAAGCGGTGGAAAAACGAGATGCTTCATTCATCGGCAAGGTTGCCCAAAGTCAGGCACAAGCCGGTGCTCATTATATTGACGTCAATGCGGGGACTTTTTTTAAAAACGAAGCCGAGTGCCTGTGCTGGCTGGTAGAAACCGTCCAATCCTCCATAGATCTGCCGCTCTGCCTGGACAGCCCCAGCCCGGATGCCCTGATTGCCGCCATAAAACGTCACAAGGGCGAGCCCATGATTAATTCTATTTCCCTGGAGAAAGATCGTTTTTCCGCTCTTCTTCCGGTGGTCGCCGGTTATCCCTGCTGTGTCGTTGCGCTATGCATGGCTGAAACGTCAATGCCCACTACCGTGGAAGAAAGAGTGAAAGTGGGATCAGAGCTGATACAAAAACTTACCGGCCAGGGAATTCCCATGGAAAAGATCTACGTGGATCCGCTGGTACAGCCGGTTTCGGTTGATACCCGTATGGGCAACGCCATATTAGAAGCCATACGTAACATCATGGACGATTTTCCGGGAGTGAATACCATCTGCGGTCTTTCCAATATTTCCTTCGGCCTTCCGTCGCGCCGTCTCATCAATCGAAACTTTCTGGCACTTTGTATGGCTTACGGCCTGTCTGCCGCCATTTTAGATCCCTGCGACAGGGAACTGATGTCTACACTGTTTGCCATTGAGATGCTTCTCGGCCGCGATGAATATTGCGAGAACTTTATAGATGCATATCAAAACAACCGGTTAACCCTGGCATGAAGCTCTGATCAGGGCGGAAACAGGGTCAGGGGGGGGGTAATGAGTAATTTTTCAATTCAAAAGAGGGGAGATGACCATGAGTGACATTAAGGCATTAAATGACGCAGTAATCAAGGGGGACGTTCAGACTGCCTTATCCCTGACTCAGAATGCGGTGGATGCGGGCAAAAAGGCTCAAGAGATTCTTGATCAAGGCCTCATTGCCGCAATGGATCAGGTGGGTGACAAATTTGCCACGGGCGAGATGTTTGTTCCGCAAATGTTACGTTCCGCCAAAGCCATGCAAGAATGCGTGAAACTGATCAAACCGCAGTTTCAGGAGGATGATCTCAAGTCCAAGGGAAAAGTGGTCATCGGTACCGTAAAAGGGGATTTGCACGACATCGGGAAAAACCTGGTGGCCATGATGATGGAAGGTGCGGGATTTACCATCATCGATCTGGGGGTTGATGTTTCGGCGGATATGTTTGTACAAAAAGTGCAGGAGGTCGAGCCCGATATTCTGGCCATGTCGGCCTTGCTGTCCACAACCATGCCGGGAATGCGAGAAACCATAGAGACACTTCAGAAAGCAGGGATCAAGGACAACGTGTTAATCATGATCGGCGGGGCACCGGTTACGGCCAATTTTGCCACTGAAATTAACGCGGATGCTTATGCGCCTGATGCCGGATCTGCCGTAATCGAAGCTAAAAAAATACTCGGTATTTCCTGAACCTCAAACCCAGCAAACAAGGAGCGAACCATGAAACCGATGGATATTCCCACATTCCAACCTCGGCTCAAGGTCTTGAACCGTGATCAGGCCCTGGCCATCCATGTTGCGGCCCTGGATATTCTCGATAAAACGGGCTTCAGAATGGAACATTCCGGTGCCAGGGACATGCTTGCAGATGCCGGATGCCGGGTTTTAAACGACAATTGGCTGCGGATGCCGTCTTACCTTGTCGAAGAGGCTCTGACATCCGCCCCGAAGCAAATAACGCTTTATGACCAGAAGGGAAACAAAGCAATGCCTCTTGCCAACGGCAATCCTTTTTACGGAACCGGTTCAGATGCGACATTCACCCTGGATCTGGAAACCGGTATGCGCCGTCGTTCGGTCAAAAAAGACGTTGCAAACTTTGCCAGGCTGGTGGACGGCCTTGAGAACATTGATTTTGCCATGTCAATGGGTAATCCCGAGGATGTGCCCATCGAATATATTTATGTGTATGTTTTTGCCGAAATGGTCGAAAACACCAACAAACCCATTGTATTCATTGCGGACAGCGGTAAGGACATCGCCAAAATATATGATATTGCGCGTGAGGTGGCGGGAAGCGAAGAGGCGCTGCAAAGAAAACCCTTCATTCTCAATTATTCGGAGGCCATCAGCCCCTTACGTTTTCCTGAAAACGTCATGGAACGGCTGATATTTTGCGCTGAAAAAAAGATTCCCATCTGCTTTCCATCCGGGTCCAACGCAGGGGGCGGGGCACCGGTCACCCTGGCCGGGGCCATGGCGCTGGGCATCGCCGAGAATTTGGTGGGGCTCGTGGTTCACCAGTTGATGGGTAAAGGATCGCCGTTTCTCTTCGGCCCCAACGTCAGCACGCTGGATATGAAGTCCAGCGTTGTTTCCTATGGATGCCCGGAGTGGAGTCTCACTCAGGCCGCGCTTGCGGATATGCGTGACGAGATATACGGCCTGCCCATATGGGCATTTGCCGGTGCCTCGGATGCAAAGGTCATGGATGCCCAGGCAGGAGCGGAAGCCATGTTTTCCATTATTACCGCCCTTTTGTCTCGTTCTAACCTGATTCACGATGTGGGTTTTCTGGAATACGGAAGTACATCCAGTCTTGAGATGGTCTGCATGGCCAACGAACTGATTTCCATGAGCAGGTTTTTCGCCGGGGGGATACCGGTTACCGAACAAACGCTGGCCTTCGATGCCATAGAAAGGGTTGCGACGGGGGGGCCGGGTTCCATATTTCTTACGGACGATCACACCTTTGACAATTTTTTGGAATCGTTGTTTCTTCCCCGACTTCTGGATCGTTCCCGCTATGATTCCTGGAAAAGTGCCGGGGGTATGGATTTTTATACGCGCTGTAATGTGGAGGCAAAACGAATCCTGGCAGAACATGAAGTGATTCCAAAACCCGGGGAAGTGCTCAAAAACATCAGCGGGATCCTCCAGAATCTCTAACTTCAATGTATGGTATTTTTTTGCAAATCATCAGGATGGTAAAATCGGATCAATCATGCAAAACAAATTTCCCTTCAGCAGTCTGTTTACACAGGAGGATATCCAACAGATAGACCTTGCGGGACAAAAGATTTTAGATCGGGTCGGCATAAGAATCCATTCACAATCTTTACTGGAATTGCTGGAAAAAGCAGGCGTTCAGACTGATAAGGATACTCAAATTGCCCGTTTTGAAACGACCCGGCTGAACCAACTGCTGGCAACGGCCCCCTCACGATTTGTTCTCTATTCCCGTGACGGTGTCAATGATGTCCCTATGGGCGAAGGCCAGGTCAATTTTTCCAACGGCGGCAGGGTCTTTCGAATCCTTGATATGGGGACGGGGGGCTACCGGCTCACCATGCTCAGAGATGTGGCCAACACTGCCGCCCTGGTGGACCATCTCGATAATATTCGCCTGTATATCATATCCTGTCAGGCTCACGATATCGAACAGCAATACTATCATTTGAATGATTTTTATTATGCCCTGAATTATACCACCAAACATGTCATGGGCGGCTGTGATAATCTGGCAGGTGTCAAGCAGATGTGGGAACTGGCCGGGTTTGTGGCGGGAGGAAAAGAACGGCTCAGACAAAAGCCTTTTGTTTCCGTCATAACTAATCCCATAAGCCCCCTGACCTTTGGGTATGACACCCTGGACATTCTGGAGTTTTGCTGTAAAAACGGCATTCCCGTGGCCTGCGCTCCCGCGCCCATTGCCGGCATCACCGCCCCGGCAACCCTGGCCGGCACCCTTTGTCAAATGCATGCCGAAGCTTTGGCCGGAATTGCCATTTCCCAGCTGTACGCTCCGGGTGCCCGGGTGCTTTATGGAGCGGTCCCCTCAACCATGGATTTGCGGAACATGGAATACACCATGGGGTCATTGGAAATGGCGTTGATGAACGCTGCCGCGGTTCAACTGGCAAAGCTTTATGATTTGCCCATTTACGCCTCGGCCGGAGTTACCGAGGCCAAGAGGCCCGATATTCAGTCGGGCTGTGAAAAAAGTATTTCCAATTTAATGGTGGCCATGAACGGAGCGGATCTTGTTCACCTGGCGGCGGGCATGCTGGATTCGGGCAATTCTATTTCATACGAACAGTACGTCATTGATAATGAAATTATAGGCATGATTTACAGAATTTTATCCGGTATCCGGGTGAGCGAGGAGACGATCGGTGCCGGCGTCATCGAAGAAGTTGGCCCGGGCGGCAATTATGTTACGACAGACCACACCGTGGAACATATGATGGAAGAATTTTTCTATCCGGATCTTGCCGTACGCTGCAATTTCGATATTTGGGAACAAAGGGGCCGGCCCAACATGTTACGCCGGGCCAAAGAACAGGTTGAAAAAATTTTAAAAGAAAATATGAATGGACGCTTAGATCCCGAGCTTATTGCCCGGATAAAAGTTCGTTTTCCGGGAATACAAAATATTTAAAAATTATAACATGGATCACGGGGTAAAAAGGGGGCAAAAATTTCCTCAATCATACGCCTTATCGCTTGCGGGGTTTTCAGGCCCGCTCTTAACTTTCTCCGGCTGGAGGAAAAATATCCGCAATTACGGGTAACCTATTTGCCGTCCAATCTGCACCTCTATCCGAATACGCTGAAAAAAAACCTGATCGTAGAAATTGTCTCCGCCCGGAGACGAAATGAGAGGCCTTTATTGTTATATGGGTACTGTGTCCCGGGTATTGAAGAGATCTGTACCCAAAATTGCGCGCATAAGGTGCCCGGACTTCACTGTTATGAAATGCTTCTCGGAAACGATCTATATGACCGGATCCTGGCAGAAACAGCCGGCACCTATTTTTTGGAAAAAGAGCTTATTGTTAATTTCAGGGAATACTGTTTTGAACCTCTGGAACTTTACGACAGTGAAATTCGAAAGTCTTTTTTCAAGCACTATAAAAAAATGATGTATGTGAGACAGCCGTATGATCCGGATTTAAAGGCCGCGGCCGGTAAACTGGCCGCATTTTTAAACCTGTCTTTAGAAATAAGAGACGCCGATTATTCGCATTTGAACAAAAGAGTCGTTCATTTGATACACCCGGGTACTATCAGAAACGCATCAGATATCACCAGATCGGGTTCCGGGAAAGATCAGAACAAATGAAAAAGCCGAACAAAAATAAAAAATCCTCAAAGAAAAGACGAACTCCCGCCGGATTTTTGCCGATCAAAACGCAAAAAACTAAATATGTCATGTTAAATGTGCTTCCCGATGATCTGTGGTTGAAAGTACGTAAAGGAACCAACGTATGGGAGGCCCTGAAAAAGACCGATGTGGAGCTGGAAAGTGATTGCGGGGGGATGGGCAAATGCGGGAAATGTAAAATACGAGTCATTTCTTCAGTAAGACCTCCTGTTTCAGAAGAAAAAGAGCTTCTCGATCCCGAGGAACTGAAAGACGGTGTTCGTCTTGCCTGTCGTCTCAAAATCAGAAAGGATCTTGTCATTCATACCGGGAAATCGGATGATGAGCCGATCCTTTACCAGATTCTTAAGGCCGGCCAAGGACCCACGGTTAGTATCGATCCGCTTGTAAACAAGCGACCGGTTGACCTGTCGCTTGAATCCGGCCATGAGGGATTGTCTGATCTGGACCGGGTTAAAGCCGGCATGGGCCCGGAATACAGCGACCTGAGAGCATCCCTTCACTGTCTTCGTTTTTTGCCCCAAATGCTGAAAAAAACGGAAAATAATGGAACGGCCGTGCTTCACGGAACCTGTTTGATGGCATGGCAAGATCGGAAACAATCCGAACGGGTTTTCGGTCTTGTTTTTGACCTGGGAACCAGTACGCTGGTCGGCAAACTCGTCAATATGCTCAACGGAAGCGAGGTGGCAACGATTTCCAGGCTCAACAGCCAAAGCAAATACGGATCAAACGTCATTAGTCGACTGCAGTACATCAAGGAAAATCCAAAGGGTCTTTTCACGCTTACGGATCTTATCGTCAAGGATTTAAACTCCATTACCCAGCGCCTTTTAGAGGTGGAAGGCCTTACCCCTGACGATATCTTTATTGTAATTGTAGCCGGAAATACCACCATGCAGCACATTTTTCTTAACCTGGATCCCCTCGGCATTGCGGGTGCGCCCTTTTCACCTGTTTTGACCGACGGATTGATTCTCAGTGCAAAAGATGCCGGTTTAAGACTGCATCCGGAAGCTATGTTGTATGTCATGCCGGTCAAATCGGGCTATATCGGCGGCGACATGATCAGCACCATACTCGCATCCGCTGCCGCAGAGCAGGATGATAAAATGATTCTCGGCCTTGACCTTGGCACTAATGGAGAAATATTTTTAGGTAACCGGCAAAAGCTGTTGACCTGCTCTGCAGCGGCCGGCCCGGCCCTGGAAGGTGCGCAAATTTCTCAGGGGATGATTGCCAGGAGCGGGGCTATCGAAAGCGTTAATTTCAACGAAGATAAACTTCAGTATCAAGTTATCGGCAACATTTTACCCAAAGGACTTTGCGGAAGCGGACTGGTAGACCTGGTGGCCGTGCTTTTACATTGCGGCATTATCGATTCCCAGGGATTAATTTTGCATCCACTTGAAAATGCTGATGATTATCTGAGTTCGAGGGTTGTCACCCAATCAGGGGTGCAAGACTTTCTTGTGGCGTTCAGGAAAGAAACGTCGAGCAACCGGCGGATATATCTGACCCAGAAAGACGTACGCGAACTTCAGCTTGCAAAGGGCGCTGTGGCGGCCGGTATCCAGACGCTCATGGATAAAATGGGTATCGGGATTCAGGATCTTGACCAGATTTGTCTGGCGGGTGCGCTGGGTAATTTTGTTAACCCTTACAGCGCCATGCGAATCGGGCTGCTTCCCACGGTTGACCCGGACAAAATCAAGTCCCTGGGGAACGCTGCCAGCAAAGGCGCCGTGATGGTCCTCTTATCCAGGTCTTACTGGCAAATGGCCAATGAATTGTCTAAATCCATAGAACATGTTGAGCTGTCCACTCATCTTGATTTTAACCGGTATTTTGTCGACAATTTGAATTTTCCGGATACAAATCTATGGTAGACCGGCCAACACGCCTGGCACGTGTGTTAATCAAAGACGTTGGTAAACGCTGATCCTTGTCTATTGGCAAACCGTGGCGCCGAAGCTTTTTTTTAGATGTCAGGTTTCAGGTGTCAGGGCCGAGAAATTTTAAGAGCTGACACCTGACACCTGAAACCCGAAACCAAACAGGCAATGTAATGCGGTTATGAAACATATAAGAGGACTATTATGAGTGTACCGGTTGACATTTCATCATAGTTGTTTTAAGTTCCTATTTTTTAAACGGAAATTTGGACAACATCATATAATGAGGTATATGCTATCGAAATTATTACGACAACCAAAATGATGCAGGCGCGATCCGACCGGATGCGCCGTCAGTTTAAAACCATTGTTTTCATTCCTACCATGGGATTTCTCCATCAAGGTCATCTGTCTTTGATTCAAGAAGGCCACAGACATGGAGATGACATGGTCGTGAGCATTTTTGTCAACCCCACACAGTTCGGCCCCGGAGAAGACTTGGAGTCTTATCCCAGGAATTTTGAAAGAGATTTGGAACTGTTACAAAACCAGGGGGTGAATGCGGTATTTACCCCTGAGACAAAGGAAATTTACGGCAGAAAATTTCAGACCTATGTTACGCTGGAAAACCTGCCGAATTACCTGTGCGGCGCCTCCAGACCCTCACACTTCAGAGGTGTTGCAACCGTTGTTGCAAAGCTGTTCAACACGGTTAAACCGCATGTGGCCGTTTTCGGCCTCAAGGATTACCAGCAGCTTGTTGTCATTCGTCAGATGGTTCGTGATCTCGATTTCGGCATAGAAATCATCGGTGCTTCCACGGTCAGGGAGCCGGACGGGTTGGCCATGAGTTCCCGTAATAATTATCTTACCGCCGAACAGCGGATCAGCGCCCTTTCCCTGTACAAATCATTGCACAAGGCAAAGGAGCTTATTGACAGTGGCATAAGAGACGCGGTGACGATTATTGACGCGGCAACAGAGCTGATACAGTCATATCCTGAAACTGATATAGATTATATCGCCATCTGCGACCCCGAAACGCTTATCGATATCAAAGCCATTGACAGGCCGGTAGTGATGGCTCTGGCTGTCAAAGTCGGAAAAGCCCGCCTGATTGATAATATGATACTGAATCCATAGCGGATAAAATTTAAAACCAAATAAGACCAAGGAGATGATTTATGAGTAACGAACAATTCTTTTTTACCTCCGAATCGGTGACCGAAGGCCATCCGGACAAGGTTGCAGATGCGATATCGGATTCCATTCTCGACGCAATTATTGAACAAGACAAAGCCTGCAGGGTTGCCTGTGAAACGCTGGTGACCACCGGCCTGGCTTTTATCGCCGGTGAAATTACAACCAGTTGTTATGTACATATGCCTGATATTATTCGAAACACAATTCGTGAAATCGGATATCATTCATCCCATATGGGGTTCGACTGGCAAACCTGCTCCGTTATTACCAGTATTGACCACCAGTCTCCGGATATCGCTCAGGGGGTAAACGTGGGTGAAGGACTTTTCAAAGACCAGGGCGCCGGAGATCAGGGCCTTATGTTTGGGTTTGCCACTGATGAGACGCCTGAATTGATGCCCATGCCGATTATGTATGCCCACAAATTATGCAAGCGCCTTGCCACGGTTCGAAAAAACGGGGCCCTTGATTTCCTGAGACCTGACGGAAAGGCACAGGTGACCATCGAATATGAAAACGGCACCCCGAAACGGGTGGATACCGTTGTTATTGCCGCCCAGCATAAACCGGATGTTACCTATGATGAATTGAGAGAAGCGATCGTAGAAGAGGTTATAAAAAAAGTCATCCCCAGGGAGCTTACGGATGGTGACACCCGATACTTTATAAATGCCACCGGCAAGTTTGTGATTGGCGGCCCCATGGGAGACTGCGGGGTGACGGGTCGAAAAATCATTGTTGATACTTACGGAGGACAGGGGAGTCACGGCGGCGGATGTTTTTCAGGAAAAGATCCTTCCAAGGTTGATCGAAGCGCTTCATACATGGCCAGACATATCGCAAAAAATATTGTTGCCGCGGGCCTTGCAAAAAAATGTGAAATACAAATGGCCTATGCCATCGGTGTGGCGGAACCGGTTTCCGTGATGGTAGATCTTATGAGAACCGGTGTGATTCCCAAACAGCGGGTAAAAGAAATTATCAAAGAAGTTTTTGATTTAAGACCCGCGGCGATCATTGAATATCTGGACCTGCTGCGGCCAATCTATCGTAAAACCTCGGCTTATGGACACTTTGGCCGGAATGAACCTGAATTCACATGGGAAAAAACCAATATGGTGGATGTTATCAGGGAAAAAGCAGGGCTGTAAGGATTGACGATTGAAAACCGGACATCTGGCGTTTCAACCCTGAACCCTAAAAAAGGAGATGAATAATCCATGGAATATGATATTAAAGATGTAAAACTGGCCAAGGAAGGTCTGCTGCGAATCGAATGGGCCAATCAGAGCATGCCGGTTCTGAACAATATAAAGAAAAGGTTTGCAAGCGAAAAGCCCCTAAAAGGCAAGCGCATCGCAGCCTGTCTTCATGTTACCACCGAGACCGCCTCTTTGATGCAGACTTTAAAAGCCGGCGGTGCTACGCTGGCTCTTTGTGCCTCCAACCCGCTGAGCACGCAGGATGATGTGGCGGCATCTCTTGTAACACATGACAAAATTTCTGTTTTTGCCATCAAAGGTGAAGACAACAAAACATACTACAAGCATATCCATTCATCCATAGACATCAAGCCTAATTACACCATGGATGACGGCGCCGACCTGGTTTCCACAATCCATTCGGAGCGCCAGGAACTTATTGAAGGCGTGAACGGTGGTACGGAGGAAACCACCACCGGAATCATTCGACTCAGAAGTATGGCGGCAAACGGAGTTCTTCAATATCCGATCATTGCTGTAAATGACGCCCGGACCAAGCATTTTTTTGATAATCGTTACGGTACGGGTCAAAGCACTTTGGACGGTATCATTAGAGCCACAAACCGCCTGATTGCAGGGTCCAATTTTGTGGTCTGCGGTTATGGATGGTGCGGCAAGGGTCTTGCCATGAGAGCGTGCGGAATGGGCGCAAACGTGATTGTAACCGAGGTTGATCCCACAACCGCTCTTGAGGCGGTCATGGACGGATTTATGGTAATGCCGATCCGGCAGGCGGCAAGAATCGGTGACTTTTTCTGTACGGTTACCGGGAATATCAATGTGATACGCAAAGAACATTTCGAGATTATGAAAGACGGCGCTATTGTGGCCAATTCCGGTCATTTTAATGTTGAACTCGATCTTGAGGGTCTCAAAAGCATAGCAAAATCCCACAGGATAATACGGCCTTTTGTCGAGGAATATATGCTCGAAAATGGCAAGCGGATTAATGTTCTGGGTGATGGGAGACTGATAAATCTTGCGGCTGCCGAGGGACATCCGTCGAGTGTTATGGATATGAGTTTTGCCAATCAGGCGTTGAGTATCGAATATATGGTGAAAAGTAAAAAGAAACTTGAAAAGGATGTCTATCCGGTGCCCGAAGAAATAGACAGGGCCATCGCCAAAGAAAAACTGGCTTCCATGAACGTTAAAATTGACAATCTCACCGCCGAACAGAAAAAATACTTGGCATCGTGGAGTATGGGAACCTAGCGGGTTGTGGATCAAGGAATGACTAAAAGCTGACTTTTTTGAGTCGGCTTTTTAGTCAACCACAATCATGACTCGGCATTTTCTCATAAAGGAAAGATTTTCGAAAGCGCTTCGGAGCCTGTGAGCATCTGTGTTACTGATTACAATGTCGGAATGTTTGGCAGTTTTTGTCCTCAATCCTTTTACCGTCAAAGGATGGTCTGCAACCCTCTGATTCCTCTGAGCTGCCGCAAGATCCTTTGAATAGCCACTCATACCCTTCTGTACGGCATATTCTCGGCTGACGAAGGCGGATCCATAAACTTCACGTGTGTCTTCATCAACTATTTTCGGAACCATGACAGGCAGTATTCCAAGGCCCCGGGCATCAACAACCAGTCCGGTAAAAACAGCAGGGGATACGTGAACAGGTGCCAGGGTTCTGATCGACTCCAACGGTTCGATTTCTTCTGGAAGAACAAGCTGGGCGAATCCACCTCTTAAGTTCATTTGCGTTGTAACTTCTACGGTTCCGTCTGAAAAATATTTTTTTTTTACAACATGAGCGATAGTAACCATGCTTTCAATTTTAGACATAATTATATCATTTTTGCTCGCATAATCACCGACAACTGTGGCGCCATGGATTCTGATCCCTTTTGCGAGTTCAAGGATTTTTCGGCAGGCGTCCAGGGTTGCATCTTTTAAAGCAGATGAACGTGCCTGAACACGGTTAGGGAGCTTATCATCAAGAACCCCGATTCCTTTTGCCTGAATTATTCCTCTGCTCCAGTTAATGACTCCTTTTGTTTTTTGCTCAACAACGTCCTGGCCCCAATATTCGCTACCATATGCGACAGAAGAAATTATCAGAAGAAATAGAACTGCCAATGCAAAAGTCGGCTGATTTTTCATGGTAATTCTCCGAGCTGTTTTTTTTAGTTTCCGCCGGAATATCCAAAGAATTCGCTTTGCCCAGGTTCGGTGGATAGTAATGATCTATATTCCTGGATCCGGCACAAGGCGTCTTTTTGGGTTGAAATCTGTTTGACGGATTCACGGAATCGGCTGCTGTACTGCAATCCCTTAACAAACCAGCCGAGCCGGCTGCGCATCATCCGGATCGCCCGCTGCTCTCCAAAGCATGTTACAGAAGATTTAACGTATTGAATCATAACTTCAAAACGCCGGGATGGGTCAGGCAATGAGACTTTACTGTTCCGGATGAGCTCAAGCGCCTGAGAAAAAATCCAGGGATTGCCGATGGCCGCTCTGCCGATCATGATGCCATCGCATGCAGTTTGGTTTTGCATCTTCAACACATCTTCAGGCCTTACGATGTCCCCGTTTCCTATTACAGGGATTGAAGCAGTATTTTTAATAGCAGCAATCAGAGACCAGTCGGCCTTGCCCCGGAATCCCTGGGTTGCCGTACGCGGGTGCACCGTAATTGCATCCACACCGCATGCTTGAGCTATTTCAGCTATTTTTAAGGCCTGGCCGCCGGAACTGTCCCATCCGGTTCTTATTTTTACAGTCAATGGAATTTTTACTGTTCTGCGGATTGCCCGGAGAATTCTCTCAACCTTCTGGGGCTCTTTCATGAGGGCCGCGCCTGATCCGCTTTTGAGCACTTTTTTTACCGCACAGCCCAGATTGATGTCCAGGATGTCAGCTCCCGAGGATTCAACGATGGTTGCAGCTTCGACCATGAGCGAATGATCCGAACCGAATATCTGGACGGACAAGGGTTTTTCTGAAGGTTGGCTGTGGAGCAATTCATGCGTTTTGACCGAGTTGTAAACCAGACCGTGGGAACTGATCATTTCCGAGCAGACCAGGGCACAACCTGCTTGTTTGGCCAGCAGCCGGAAGGGCAGATTGGTAATCCCTGCAAGCGGGGCTAACACCATGATATTATCAAGTGCAACGGAACCTATTTTCATTTTATTGGCAACTTTTTCTTTAAAGTCGGATTCGCATAGCAAAACAGGCAGTTGTGATAACATGGGTGCAGGGGGTAAGATCCTATATCCACTGACACCCTGCATCCGCATCCGTGCGTTATCCTCTGGCCGGTATCTTTTTTAAGACTAAGATTACCCCCGAAAATTTTCATCAAAAGATCGTTTGGAATACATGAACTTTTTTTTATGTTTGAATCTGCGGGCAGGGCATTGAGTAAGTCTTTTTCACAACAGGTATACAGATCAATATTTTTTTCGGAGAGGTCTTTTTCCATTTTCAATAATATGGCCTTTTTTGTTTCCAGCGGCGGATCCACAAACGAAAATTTTGGCAGGCAGGCGATCCGCTTTTTAATTTTTGGGTAATGGTCCATGAAGCTTGTGATACATCTGGTAACACCGCACTGGCAGGCTCTGGCGGCAATCCGGGAAAAATCATTCAAATTGTTCTGAACTTCTTTTTCATGGAATTTAAAAAAACAGACGGGATCAAATCTCCAGTTAACCGCCCTGACGTCAAAATTTTGACTAAGCTCCTTTAACTGATCCAGACGCTGGTTTAAGGGTGGCACGCGAGGCTCGAGCAAGGACGAATTCGAATTTATGGTAAAATTAAAAAAAAGATTGTATCCCATGGACGAGAGCTTTTGGCCGAATCGGCCCTGGATGAAGGGAGCAAAATTTTTTGACCAGAATACAAGGGTGTGAACCTTGTCCGGGGTGGCTGCTATCCTGGACTTTTTCCGGTTATATGGATTAATAACCTCAAAAAAACCCTTATCAATCTGATTTATGAACCAATCCATGTAAAATGCCGGGATATCGGTCCGCCTGGAGGCAGAAATAACGATTTGAGTTGATGGGCTCATAAAAAAAAATCTTATTTTTTCTTCAGATCTGCTAATGATATCACTTTTCCGGAATCCGGTGTTCGGGATTTTTTTTGTTTTTCTTCGAAAGGATGAGGTTCTTTGGGACAAACTACCGGATCCAGACGTACTCTCTTGCCGCCCATGGTAAAGTCCTGGCCCTGGATATAATTATCCCTCAGTATCCAGGTTGCTACCTGAAGGGGCACCTGAAGCATAAGCAATTTGACATGGTACCAATCCTTTTTCACATCCGGAGAAATCTCTTCTATTCTGGCGAATGATATGGGGTTATCTTCAAGATATATCAGTACAACGTCATTTTCCTTTGTCATGATACGGCCCTTTCTCAAAACTTAATACAATGATATTAAATGGTTATATTTATACCGTACAGGGTTGTTTTGAAAGATGAACGTTCAACATCGAACATTGAACGTTGAACGTCGAATAATGATGTCGCTCCGCTCTTCAAGTTATTTTAAACTCGAATGAAAAACAAACATCCAATACTAAAATTTGACTATATAAAATCAATATTTTTTTAATGGCAAGCTCTTTGTGCCATCGGAATGGGATACTGGAATAATGGGTTTTGGGAAAAGGAGGGGTGATATCTTTGTGTTGAAAATCATTTTGGCAAGGAACTTGAAATGGAAAATAACCGTTACAACCCATATTCCATCATTCCAGTGTTCCATTATCCCTTACACAAATAATTCGGGATGGTGTTATTAAAACAACATATTTTCAATTGGTTATGGCATTTTCGGGAGGTTTGATTATCCGTTTTTCTGCTCAAAGTTCTTCATAAAATCCACGAGAGCTTCCACTGCTGTTACGGTTGTGGCGTTGTAGATCGACGCTCGGCACCCTCCCACGGACCGATGACCTTTAAGGCCGGCAAAACCGTTTTCCAGAGCTTGCTCGACAAACCGTTTTTCAAGCGCTTCGTCCGGGAGTCGGAAGGTGACATTCATTATTGAACGGCTGTCTGGTTGGGCCGTGCCTTTATAAAAATCTCCCGAATCTATTGCTTGGTAAAGAATACGAGCTTTTTTTTCATTGATTTTTGCCATATTTTCAAGTCCGCCAATGGTCTCTTCAAGCCATTTCATTACCAGTTGAATGGCATAAACCGTGAAGCACGGCGGGGTATTAAACATTGAGTTCTTGGATGAATAAGTTGTATATTTTAACATTGACGGCAGGGTGTCCGGCACTCTGTTGAGCAGATCTTCGCGAATAATCACCATGCACACCCCGGCAGGACCGATATTTTTTTGAGCCCCGGCATAAATAAGACCGAATTTATCCACATCAAACGGTCTGCACATGATATCCGACGACATATCGGCGATAAGCGGCACATTATTTGTATCCGGAAAGGATGCCCACTGGGTCCCTTTTATAGTGTTGTTGGATGTGATATGAATGTAAATCGCATCGCTGCTGAACGTAATATTTTTCGGAATATATGAAAAATTTTTATCTTCCGACGATGCCACAACCTTGATGGGTTTACCCTGTATTTGGGCTTCTTTTACGGCCTTTGTGGACCAGGTGCCGGTATTGACATAATCGGCGGAATCGCCGTTGCCGAGCAGATTCATGGGGATCATGCAAAATTGCAAACTCGCACCGCCCTGGATGAACAGCACATGGAAGTTGTCATCCAGGCCCAACAGGCGCCGGGTTCTTGCAACGGCATCGTTTATGACATCGTCAAACCACTTGGATCGGTGGCTTATTTCGGTGATGGACATACCGGAACCGCCGTAGTTTAAAAATGAGTCTCTGATTTCTTCAAGTACTTCAATGGGAAGAGCGGCAGGCCCGGCGTTAAAATTATAAATCCTATTTTCCTTCATCTATTTCCCCTCTTTTTTATTCTCAGATTTGACGGTCTCGTAAAAAGTCCAACTTCTGCGTTGTGCTGCATTTCGCAATCATTCAACGTACGATAAGTAAGCCTCATGATTACAAAATTTGCACGCCTTGAATTTGAACTTTTTACGAAACCGTCTAAATCAAACTTTTTACGAGTTCATCA
>CAYPIW010000149.1:0-9303 GCA_964410925.1 uncultured Desulfobacteraceae bacterium
ATGAACTTGCAAAAAGTCGTCACTCCGGTGAAAACCGGAGGCCAGCCCGTAGGGCTTACAGGCCGGCTTCCGGCTCGTAGAGCCTACAGCTCGGAGAGAAAACGGTATTTTTGACTTTTTACGAAACCATCACTATTGATGAACTCGTAAAAAGTCCGATTTAGACAGTTTTGTAAAAAGTTCAAATTCAAGGCGTGCAAATTTTGTAATCATGAGGCGTACTTATTGTACGTTGAATGATTGCGGACTGCAGCACAACGCAGAAGTTGGACTTTTTACGAGACCGTCACTATTGGCCATCCATAAATCTATATTGGACACTGACTAAAATTTGCATAGTCATTCAATAGACCCTTTAAAGTTTTTAGTTGCATAACACGTATCAATGTCATGTATCTTAAACAAAGAACCATTAAAAAACCGGCCAGCTGTTCGGGTGTGGGCGTTCATTCCGGGAAAAAAGTCAATGTGACCATCAAGCCGGCACCGAGCAATCATGGCATCAAGTTCATAAGGACGGACCTTCCCGACTGTCCGAGCATATCCGCTCATTTCAATATGGTTGTGGATACCAGCATGGCTACCGTCATAGGGTACGAAGGCTTTATTGTGTCAACCATAGAGCATCTTATGGCCAGTTTTGCCGGACTGTCCATCGATAATGCCCTGGTAGAGATCGATAGCTATGAAATGCCCATAATGGATGGCAGCGCCGGCCCCTTTACATCCATGATAAAATCTGCAGGGATTCGGGAGCAGGCCTCGCCCAGGTATTTTTTCGTCGTAAAAAAACCCATAGAGCTTAAAAAAGACGGCAAAATGGTTGGGCTATATCCCTGCTCGACTTACAGAATAACCTGTACCATCGAATACGATCATTCTCTGATCAAAAAGCAGTCCTATTCCGTGGATCTGTCGGATCAGGTTTTTGAACGTGAAATATGCAGGGCCAGAACCTTTGGTTTTCTGAATGAATATGAATATTATAAGCGTTACGGTCTGGCCCGAGGAGTTTCTCTGGATAATGTGGTTGTCATTGATGACAAAAATGTGATTAATGAAGACGGCCTGCGTTATAGGGACGAATTTGTGAGACATAAAATCCTCGACTGCATCGGAGATTTTTCACTTCTCGGCATGCCTATTTTAGGCCATGTGGTCGTCAGTAAATCCGGCCATGAATTTAACCACGCCTTTATTAAGGAATTCTTTTCTCGAAAAGAATCATGGGAAGCCCGCACAATCACCGCTGAAAATGAGTTGCCCTCCGGTCAACCAAAACGCTTGCCATTTAACAAGGTATCCGCTATTAATTAGGTTCCATCCAGAAATTGCCATTTTCCGTATTGGAAACTTAATTTGTGCTTATTGTAGATTCATGGATGGGTACAAATTAATTTTATTGTCCTTTGTGGTTATTTGCAAAAATTTTGTTTCTTAATTTATTGCCAACAGTATCGATATGAAATCATTTATAAATCGAAAAACAGGTATCTGGTTTTTTAGCATAATCTTTTTTGCTCAAAACCTATGTTTCGCTCAGGATGCCCAGTTGACAGATATAATTGTCACCAATACGCGAGACGACCTTCTGGTTTACCTGAAGGTTGAAGGTGCGTTTAGAGAAGAAATGAAAACGGCGATATTCAGTGGTGTTCCCACCACATTTTCATTTTTGATTAAGCTTTACAAGGTACGCAATCTATGGCTCGATAAAAAGATCGCCGATATAAAACCCACAAATAGCATTAAGTACAATAACCTGAAAGAAGAATTTGTTGTAACGCGGTCATGGGATGGGGGCAGACCCCACATTACGCAATCTTTCGTAGAGGCTCAGAAATTAATGGCTGTAATTGACAGCCTGAAAGTTGTCACTCTCAGCAAGCTTGAAAAAGGCGGGCATTATCAAATAAGAGCTGAAGCTGAACTTAGCAAAATAACCCTTCCTTTTTATCTGCATTATGTTCTTTTTTTTGTTTCTCTATGGGACTTTGAAACCGACTTATATACCATAGATTTCATCTACTAGATCGACCAATGATCATGGTGAATAAAAAACACAAAAAGCCGGTATCTTATATTTCGGAAGAAGAGCGCAACAGAAGAAAGCGCGAGGTCATTATTATCTGTGTCATCATTGCGGTGGTGGCCATACTGACGTTTGCCGAGATCAGGATAATACATTTTGGAGCCGGCATTCCGGTTTCCAATACCATCCTGATGTTTATATTAATCAACATCAATTTGCTGTTGCTTATCCTGCTGATATTCCTTGTCTTCAGAAATCTGGTAAAGCTGCTTTATGACAGAAAACGCAAAGTCATGGGCGCAAAGCTGAGAACCAAACTTGTAGTCGCATTTATAACGCTGTCACTTTTGCCGACCATCATACTTTTTTTCTTTTCCATCAACTTTATTACCACCAGCATTGAATTCTGGTTTAACGTTCCCGTAGAACAGGCCCTTGAAAATTCACTGCTGGTGGGACGGAGTTTATATTGGCATGCTGAAGAGAGCAGTCAGTTTTTTATGGAAAGAATATCATATCAAATAGAAACCAAAAAACTTTTGGATCCCGAAAAGAGAAAAGCCCTTTCCAATTACATTCAAATTGTTCAGCGGGAGTTTAATCTTCATGCCGTTGAACTTTATGACGCCAATGCAGGTCTCCTTACATTTTCCCTTTCTCCGGAATTAGAAGATATGCCCTTTGGAGTGGTTTCCGCCGATAATCTTTTAAAACAAATGCCGTTAAAAGGTGTCCGGTCAATCTCTGAAAGTAATCTTGCAGGAGAGCTCATCAGAACTATCGGAACCATCCCTTTTGGAGCAAAGCGTACCGATACAGAAGCGTTTGTTGTGTTAAGCAGGCTGATGCCGCCGGATCTTTCCGAAAATATGACGTCCATTTCAAGAGGGTTTGAAGAATACCAGCAGATAAAACTTCTTAAGAAACCGATTCAGGTGACTTACTATATCACCCTGTCCATCGTAGGGCTTCTGGTTGTATTTTGTGCGGTATGGTTCGGTTTCTACCTGGCGAAAACCATTACCATACCCATCATGGAACTGGCTGAAGGAACCCACAGAGTTGCGGAAGGAGATTTGAGTTTCAGTATCAGCCGGGTGGCCGACGATGAAATCGGCAGCCTGGTGAATTCATTTAATAAAATGACCAAAGATTTGCGGATCGGCAGGAATCAACTGGAGCTTTCCGCCCGTTTGCTTCGAGAACAGAATGTCGAGATTGAAAAAAGACGGCAATATATGGAAATCGTTCTTGAAAATGTCTCTACCGGTGTAATTACTCTTGATGCGGGAGGATTCATTACCACCATCAACAAGTCGGCTGAAAAAATGTTGGACCTCAGATCGGATGACATCATCAACAAAAGCTATAAAAAACTTTTGGATGAACCGCTTCTGAATCTTGCCGAAGAGGTCATGGAAAATCTTAAAACCTCACGAAACCGTTCCGTGGAGTTGCCTTTGAAGCTGACCGTCAGTGGAAGCCCTTTGAGCTTTTTGATGCATATCGCCGCCCTGATAGACGACTCCGGTCAGCACATGGGGGTTGTAATGGTGTTTGATGATCTTACGGAACTTGAAAAGGCCCAGCGTATGGTTGCCTGGCGTGAAGTGGCTCGCCGGATTGCCCATGAAGTAAAAAATCCGTTGACTCCGATATCACTTTCCGCCCAGCGTCTGAAGCGTAAATATTCCCAGCAGATCAACCAGCCGGTTTTTGATGAGTGCACCCAGACAATTGTTGATCACGTAGAACTGATCCGTAATATTGTGGACGAATTTTCATCTTTTGCAAAATTTCCCTCTGCAAACCCAAAACCCTGCGATCTGCCACCGATTATTGAAGAAACCCTGGCGCTCTATAAAGAGAGCCATAAAAATATTAACTTTGAATTCAATAAGATAGACGATATTCCCCTTCTTAACCTCGATCGTCAGCAGATCAAGCAGGCCATGATCAATCTTGTGGACAACGCCATTGCATCCATAAAGAATAACGGCGATATTTTGATTGCATTAACTCATGATCCGATTTTAAAGATCGTTCGGATGGAAATTTCAGACAATGGACCGGGTATTTCCGATGACGACAAGACGCGTCTTTTTGAGCCTTATTTTTCAACAAAAAAGGCCGGCATGGGATTAGGACTTGCCATTGTAAGCGCCATTGTCTCTGATCACAACGGCATGATCCGCGTACAGGACAACCATCCCACGGGGGCAAAATTTATTATAGAATTACCGGCGTGAGATAACGTTTATGTCAAACGTTTTGCGAAATTTTGCGTCACCGAGTGACGCAAACCTGAATTCAGAATAAGGAGTTACAGCATATGTTTCCTTCTGTTTTGATTGTTGATGATGAACCTTCCATACTCAAGTCGTTAAGCGGTCTGCTTTCAGATGAAGGCTTTGAGGTTTTAACCGCTGCCAATGGATATGAAGCCTTGAAAATCATAGATACCGAGTTCCCGGATCTTGTTTTGCTCGATATTTGGATGCCGGGTATTGACGGTATTGAAACCCTAAAGGAGATAAAAAAGAGCAACCCGTATATTCAGGTTATCATTATCTCTGGACATGGGACAATAGAAACCGCGGTTAAGGCCACAAAACTGGGTGCTTTCGACTTAATCGAAAAACCGCTTTCCATTGATAAAATCATTGTTGCAATTAATAATGCGTTAAATTTCAGGAGACTGGAAGAAGAAAACAAATATCTGCGCAAAAAGATGCTGGAAAAACATTCAATAACCGGAAACAGCCCTCCCATTAGGGCACTGAAAAAACAGATCGCCATTGCAGCCCCCACAGATGCGTGGATTCTGATTACCGGAGAAAACGGAACCGGAAAGGAATTGGTTGCCCGCACCATACATCAACTGAGTTCGCGTGCAGATTATCCCCTGGTTGCCGTCCATTGTGCCGCGATTCCGGAAGAACTCATCGAAAGCGAGCTGTTTGGCCAGGAAAAGGGAGCCCTTACGGAGGCCACAACAAAAAAGATCGGGAAATTTGAACTGGCCAACTACGGAACTATTTTTCTGGATGAAATCGGTGATATGAGCTTGAAGACCCAATCAAAGATTCTCCGGGTACTGCAGGAAAAGCAGTTCCAGAGAGTCGGTGGAAGCAGAATCTTGAAGGTAGATGTCCGGGTCATTGCATCCAGTAATAAAGATCTTGAAAAGGAAATCGAAAAAGGAAATTTCAGAGAAGATATTTACTACCGGCTGAATGTAATCCCCATAGAGGTGCCATGTTTAAGGAATCGCCGTGAAGATATTCCTGTTCTGGTTGAAACATTTTTTGCCGAATGTGCGAAAAAGGATCGAAGTAAGAAAAAAATAATGAACCGGAAAGCCATTGATATGTTATGTAGTTATTCCTGGCCGGGAAATATCAGGGAGTTGAAGAATCTTGTTGAACGGCTTATTATCATGGTGGAAAAGGATGTTATTGACGAATTCGATTTGCCCGCACCTTATAATCCGGGTCCTGCGAGAGGTATGGCAGCGGTTGAATCAGAGCTTTTTTTAAATCTTGGTTTGAAGGACGCCAAAAAAGCTTTTGAAAGGGAATTTATCAAAAGAAAACTTTTGCAACATAATAACAATATCGGTAACACGGCAAAAGCCATCGGGGTTGAGCGGGCTTATCTGGATAATAGACTCAAGGGTCTGAACGTTTCTTAGTGGTGCTTTACCCCGGGCTGAACTGTTCTTGAAAAGGCATGGGATTGAGGATTATCAGCGGCAGATTCAGAGGTAAAAAGCTGCATTCGGTTCGGGGGCTGACCATAAGACCAACCGCTGATCGATTGCGCGAATCCATCTTTAATATCCTGTCCCGTGAAGTATTTAACGCAGTGGTTCTTGATCTATTTGCCGGGACCGGCGCCATGGGTATGGAGGCGTTGAGCCGAGGCTCTGAATCCGCAGTATTTGTGGACAATAACCCGGAAGCCTTATCCGCAATACAGCGGAACATCACATCGTGTTCTTTTGGTAAACAGGCTCATATTATTAAATGGGACATAAAGAAAAATTTGAATTGTTTAACATCGGCAGGAGCGGCCTTTGATCTTGTATTTATGGATCCTCCTTATAATCGGGGCATGGTAAAACCGGCATTATTCAACCTTGAACAAACCGGATCTCTGGAAAAAGGAGCCCGCATTGTGGTTGAGCACTCCCCTGTGGAGACGATCCCGGACCCTGTTTCCATGTTTAAGATTTCGGACCGGAGAAAATACGGAAAAACACTTGTTTCATTCTTAACTTATATGATATGAACTCCGGTTCGATTGTCGAACCGCCGGTCTTCATTCAATGGAATTTTGAATATTACTAAAAAAGGACGAATACGAGATGGAAAGAATTGCCGTATATCCGGGATCCTTCGATCCTGTCACAAACGGTCATATTGATATCGCTGAACGGGGGCTTAAACTTTTTGATAAGATCATTGTGGCCATATTGCATAATCCGATTAAAAATTGTCTTTTTACCATTGAAGAACGTCAGGAAATGCTTGAATCGAGCTTTGAGAATTATCCGGATATTACCGTGGAGACTTTTAACGGTCTTCTTGTGGATTATGCGGCCAGTCGGAACTGTATTGCCATTTTGCGTGGAATGCGTGCGGTATCCGATTTTGAATATGAATTTCAGCTTGCGCTGATGAACCGCAGGTTAAAAAGAGAGGTTCAGACCGTTTTCCTGATGACCGGTTTGCGATGGATTTTTACCAGTTCATCAATAATAAAGGAAGCGGCACAGTTCGGCGGTGACATCACCAGTATGGTGCCGCCGCTGGTCAACAGGAAATTAAAAGAAAAGTTCGGTACGGCTTCTTGAGTTGTTTCCCGTCTCTAATCTATTCCTGCTTTGGCATATAAATCAAAAAAATGATGGGTGGGGCCATAGCCCCGACCAATGGATAGAGAATGTTCTATGGCGCCGGTAATATATTCCTTGGCAAGGGATACGGCTTCAAAGAACATTTTTCCCAGTGCAATATTCGCTGCAATGGCCGAAGAAAACGTGCAGCCCGTACCATGGGTATTTTTAGTTTTCACCCAATGTCCCTGGAGTTCTTTAAATTGCTTTCCATCATACAGGACGTCCGTGGCACGGTCTTCGCTAAGGTGACCTCCCTTTACAACCACTTTTTTTGCATTGAGCTTTAAGATATCACTGGCAGCGCTTTTCATATCATCTACGGTTTTTATTTTTTTTCCTATGAGCGCTTCGGCTTCATAAATGTTGGGAGTGATGACCTCACACAATGGAAAAAGATAATTCACCAGGGCATCTTGAGCATCTTGATTCAGCAAACGGTATCCGCTTTTAGAAATCATCACCGGATCGAGCACTACGGGGGGCGGATTAACGGCTCTTAGCGCTGTGGCGATGGCCTTAATCAGTTCAATGCTGGATACCATTCCTATTTTTACCACGTGGATTTTAATATCATCAAACAGGCACGTAATTTGATCATGTACAATCCGGGGCGCCATCTCCTGAATGTCATACACTTTTTGAGTATTCTGGACGGTCACCGCCGTAACGGCACTCATGCCGAAAACGCCATGGGCCTGGAATGTTTTTATATCGGCCTGGATTCCGGCTCCGCCTGAAGAATCCGAACCTGCGATTGTCAGGGCTATTTTCATTCCCCCTCCCGTCAAAAGGTTTGTATTACCTGAAGATCATCCCCATTATATTTTAAAAATCCTGGCCCATAAGGACCGGGTTTTCAATCTAAAAATGAATATAGGGTTAGCATAAACACTTGCCAAACGAATTTTCAAGATAAATTCTTCATTAGAATTTACATGAAAACTAAAATGCTTGTGCTCGGGCTGCCATTGTTTTGTGCTTGACATAACTGCACCAAAAAAATTATTTTTTTTAAGAATAACCGTAAGAAAAAAAATTAAAAGACCGGATTATGACAGTGAATCTAAGCGATATCGGTGAGTTTGGCTTTATTAAAAGAATCAGCAGGGGCTGTTTAATTCGTCCTCAAAATATTATTAAAGCCATCGGCGATGATGCTGCTGCTTTTATTCCTACCCCCCACGAAGTAATGCTTGTCACCACGGATTTGCTTGTTGAACGGATCCATTTTTTCAGAAATACGACTTCCGGATTTAATTTGGGCTATAAAGCGCTATCCGTGAATCTGAGTGATATTGCCGCAATGGGTGGAATCGGTCGGGAAGCATTCATCAGTATCGGCGTACCTGAAAACTGCTCTGTGGATTTTCTTGAAGATCTGTATAACGGAATGAAGAGACTGGCTACCGAATTCGGTCTTAATCTTCTGGGGGGGGACACGACCCGTTCAAAAACCGATTTAATCATAAATATCGTGGTGTTGGGATCTGCATTTGAAAAAGAAATATTGTACCGTGATACCGCTCAGCCGGGCGATATCATTTGTTCAACCGGTTTTTTAGGAGACAGCCGGGCCGGATTACATCTGATAACAAATAAGTTGAAAGCGAATTCCAGGGAATATAAAGCGCTGCGTAATGCGCACCTCATACCCAAACCCTATCTTCGGGAAGGTCGATTTCTTGCACGCCAGGGCGGTGTTCATGCAATGATTGATGTCAGTGACGGGCTCAGCTCCGATATGGCGCACATCGCCGAGCAGAGTAACGTGGGGGTGCGCCTGTATTCCGATAAAATACCCGTCTCCAAGAATCTGAAAAAGTTTTGTGACCGATTTGATTTTGATCCGGTTGAATATGCCCTTACCGGCGGGGAGGATTATACCCTGTTATGCACCATATCACCGGATAAAGTGTATGGTATTGCGGCTAATTATCTGATGAGGTTCCGTAATCCTCTTTACCAGATCGGTGAAATAACCGATTCGGGAAAAATGGAGCTGATTCTTTGGAACGGGAAGATTACATCCTTTACACCATCGGGATGGGACCACTTTAAAACCCAATAAATTAATTCCACGCTCAACCATCCCTTCGACAAAATCCTCCGCCACCTTTGAATTAGAGACCTTTGAAAAATGTTCAATTTTGTTCAATAACAAGGAAGGCGAAAAATTTAACCACAGGAATACATTGAGTATTTTGAGGATTAAAATTTGAGCCTGACGCAGGTATTGGGCAAAAGGGGACGTTTTTCAAAGGTCTCTATCATTTTACGACGGAGACCAGGCCCGCTTTTACAAATTCACGGTTCAATCGGGCAATGTTGGATATGGAGATTTCCTTGGGGCATTCCGCCTCACATTCCC
>CAYPIW010000150.1:0-9333 GCA_964410925.1 uncultured Desulfobacteraceae bacterium
TTTGGGAGCATTACCGATTTATTAAAATGGTTTTTAACCATTAACTTTTTCATTTTTTTGAGCGAGAGCCTTGCAATCAGGTTTCAGGTGTCAGGAGTAAGAAACGAATTAGCTGACACCTGAAACCTGACACCTGAAACCAAAAAGCCTTGGATATCAATTAACAGACTGGTAATGCACCCTTACTGTTTTTTTGTGGAGCGATCAGAATAAGACCAATGTTTGATAGATTAACAGGTGTTGAAAATAGATTTTTAGAAGTGGAAAAGCGTATGAGCGATCCCGGGATCGTTCAGGATCGGGAGGCATACCAGAGGTATAGCCGGGAACATGCCGAATTAAGCAAAATTGTGTCAGTTTTTCGAAAGTATAAGCGGATTTTAGAAGATCTTAATGACAGTATGGAGCTTTTAAAAGACAAGGACCCGGACATAAAAGAGATGGCCCGGAATGAAGTCGAAACCCTTACCCTCAGCAAAAAGAACCTCGAAAACGATCTTAAAAATCTCCTTTTACCCAAAGATCCTAATGATGAAAAGAATGTCATTGTTGAAATACGGGCGGGAACCGGCGGGGAAGAGGCCGCACTGTTTGCAAATGATCTTTTCAGAATGTACACCCGGTACACTGAAAGCAAAAATTGGAAGATCGAAGTCATGACCCATCATCCCACCGGTGTTGGCGGTTTAAAGGAGATCATTGCCATGATCCACGGAAAGGGAGCATACAGCCGTCTTAAATATGAAAGCGGCACACATCGTGTCCAGCGAGTCCCGGAAACCGAGACTCAGGGACGGATACATACCTCTGCAGTGACGGTTGCGGTTTTGCCCGAAGCCGAGGATGTCGAACTCCATATCGATCCCAGCGAGATTAAAATCGATGTGTTCCGATCAACCGGCCCGGGAGGTCAAAGTGTAAATACAACCGATTCAGCGGTACGTATCACCCACCTGCCCACAGGTATGGTGGTAACCTGCCAGGATGAAAAATCCCAGTTGAAAAATAAAAACAAAGGCATGAAAGTCCTGCGTGCCCGTATTCTTGACCGTATGATCATGGAGCAGGATGAAAAAAGATCCAAAGAGCGCAAAAGCCAGATAGGAAGCGGAGACAGAAGCGGAAGAATCAGAACGTATAATTTTCCCCAGGGAAGAGTTACCGATCACCGGATCGGACTTACCCTTTACAGGCTTGAAACCATTATGCAAGGGGAATTAGACGAAGTCATAGAACAGCTTGCAACTTTTTATCAGTCCCGGGCATTACAGAATGCAGAATCAGTCGAAGTCCAAAGATCCTGAATGGACCATAATCAAGCTTCTCAAATGGACCACTTCTTATTTTAAATCCCACGATATTGACAGCCCAAGGGCTACAGCCGAAATACTTCTCGCACATGTCTTAAAATTAAAAAGAATAGATCTGTATTTAAGGTACGACCAGCCGCTTTCCATAAATGAGCTTTCGAAATTTAAACCGTTAATAAAACGAAGGATCGAACGGGAACCGGTTGCATATATTGTAGGGGTCAAAGAATTCTGGTCCATGGATTTCTCCGTTACAAAAGATGTCTTGATCCCTCGCCCCGAGACCGAGTGCCTGGTTGAAGCTGCATTAAGTCTTTTGCCCCGGGACAACACTTTTAGTATTAACCCGTCGCCAAAAAGAATATTAGAGCTCGGCACAGGATCCGGGGCCGTAATTCTCGCCATTGCATCCATGCAGCCCAAACATATTTATTTTGCATCTGACCGTTCCGCTAAAGCCATTCGGCTGGCCCGTCAAAATTCAAAACATCATGGCCTGGATACGGCCGTCAATTTCTTTTGCGCGGACTGGTTTACACCCTTTAACTCTGAAAAAAAACGATTTGATATGATCATCTCAAATCCGCCTTACGTTCCAACTCAGGTTATCGGGCGTCTTCAGGCTGAAATTTATAAGTATGAACCGGTTTCAGCCCTTGACGGCGACAGAAACGGACTTTTCTGTTTAAGACATATTATCAATGCTGCTCACGGATATCTGAACCCGGAGGGAAGCCTGTTGCTGGAGATGGGTCATGATCAAAAAAATGATCTTCGGAGGATTATCGACCAGTGTGGAAATTATGACCATGTGGTATTTACGAAAGATTATAGCGGGCATGACCGTGTTGTCCGGATGAAAAAGAAAAAGGAATAAAAAATTGTTGCGAATCAATATTTAATTTGTTAGATAAATATGTTTAACCTAAGTTGAGCAAAAATTGCTCGATTTAGGTTTAATTAATTCGCACGCCGATGGACCTGTTTCCCGGTGCTCCGCATGGCGGGGTCGGATTCGGGTGTGATATCGGCGGTGGAAAACCATTTTAAAAGGAGAAAATAATGGCTTATATTACAATGAAAGAACTGCTTGAATCCGGAGTACATTTTGGTCACCAGACAAAGCGCTGGAACCCCAAGATGAAGCAATATATCTTTGGGGCCAGGAACGGCATTTATATCATCGACCTTCAGAAAACGGTTCGAATGTTCAGGAGAGTATATGATTTTGTCATAGATACCGTTGCAAGCGGCAAAATGCTTCTTTTTGTAGGCACCAAAAAGCAGGCTCGGGACGCCATCTATGAAGAAGCGAATCGATGCGAAATGTTTTACGTTCACAACCGATGGCTGGGCGGAATGTTGACAAATTTTCAGACCATAAGAAAAAGTATAGAACGTCTAAATTATTTAAATACAATTGTAAATGACGGATCGATCAATCTTTTTCCAAAAAAAGAAAGGCTGAAGCTTGAAAAGGAGCGGGTAAAACTCGACAACAATCTTGGCGGAATACGAACCATGAATGAGCTTCCCGGCGCCATTTTTGTGGTTGATCCCAAGAACGAGGTGATTGCAGTACGCGAGGGGAAACGACTGGGAATTCCGATTATTGCCATTGTTGATACCAATTGCAATCCTGATGTTATTGACTATATCATACCCGGTAATGATGATGCGATTCGTTCAATACGGCTAATCACATCCAGAATCGCCGATGCCTGCACCGAAGGCAAAGAGCGTCTGGCTGAAAAACAGCAGGCTGAAACCGACAAGGAAGTTGAGGAAGTATCTGAAGTTGCGGCAGTGAGTGCGGAATTAAAGCCGGGTGAAAGAAAGATTATTTCAGATGGCACAAAAGGGCCTGTTGTGGAAATAATAAAAAGAACAACATCTGAAAACGAAAATGATGCCGAACTTCCTGAAAACGAAAATGATGCGGAACTTCCTGAAGACGATGAGAATCAGGAACCGGTAGAAACAACTGACGCTGAAGAGACAGGAGAATAATGATGGCGACAATTAGTGCTGCGACGGTCAAACAGCTCCGTGAAAAGACCGGAGCAGGAATTATGGATTGTAAAGAGGCACTTTCCGAATGCAATGGAGATATAAGCAAAGCGGTCGATTTTCTAAGGAAAAAAGGTCTGGCTACAGCGGCTAAACGATCCGGCAGAGCCACGACTGAAGGGATAATTGAGTCTTATATTCATATGGACAGTAAGCTGGGTGTTCTGGTCGAAATTAACTGCGAAACCGATTTTGTTGCAAAAAATGATGATTTTAAGGAATTTGCAAAAAATATTGCAATGCATATTACAGCGACGAATCCTGTAAGCATACGGCCGGAAGATGTCCCCAAAGAAACCATTGACAAAGAAAAAGAAATCTATCGTGCACAGGTCCTGGACATGGGAAAACCCGAACAAATAGCAGACAAGATCGTAGACGGCAAGCTGAAAAAATATTTCAAGGAAAACTGCCTGATGAATCAGGACTATGTTCGCGATCCCAATATAACCATTGAAGATCTTTTAAATGAAATGGTTGCAAAAATCGGCGAGAACATTACAATTAAACGGTTTGCAAGGTTCAAAATAGGTGAGGTATAAGATTTGACAATCACCCGATTTAAAAGGGTTCTATTGAAGCTGAGCGGTGAAGCGCTGATGGGTGACCAGAGTTTTGGAATAAGCCCTGATGTCATAAAATATGTGGCCGAAGAAATCCGTTCGGCATTTGACTTGGGTGTTCAAATCGCCGTAGTTGTAGGCGGCGGTAATATTTTCAGGGGAGTTGCCGCCGCTTCATATGGCATAGACAGAGTTTCCGCAGACCGCATGGGCATGTTGGCCACGGTGATTAACAGTCTGGCGTTACAGGATGCTCTGGAAGAAAATGGGATTATGACTCGAGTCCAGAGTGCTATTTCAATGCATGAGGTGGCCGAACCGTTCATTATCCGGAAGGCTGTTCGCCATCTTGAAAAAGGGCGGGTGGTAATATTTGCGGCCGGCACCGGTAATCCTTACTTTACCACTGATACGGCTGCCGTGCTCAGGGCACAGGAAATACGTGCGGATATCCTTTTAAAGGCTACAAAGGTTGACGGCCTTTACGATTCAGATCCGGATATCAATAAGAATGCTAAATTTATAAAAAAAACCAACTACATGCATGTCATTGAACAGCAGCTTCATGTGATGGATATGACGGCTATTTCTCTGGCCATGGATAATAATCTTCCCCTTGTTATTTTTAATTTGGCAAACAAGGGAAATATAAAACGAGTTATATGTGGAGAAGATATAGGAACCCGGATAACCAATTAAGCAGTTTTAAGATACCAAGAATCATTGATAGGAGAAATCCATGATTGAATCCATATATCAGGAAACAACGCAGAGTATGGAAAAGTCCATAACCTCTCTTAAAAATGAATTTAAAAAGATCCGCACGGGACGGGCTTCCCTGTCCATTCTTGACGGGATCCGGATTGAATATTACGGTACCCCAACGCCTCTTAATCAGATGGCATCTCTGTCTGTTCCTGAAAGCAGACTTATCAGCATTCAGCCATGGGATGTTTCCGTAATCAAGGATATAGAAAAGGCTATCTTGAAATCTGACTTAGGGTTAACGCCTTCAAATGATGGCAAAGTCATACGCATATCCATTCCGCCGCTCACTGAAGACAGAAGAAAAGAGCTTGTCAAGACTCTGTATAAAAAAAGCGAGGAACACAGGGTGGCCGTGCGCAATATCAGACGTGATTCCAACGAGCTGTTAAAAGGACTGAAAAAGGATGGTGATATTTCGGAAGATGATGCTTTTAAAGCACAGGACCAGGTCCAAAAAATAACAGATAAGCATATCAAGCTTATCGATGATGTTTGTAAAGAAAAAGAGAAAGAGATCCTTGAGTTCTAATACGTCGTCCTCTATTTACAATAATCTTGATCCTGAAAAGTTACCCTCACATGTTGCCATTATTATGGACGGTAATGGACGGTGGGCCAAAAAAAGGTTCTTAAATCGGATCCAAGGACATGAAAAAGGCTCGGAGACTGTTCGAACCATTGTTCGAGCCTGCCGCAACGTCGGAATTCCCTATCTTACTTTGTATGCTTTTTCCACGGAGAACTGGCAGCGCCCCAAATCCGAAGTCGTTGCTCTGATGACCCTTCTTAAAAAATTTCTCGACTCCGAACAAAAAGAGATGCTGGATAACAATATCCGCCTGTATGCCATCGGAGAGATAGAACGGTTGCCGGAAAATGTCCGGCAGGCATTACATAAGGTTATGGAGTTAACAAAAAAAAATGACGGTATGACCCTAAATCTGGCCTTAAGCTACGGCGGACGGGCGGAAATCGTCAAGATGGTTAAAGAAATCGCCATTAAAACCAAAGATGGCGTTATGGATCCGAATTCAATAACCCCGGAAATTATATCCGAACATTTGTATACCTCTCGATTGCCCGATCCGGATCTTTTAATCAGGACCAGCGGGGAAATGCGCATAAGTAATTTTTTGCTGTGGCAGATAGCTTACTCGGAAATTTATATTACGGATACCTTATGGCCCGATTTTGGAAAGGATGAATTTGTTCGAATTCTCGAAGACTACCAGCAACGTGAGCGGCGGTTCGGTAAGATTGGAAATTAAACGTCTCATGAATTCTACATCGGCAACCCGGTCAATATGCACTTGAAACGATGGATTACAGCTTTTGTGGCCGTTCCCCTTCTTGTTCTGCTGATCGGCTGCGGGGGGACATTGATGTTTGCCGCAGGTGTCGGTTCCATAGGTGTCATCGCCCTTTGGGAATTTTTTCATATCGTTGTTGGCAAAACCGAACGCTCAAATGCATTTTGCTTTAAGCTGCTGGCTTTTATCTCAGGTCCGGCGATTATCTGGGCGGCATATATGAATTCATTCAAAATTATGTTAGGTCTTATTGCGTTAAATCTTATTGCCTGTGCCCTGATTTCTCTTCCAAAATTTAAATTTCATACGTCCGTGTCGGGAATTGTTTTCAAACAGATTCTGGCTGTTATATATATACCGTTATTTCTATCGTATCTTGTTATGATCCGAAATGGGAATGACGGGGTTTCCTGGATTTTTTTTCTATTGCTGGTGGTTTTTATGGGGGATACCGGTGCATTCTACACCGGGTCTTATTTGGGGCGACATAAGCTTTGCCCTGCCGTAAGTCCGAATAAAACCATAGAGGGCTCTGTTGGCGGACTTGCCGCCAGTGTGTGCTCGGGTGCTTTGTTCAAAATCTTTTTTTTCCCCCTGTTTCAGTGGAATTTAAGTATCCTGTTTTTCCTTTGCATCGGTGTTGCAGGACAGGTGGGCGATTTGTTTGAATCTCAACTGAAGAGAGTCGGGAATATAAAGGATTCCGGTTCATTACTTCCCGGTCACGGTGGTTTTCTGGATCGGATTGATGCGTTGCTTTTTGCGGCTCCGGTGGCTTATTTTTTTAAAGAATATATATTATAAATGAAAAATCTTTCCATACTGGGATCTACGGGATCCATCGGCCGCAATACACTTGAAATTGTGGCAATGTTTCCCGAGCGATTTGCCGTAAGAGCTCTTGCAGCTAAAAATAATACAAGGGTGTTGGCCCGTCAGGTGGAGAAATTCGGCCCTGAACTCGCTGTGGTTTTTGATGAAACCCGTGCCATTGAATTAAAACGCATGCTTTCTTCAGGACCAAAGGTTGAAATTATGTATGGACAAGACGGCTACAGGACTGCGGCGAGCGATGATTCTGTTGATATGGTTGTTACCGCAGTTGTGGGATCGGCCGGACTCCTGCCGACTCTTGCTGCCATAGAGGCGGGAAAAAACATTGCCCTGGCGAATAAGGAAACCCTTGTAATGGCCGGCGAAATTGTTGTAAAAAAAGCGGAACAAAATCATGTAAAAATAATTCCGATAGATAGTGAACACAGCGCAATTTTTCAATGTCTTTCAGGCAACCGCAGGCAGGATCTGGATAAAATCCTTCTCACCGCTTCCGGTGGTCCGTTTTTGAACCGGCCTGAAAATGAATTCGTGAAAATTAAACCTCAAGATGCACTCAACCATCCAACCTGGCAAATGGGCAAAAAGATTAGTGTGGATTCGGCAACTCTAATGAACAAGGGACTTGAGGTTATAGAGGCAAAATACCTGTTCAGTGTTTCACAGGAAAGGATTGAAGTTCTTATCCATCCCCAAAGCGTGATCCACTCCATGGTTTCTTTTAAAGACGGCGCGGTAATGGCCCAGCTGGGGATTCCGGATATGAAAGGAGCAATTGCATATGCCCTGTCCTGTCCAGAACGTCTGTCACTGGGGCAGCCGTTGCCTGATTTTACCGGGATCGGGGCACTTACTTTCGAACGGCCTGATTTAAATAAATTCCCATGCCTTGATCTGGCATATACGGCATGCCAAACCGGAGGAACACTGCCGGCAGTATTAAATGCCGCAAATGAGATGTCGGTTCAGGCTTTTTTAAAGCAGCGGATCCCATTTGTTAAAATACCCGAAATTATTGAAAAAACAATGGCAAAACACACTCTTGTTACAAATCCGGCCTTTGATGATATTCTCGAATCTGACAGATGGGCCCGGGAGCAGGCCCGGAATTTTATCGACAGAATCAGGATCTAACACTTAGTACATGTATTTGTAAATACGGTCACGTATTTATATTTTGGTTTATTCATTCTATTTATGCAAAAGTTTAAAGTGCCTAAAGTGAACTAAAGTGTCTAAAGTTAAGGTATACTATCAATTTTTATTATAATTGATCGCGCTGAAAGCGCGTTCCTCAACTTTAGCTCACTTTAGGCACTTCAAACTTCAAACTTTTAGACTTCACCTTATGTGGGATAGTGACCATATAAAAATAGGTCATCGTATTTATGAATTACAGCACTTAGTTTAAACAGGAATTATAATCCTAATGAGCATTAATATATTTGCATTAGTCATTGTTTTGGGTGTGCTGATATTTTTTCATGAGCTGGGACATTTTCTGGTGGCCAGGTTATTTGGTGTGGGAGTTGAAAAATTTTCACTGGGTTTTGGCCCCAGATTAATCGGTAAAAAGATCGGCATTACGGATTATATCATTTCCGCCATCCCCTTAGGCGGATATGTTAAAATGGTTGGCGAGCAACCCGATGCCGAGTTGGATCCCGCCGACATCCCGATCTCATTTACCCACAAAAATGTCTGGAAAAGGATACTTATCGTCGCTGCCGGTCCTTTTTTTAATTTTCTTCTGGCGGTAATAATATTCTTTGGTATTTTTCAATTTTCCGGCATGTTTATATTAAAACCTTCCATTGGGGAGGTACAGGAGAATACCCCTGCATACCGGGCAGGTCTGAAAGAAAATGACTTGATTACATCCATAAATGACGTCGAGGTATCCACCTGGGAGGAAATGGCAAAGATTATTACGGCAAGCAGCGGCAAGTCCCTTTCGGTGGCTGTGCGTCGAGGGGATTCTACCCGGGTTGTAACGATTACTCCCGAATCGAAACCATTTAAAAATATATTTAACGAGGATGTAGAACGATATGTCATCGGAGTTTCCGCTTCAGGTGACGGAATTTCAAAAGATTTGAATGTGTTTCAATCCCTTCGGGAGAGCATTATACAGACTTATCATATAAGCGCCCTGACCCTGAAAGGGATCATAAAAATTTTGCAGGGAGCTATTTCCCCAAAAACACTGAGCGGACCGATTATGATCGCGCAGATGGCCGGGGATCAGGCTAGGGAAGGGGCGATGAATTTGATCTTTTTCATTGCACTGATCAGTATAAACCTTGCCATTCTCAATTTTCTTCCCATCCCGGTCCTGGACGGTGGACATCTGCTTTTCTTTTTTATTGAGGCGGTTATGGGAAGTCCGGTCAGTATAAGGGTACGCGAAATTGCCCAGCAGGCGGGTATATTTTTATTGATACTGCTGATGATCTATGTTTTCTATAATGATATCGC
>CAYPIW010000151.1:0-18719 GCA_964410925.1 uncultured Desulfobacteraceae bacterium
GAATGGGGTTCAAGGGGTCGGAGGTTCAAATCCTCTCGCCCCGACCAGTTTTAATCTACAATATCCAAATATCCGGTCAGGATTTCATACAGAATACCGCGAAATATGCAGGTATACTCGCTGATCCTGATTTCTAAAAAAGCTCCATCTGGGCCGAATTTTTAATAGTTACGGCGCGACGCAAATTTTGGCTGATAACATCAAGCTTGTTCTTCTTAAGCTCGTCAGACCAATTTTTACAAAATTCCAACTGGGGCCTGTCTGAGTAGTTGACTTCAAACTTACCCCCTTCCGGCCGCATGATATCCAGCGGATCATTTAATATCAATTCTCTTTCTTGTGCGGTCATTACAGGAAAGCCGTAATGCTTATTTTCATATTTGAACCCACCCTTGGTTTTTAACCGATGAACGACAAACTCCATATGTTTGGCAAGTCTTTTCCGAATTAACTGCCTGGACGAGTCAATGATACCCTCATTCATACGATCAATAACATTTTCCAGAGTCGGGTCTATTTCATAACCGATGCTGTTTCTACCTGAGGCAATTGCGGCGGCGGTTGTTGTTCCTGTTCCCAAAAAAGGATCAAGCACGATATCGCCTTTGGCCGAATACATATTGAGAAGTCTATACACGAGATCAAAAGGATAGGCTGCACTCCTCAGTCGGGAGTCTTTTTGGTTCAAGGCTTGTGGCGTTCCTTTGAGATCAAACCATATATCCGAGTACCAGCTATTGCGTTCCTCCCAGAATACAGCGCTCTCACGTCTTATCCTTTTATCTTCTTCCTTATTGAACACCCGCTTTGGACCTTTCCTTAAAATCAAAATATATTCATGTTCCAAAGTGACATATGCCCCGGCAGGAAGCATACCCGATCCCATAAACTTGTTCGGCGCATTGGTCTGCTTCCGCCATAGGATACAGGGAAGTGCCGAGAAGCCGAGATCCAGCGCACTTTTCAAAATTCTTATGTGGTTCGGATACAGTACGAAATTGCCGTTGATGGTTTTGGTCGCATCGCCGATGTTGATGCAGGCAAAACCACCGACTTTTAATACCCGGTAAACCTCTTTCCATACCGGGTCCAACATCTGGTGCATCAGTTCAAAGGCATTTGTCCCATCCCCATTTTCCAAAGCCTTGTTAACAGATGGGCTTTGCAGGCCGAACATTTCATCCCACATTTCAATCATCGGGTAGGGCGGGGAGGTTACCATGAAATCAACGCTCTCAGATAACACCGCTTCCATGTTTATACTGCTTCCGATTATAATCTTATGATTTGTTTTCATAGTATCGGTCCGTATTATAATTCGTATGATAAGGTCATTTGTTCAAGTTACATGACTATTGCGTAGTTATTCTTCAAAATCAATGGATTTTATCACTGACCTCCAGCCATTAACCTCACAGAATTGTTGACACTTCTTTATTACTGATGTATTTAATTGAATTAACTTATATTTTGGAGTCTTTAAATCAGGTCGATGAATCTCCCCTTTTTGCATTGCATTCGGGAAAGCGTTAAAAGAGTGGATAGATCATTAAACGTATAAAGGAAAGGAGAAAGCCGGAGATGAAGAATCTAATAAAGAACCTTCAAGCTGCAAACAGGGATCTGAACGCGTTATCAAAGAAGGTTGACAAAATTATTATCGATATCGGAAAGTTTGAGAAATTAAAACCAGCAAAGAAAGCCACGGCCAAACGAGCGCCCGTAAAAAAGGTCGTTGCTAAACAAACCTCCACATTAACAGCGGCCGATACTGTTTTTGGCATAATCAAAAGATTCAAAAACGGTACTGATGTGGCGACACTCATGGAAAAAACGGGGTTCAACAGAAGAAAAATATACGATAACGTTAAGATTCTAAAAAAGCAGGGCAAAATCAAGACTGCCAGCATCGGCGTATACGTTAAGGTATAAATATTCCGATAACATGTTGGCACAGGGTCCGGCCAATGATAGAATGAATAAGTATTCTAATCCGAATTCAGCTTAAAATCCCAGGTCATCATTAATCAAAATAATCTTCACCCTGCCTTTGGGAAATGATTTTTCGGTAATCGTCCAGGTATTGCAGATACGGTCAGGACTTTTGCATTCTTCGCAATAGGAAGTTTTGGCGCATGGTGTTTTTTTTTCCAGACGCATGGTATTGACCGGAGCGGCATAGTTTTTAATACGGAACATGGCCGCATCCAGGTCAGGAACAATTTTATTTCGGCCTGCAAGGATAATAACATGTTTCGGGCCGAAAGTGATCCCTCCGATACGGTTGCCGATCATATCAAGGTTAACCAGTTGACCGGCCTCGGTCACTGCATTACTTCCGGTAATAAAAAGATCCACAAGCAGGGACTGCCGGCGACGTTCCAGGCTTTCCTGGGGAGACAGTTTTTTTTCAAACGTGTCCAGCACGATTAAGTCACTCCTTTCCCTCAGTATATCATATAGTCCCGTGGCAGTGAATGTAAGCGATCCACCCCATGAAACACTTGTGGGCGCGATATCGGGTATAATTTTTTCAAGGACAATCTTTTTGGCTTCATCGGTATTTTCAGCCACAAAGGCTTGGAAGTTGTTTGAATCCAAAACGTTCTTAAGATCGGCCAGTCTTATTTTCCAAAACTTATCAATGGGTTTATCCATGATATCCTCCTCTCTAAAATTTAAGGTAATTTATTGTTGGTAATTATGCCGATTTAACTTGATCATCTTTCATAGAAGTGCTGTCGGTTCATTGTTAATAAAAAATTGTTTTAAAAAAAACAGACCGTTATAATTTTAGCAAAATCTGATTTGCCACAGACCTGGATTCTCCGGCAGATATCACCCGGATGGCGGGGTTTCCTTTTATCGGACATTTATTTTCACAGATACCGCACCCCACACACTTTTCCAGATCCACATAAGGAAGTTTTACATTAAGTGCTTTTTCGACCGGCATCCCAAAAGATGGCCCGTCTTTAAAGCGTATGGCTTTGGGAGACGTCGGACAGTGCTCTTCACAAACGATGCAGGGCCCGTTTCCAGACCACGGGAGGCACCGTCCCCGGTCTATGTGGGCTGAACCTATCCGGATGGGACCTTCGATTTTCTCTTTGACTGATACGTTACGGATAGCCCCCGTAGGACAAACCCCGCCGCAAAGTGTGCAGGTATACTCGCAATAGCCCTGGATCATGATGAGATTCGGTGTCCAGAATCCGGCCATTCCCGCTTCTGTAAGGGCGGGGTTGATTGCATTTGTAGGACAAACCTTCATGCAGAGCCCGCACCGCTGGCACAGTGTTAAAAAATCCTTTTCGGGCAATGAACCCGGAGGTCTGATCAGACGGGCATCAGATACAGTATGAACCCTGCCGTCCAATCGTCCCAGAAGAGGAAAGGACAGGCCGGCCAACAAACCACCCAGCACCGCCCGGCGACCCATATCCGGTGTTTTACGGACCCCCTTCTTGGGCAACCCCAATTTAAAAACAATGGCATCTTCAGGACAGGCGTTAAAACAGTTAAAGCAGAGCATACATTCCGAAGGGTCCCATTCCTGGCCCGGAACCGGAGAAGCTGCCCCCTGGCAGGATTGAAGACACAAGCTGCAATTCGTGCATTTCTCGGGGTCTTTTTCCAGCATCAGGATACTGAACCGTCCCAAAAGACCCAAAAGAGCGCCCAGGGGACATAAAGTCCGGCACCAGAAACGCGGACGGATTCGGTTGAGAAACAAAACAAACAGAAAAAGAATGCCGATGAACCAGGCAGATTTGAAAGCGTTATATCCATATCCGAAAACCGGTGATACCAGAACCTCTCCGCTGTAGCTGATATAATTAAAGATTTTTACATCGCTTTGCGCAGCCAGATCCAATAATTCTTTGATCCCGGTTCCTATCCCCGGTAAAACAGCAAGGGCCAGAGAACGAAACAAAAATGCCATGGGATCTAACAGTCCGGTGAGATTAAGACCCAACAACGCGGCCGCGAGAAACAGAATAAGCAAAAAATATTTGAATCTCTGACTGGCGTGTTTTTGGTTAGCGTGAATCATATGCTGTTTTTTTAGAACCGGTCTGATGTAACTTGCCATGTGGTGAAGGGTGCCCAACGGACAGATAAAGCCGCAGAAAATTCTGCCAAAGAAAAAAGTGAGGATAATAATTCCCAGAGCCCACCCAAAGCCTTTAATCCACTGGTGCCCGGATATGAGAGAGGTTATCCATATGAGGGGATCAAGCTGAAAAAAATATTTTACGGGATACTCCAGCTCAATGTCCTGCTCAGCGTTCAGTGCTATGGAATAATCCAGATAAATGTCCTGGGGCAGACGGCTTTCAATGAGAAGAAAAATGAAAAGAATTAAAAAAAAGGCCTGGCTGACGCGTCGTATCCAGACCAGATGAACTGCCTTCAAATGATCACCTTATGCTCACGGAGTTTTTTAAATTCAGTTGTGCCAAGCCCCCATTTTTCCCCGAGGTTAATGAAACCGATATCCTGAGGTTGAAGATTAAAAAGACCTGCGGCCCTGGCATCTGCAGCAACAGGATCATCACTCAATATAAGGCGGTTTGAAACCGACACATCCGAACGGCTTCCGCCAGAGGGCCCATTAGCAATCATGATCCGGGTGGCATCTATGAGCGTAATCGTGGGGCTGAAAAATTGGGCCAGATCCACAATGGCCAGATGGATATCCTGATGCAGGGCACTTCTCCTGCCGCCCACGGCCCCAATCCAATTTTTCATGCCAAGCGTCAGACCGCTGAGGCTGTGGACCTTGGCCACCGGTAAATTGATGACTTTGTCGGCCTCAACCAGCGGCAAAAAAACAGGCCAGACATCCAGACGGTGTCCCCGCAGTTTCATGTCCCGCATCAATGAGGATCGTGGATAAACCAGATCCGCTCCGGTTTTCTTCGCCACCATTCCGGCTCCCGTGATGGCAAAACACCGTCTGGCGTCATGGATGGTATGATCGGCGATTCTGACTTTTTTGGCTCCGGCCTCCTGACAAAGCTCAATAACCGCTTCCAGAACTTCCGGATGGGTGGTTGCCGCCAGGTCCGGGGTCCTTGCCCAGGAGATATTCGGTTTGATCACCACCACATCCTGCTTTGAAACAAATTTCTGTATTCCCCCGGCAGCCTCAAAAACTTTTCCGGTTAACCTTCTGACAGAATATTCAGGAGTCTGGCCGATGCCTTCAATAATAAATCTTTCATTGGTCGATCCGGCCTTGGCCAAAATCGTTTTCTGGAATGGCCATGTGATTGCGCCGGTCAGGGCAAGGGCTCCGGATATTTTAAAAAGCTTTTTTATGGATTGTCTTCGGGTAATGGGATGACAATTCATGATCAGTTCCTCATCACACAATACCAGCTATTATTTCAGAATCATTTGGGGATTCGAAAAAAATGCGCCGGATTTTCTTGACCCCGGCATCAGAAAGCATATCTCGGATCTGTCGTTCAGAATAGGATTGTCCTGACGGCGTTCCCAAGAGCATATTCAGAGAAAACAAAGCCGGAAAAAGCGGGCCGTCCATGCTGTCGTTTAAAATAAAATCGTGGATCAGGATCATACCTCCGGGTTCCAGGACGGAAACGGCCTTGCCGATAATTTTGCGACAGTCCTCGAATCCTTCTCCATGGAGAATTTGAGACAGCCATACCACGTCATAGATTCCTTCAATGTCTTCTTTGAGATAATCCACACCCTTAAAATCGATCCGATCCTGCAACTGAAATTCAGCAATGGTTTTTTCAGCAAAGGAGCGGGTGGTGGGCAGGTCATAAACAGTTGCTTTGAGGCGGGGATTGTTCATACAAAAATGAATGGCATACGTTCCGGGGCCGCCCCCAAGATCCAGTAAAAGTCGTCGGCCGGAAAGATCGACTTTCGGCACCAGCACCGGGGCAAGATTCATCGCCAAATTAAACATTCCCATAAGAAAATTTTTTCGTTCTTCTTCGTTCGTATGAGTTGCTCTATGCCTTACCGAACGACCGGATCGAACCGCTATATCCAGTCGGCTCCAGGACTCTACCAAATTGTGATGGTGCAAAATGATGTGCCCCATATATCGTGAAGAGTCCTTGCAAAGAAAAGTTAAACTCAACGGTGTATTGGAATAAAAATCTTCTTTTTTCACCAGAAGGTCCATAGCAGAAAGGGCATTGAGAAGCATCCTGACGCCTCTTTTGTCGCCCTTAAGTTTGTCTGCCACATTTTCCCCTTTAAGACGTTCCTTTCCGATAATTGTAAAAACGTCGAGTTTAACCCCTGCATGAAGCGTACAGGTCTCCCAATAACTTCCTGATAATTTAAGGATTTCGTTCGGTTTCAATTCTTCTGAGGTCATAACATCTTATTTTTTCTCTGATCTTTTAAGATATAGTCTGTATTATTTTTATCAAAGTCACATCAATTTTTCAACCGGTATAGCTTGCAAGAAACCAAAATCCACCATTTCTGGATGAACACTTGTTAATTTTTTAAAATTTCTGATAAAAACACTTTACATTTTTTATTCATGGTTTATTGTCCTAATTCGTTATATTTAAAAAAAGCCGTATTCAGGAGATGCCATGACCAACCAAATGAAAATTCCAGACGATTTGCAACGGGCTTTTCACCACTTAATTGATCATCTTCCCGACCCGCTAAAAGAGGATAACCACACGCAACAAGTCATTTTAACTTACTTAAAATTTGGGGATGAAAAATTGGCTCGACATCGTATTGAGATCATCAAACTAAGTTTTCGCGAAAAAACCCTTGAAGAATCATCTGAAATCCAAACATTGTTGGATCTTTACTCTGACGGAAGTGATCTGTCTGAATCCGATCTATCCGAAGCTGATAGCTTGGAATTCCCAACCGAATAGTCCATCCAATTGATTTCTCAGCATTATTATGGGCCCTTTATAACCCGGCAAATAAAATCCTCCGGCTTGCCCTTTGGGTGAAGATCAAGGAATAAAAAGGGCAGCACCGTAACGATGTTGCCCCTGGTTTAAAACTGAATCTGTATGATTAACAACAGGAAGTTGTTTTTGATCCGCAGCCTGAACATCCTGGTCCGAAATCTATGCTGCAGTCGAGTTTAAAACCCATTTGAGAAAAATCTATTTTAATGGGTTTTGCTTTTTCCATAAACTCTTTATCAATAATATATGTGAAACCATCGATATCAAAAATGTGATCGGTATCTTTAGACTCATCCAGAGCCATGGCCAAAGAAGGACCGCCTCATCCTCCCGCATTTAAAAAGATCCGTATCGGTGAAACCTCTTTGCCTTTGAAATACTCGGCAATCTGCTCTGTAGCTATTTTTGTGACCTCAAGCATAATATTCTCCTTATTATAAATAATATCGGTGCTATTAAAAAGGTTTTGGGTTTAAAATTACAATAGTTACGGCATATGGATTTGTCAATGCAAGACGTTAAAAAAACCATAATTCAATTATAGTTACCTCCACAATTTATTGCAAGGTTGAAAATTTAAAGCCCGAAACAAAGTGAATTTTAATTATTTAGAGTCGGTCACATATTATTTTTCTACACTTTTTAAGTATTCCTGGTAAACAGCATGATTCTTTTCAGAAAAGAGAATAAAGATGACTTTTTTTATCATACTGTTATTCTTTAAAAAATCGCACGTAGTATCAACTGCGATTTTACATGCCTCTGGTATAGGATACCCATACACGCCACAACTGATGGCCGGAAAAGCGATGGAAGCGATATCATTTTTTACGGCAAGTTCCAGACTGTTCAAATAGCAAGCGGAAAGAAGTTTTCGGTCTTGAGCCTTTCCACTGTAAATCGGCCCTACTGTATGTATTACATATCTGGCCGGAAGATTATAGCCTCTCGTTATTCTGGCTTCACCGGTAGGACATCCCCCGATTTTGCGGCAATCATTTAAGAGCCCCGGACCCGCTGCTCTGTGGATGGCTCCATCCACACCGCCTCCTCCCAAAAGCGACGGTTTCGCTGCATTAACTATTGCATCCAGTTGAAGACAGGTTATATCTCCCCTTAAAACTTCTATGCGATCAAGTGTTTCCTTTCCCATGGTTCTGCCTCCGGTTGCACTTTTGCATGGGTGTAAATCAAGGCTGTTGTTTGCTAAGATTGCCATTGCTATTGGGTTTCAGGTGTTAAAGTTCAGGGTTTCAGGTGTCAGGAAGCATGTTCAGCCACAACTTTTTATAGACATCAAGATCCTCCACGTCCATATAATTGCTGTTGGTCCCCTCGTTTCCCCTTTAACCAATCCTTAAACCTGACACCTGAAACCTGAAAAAGAGCTTCGGAGCCACGGTTTGTCAATAGACAAGGATCAGCGTTTACCAACGGCCTTGATTTACAAACCTTTTGCAGGGAACGGTCATAAATCATAAAGGGTTTCATCCCGTAACGGTTGTCTGCGTCTTGTTTTAATGCTTTTTGCCGTTTTCGTTTGTAAAGAAAACGGGTCTTCCTCTTCCAGAATATCACCCAATTCGGCCTCCACCTGTTCAGGATCCTCACCTTTTTCCATTCTCCTCAATGCCTCATCCATGCCGTCACCGAGTTTAAGGCCCGTCATATCAGAAAGTTTGCGCATAAGATTGGCCGCCTGCTTGGGATCATCCTCATTCATTTTATCAGCTTCACCCGCCAGCATCTGCATGGCCTGTTCCATTTTGCTGCTATCAAACGGTAAATCATCCATATCGCTGTCTTCCTTTGACCGCCCGGTAAATGCCACCATGGAAATCTGTCTGGTAAGTGTTTTTATTTTACATTTCGGGCACTTGGGCGTTTTGGCTGTATTAATGGTTTTGGAAAAGAAATTAAAAAGAGTATTACAGTCCCTGCAATAAAATTCGTAGATCGGCATGGTCATACCTCTTTTGATATCACGTTAGCTTTTTGAAAATTTTATAGACTGATCGTTTGGATTCGGCCTGTTTCAAAGAACTGAGGGCTTACCTGTTTTTCTGCTTTTTCTTCTGCGCGTTCTGTATTCTGGCCCATGTATCCCGTAATGTTACCGTTCGGTTGAATACCAGGGTTTGGTGCGAAGAATCCACAGTATCTACGCAGAAATACCCCAGCCTCTCAAACTGGTACCTGCTGCCCGGCGCCGCACCCTCAAGACTGGGTTCCACAAAAAAAGAACGTATTTCCAGAGAATTCGGATTCAAATATGTTTTAAAATCAACTTCCTTTTCTTCATCCGGATTTTCTTTCACAAAGAGATGATCATAAAGGCGCGCTAGGGCTTTGATCGCCTGGGCCGCAGAAACCCAATGTAAGGTCGCTTTGACCTTCCGTCCATCCGGGGATGATCCGCCTCGGGTATCCGGATCATAGGTGCAATGCAGCTCAACCACCCGGCCGGTTTTTTCATCCTTAACAACCCTCACACATTTTATGTAATACGCATATCGCAGTCGTACCTCACGTCCGGGTGCCAAACGGAAAAATTTTTTCGGAGGCTCCTCTAAAAAATCATCCTGTTCTATGTAAATCACCCGCGAAAAGGGAATCTTACGGGTGCCCATACCCGGATCTTCAGGGTTGTTCAAGGCATCCAATTCTTCAACTTTATCTTCGGGATAATTGTCGATGACAATCTTCATCGGATTCAAAACACCCATTACCCGCTGTGCCCGTTTATTCAAATCTTCTCTGATGCTGTGTTCGAGCAGTGCCATATCAACAATACTGTCCCGCCGGGCCACTCCGATCCGCTCACAAAAAGCGCGGATCGAGTCCGGTGTATAGCCGCGTCTCCTCAGACCGCTGATGGTCGGCATTCGAGGATCGTCCCATCCTGAGACATATCCTCCGGTTACCAGTTCTATCAGTTTGCGCTTACTTAATACCGTATAGCCAAGGTTAAGTCGGGCGAACTCGATCTGCTGGGGGTGGCAATCCACGTTCAGTTCGTCCAGTATCCAGTCGTAGAGTTGGCGATTAATTTCAAATTCAAGGGTGCAAAGAGAATGAGTAATTCCTTCTATGGAATCTGAAAGGCAATGGGCGAAATCGTACATGGGATAAATGCACCAGTTGTTCCCTGTCCTGTGATGAGGTGTCCGTCGAATACGATAAAGCGTGGGATCACGCATCAATACATTCGGCGATGCCATATCGATCTTGGCTCGGAGCACGTGGGAACCTTCCTCAAATTCTCCGGCTCGCATGCGCTCAAACAGGTTCTGGTTTTCTGTCACCGAACGGTTGTGATAGGGACTTTCCTTGCCCGGTGTTGTCAGGGTGCCACGACTCTCCCTGATTTCATCGGCGCTCAAGCTGCACACATAAGCCTTGCCGGCTTTGATCAACTGAAGGGCATATTGATAAAGTTGCTCGAAGTAGTCGGAGGTATAGAACATACGATCATCCCAATTGAATCCAAGCCATCGAACGTCTTGTATTATGGATTCCACATACTCAATATCCTCTTTGCCGGGATTGGTATCATCGAATCGCAAATTGCAAATACCGCCCTCGTTCTCTTGGGCAATACCGAAGTTAAGACAAATGGATTTTGCATGTCCGATATGCAAATATCCATTGGGCTCCGGAGGAAAGCGAGTCACAACCCGACCGTTGTTTTTGTTGTCTTTTAGGTCCCGGGCGACAATATTTCGGATAAAATTAGGGGCCAGAGTATATTCGGTTTTTGTCATATTCAAAGTTCTATTTTCTCGCTTTATTCGGGGTTATCGAAAAGTGCGGGAGCCATACGAAGGCGATTCACAACACGATGCTGTCCTACGGTGGTCAAAATATCAAACATCCCAGGGCCGGCAAGCTGGCCGGTAACAACAGTTCGAATGCCGTTGATTAATACACCGGGTTTAATTTCTATCTCCTCAGCCATCTCACGAATCGTATTTTCGGTTTCCAAAGCCGTAAAATTTTTTAAAGCCATCAACCGATCCGCCAGCAAGGGAAGCCATTTTTTTAGATCCGGATGCTTGAAAATATTCTTTTTCAGTGCCCTGGATTCAATGAGGAAATCGTCCGAAAAATAGGCCCGACCACGGGAAACAAAATCGGTTGTCACATGAAACCGTCCGCGGATCAGTTCAATTGTATTCAGATACCAGCGACGCTTTGTGACCTCATACTCAGGATTCCAGATTCCCGATTTTTTCAGTTCGGCCTGAACATAAGGTTCGATCTCTTCAACCGGCAGGGTCCTTAGATAATGGGCGTTGATACTTATTGCCTTGGGATCGGTGAAATATTTTGTATCATCCGTTCTCACATCGAAAATGGAATTGGCGCGATTGATTCCCTGAAGGGAAAACGCTTGGATTAATTCCTCCCTGGAAAAGATTTCTCTGGATTCAGGCGTAGCCCAGCCCAGTAGGACCAAAAAATTTACAAGCGCCCACGGTAAAAATCCGTGCTCTTTGTAAAAGTGGACGGCAACCACTTCGCCATGCTTGCGTTTGGAGATCTTGGCTTTATTAGGATCCAGGGTCAGTGACATATGCGCAAATTTCGGCACCGGCGCTCCCAGGGCCTGATAAATTAAAATCTGCCGGTGTGTATTTGACAGTCCGTCCTGACCGCGTATGACATGGGTAATCCGGTCGCGGATATCATCCACCGTATTTGAAATAAGATAAAGAGGTTGACCGTTGGAACGGACAACGACAAAATCCTCAATATCCTCATATTTGTATTCGATCGTTCCGTAAACCATATCTTCAAAACGAACAGACCCCTGGCCGCGGGGCACCTTCATGCGAATGGTAAAAGGAATTCCTGCCGCTTCCTTTTCGGCAACCTGATCCGGTGTTAAGCGGCGACAGGTGCCGTCGTATTTTAAATCTTTTTTCTGCTTCAATGCCGCCTGTCTTTTTCGATCGAGATCTTCTTTCGTACAAAAACACTTGTAGGCATGCCCCGATTCCAGCAGTTTGTAAGCAGCGACCTGATGTTCACGAATAAACTGTGACTGGAAATAGGGGCCTTCATCCCAATTTATCCCCAGCCATTTCAAACTTTCAATAATTCCTTGTATAGATTCCTCAGTCGACCGTTCCGAATCCGTATCCTCGATTCTAAGAATAAGTTTGCCCCCGGTTTTTTGAGCAAAAAGCCAGTTAAAAATCGCTGTGCGGGCCCCCCCGATATGAAGGTAACCGGTAGGGCTGGGGGCAAAGCGTACAATTACTTCCTGTTCCATATAAAGTTATCCTTTTGTAAGCGTTCACGATTCAGACTTTTGAAAAAGCTACATTTTTTTTAACCGTCGTCTCTTGAACCCTTAACGTTTAAATCATGATAGATGACAGTTCGTTGAAAGTTTTTAAAGATGAAGGTGTTGTAATTATTTCATACAGTTTACACTTGTTTCAACAGAATTAATCTGATAAATTTGTTATATATAATTCTCTACACTGTAAAACCGAGAACGTCCATAAAATTCTTAGCTTTCAGGAAAAAATCCTCCAGGGTTTCGATCTGAAAAGCAACCGGTTTCTCTTGGTGTTGGTTCGTCGAAATCGTGGGATTAAACGACTCAACAGGTATCATAAAAGAGTATCACATGAGCAATGAAATAGAATGTATGTGTATGCAATGTGGCATATCGATTTATCTTCCCGAACATAGCGTTATCATGGACGATGCGTCCGATTCTGATTCAAGACTTTTGGACATCCTGTTGGTATGCGAGCATTGCAGCGGTCAACTGAGGCTGGTGGGAAAAAGCGGGGACGAGCCTTTTTACCGGCTCAAATAACGGGTATGCTGCCGGATTGAAAAAAGTCAACTGAAAAAATGATTCTATCGGCAAATCAGCCTTATTTTTTCCCGTATCCCGGCTTTTTTTACAAGGCCTATCGTTCTGATGTTTTTGTAATTCTGGATACCGTTCAGTTCCCCAGAGGAACCACCTGGATCACTCGAAACAGGTTTAAACACCACCAGGGAAATTTATGGATGACAGTACCTGTAAAAAAGAAAGGCTTGGACTTGCAAAAAATTAATGATGTCAGGCTATGCCACGACGGTCGGTGGGCAAAAAAACATTTTGAAAGCATGAGAAATGCTTATGCAAACGCTCCGTATGTTAAGGAGCATCTAATTTTTTTGGAGGAGCTTTTTTCAACAAAATTCGAAAAACTTATCGATTTCAATCTTAAAATCATCCGGTATTTGATGAAACATCTTCAGATTTATACAGAGGTCATCTTATTATCAGAACTTGATATACCGGCAAAAGGAGACCAGCTTCTCATAGAGATGTGCAGGAAATTGGAAGCATCTCAGTTTCTGGCCCAGAGAGCTGCCAGAAAGTATCTTGATGCAGACAGGTTCACGGAAGCGGGAATTCAGCTAACGGATGTTAAGCCCCCGTCACCGGTTTATCCTCAACTATGGGGGAGTTTTATTCCCAACCTGTCCGCACTTGATCTGGTTTTAAATTGCGGATCAAAAGCCCACGATATCATGATCGCCGGATAAACCGGAAAAAAACAAATTGCAAATTCAGGGCTACTGACTTAGTGTAAATTCAGATTCAACATATTTTAATGAAGAATCCACCCCCCTGAAGGCATTTAAAAGATGAAATTCAAACATGAAGCTCCATTGGAAAAAATCATTCTCATCTCCGCACCATGGCCCCTCTACAGCCGCCCCTCAATTCAAATTGCTACTCTGAAATCCTATCTAAAAAAAAAGTTTCCTGATCTGACGGTCGATGCGTATCACTTTTATTTAAAAGTCGCCCGGACCATCGGATACGAGTGCTATCGAGCAATTTCCGAACGGACATGGCTTGCGGAAACCATTTACGCCGCACTGTTATATCCGGAACGTCAAAAGCATATAGAAAAAGTCTTTTATAAGCAGGCTGCCGGAAAATCTTCATTACGAGAAATTTCTTTTGAAGCTCTGACCCAACAGATTCAAAAGGTTTCTGAAACGTTTATCCATACCATCGACTGGGAAGGATATGGCTTGGCGGGTTTTTCCATATGTCTTTGCCAGTTAACCGCATCACTCTATTTTATCAGACAGGTTAAAAAGCATTTTCCGAATCTTTTTATTGTTGTGGGCGGATCCGCATTCATTGCAGATGCAACACGGAATTTGTTTAAAATTTTTCCCGAAATCGATGCTGCGATCAACGGTGAAGGTGAACTTCCACTGAGCCGATTGATTGCTTATCTTAAGGATCCGAAATGTAAAGAAATGCCTCCGGTCAAGGGGATTATTACAGCAGAATTTGACGAAAAAAAAACACCGGCCGCATTTCATCAAATGACTTCGTTATCCGATCTTGTTCCTCCGGATTACGACGACTATTTTAAATTGCTGCAATCCTTCGGACCGGGAAAAACTTTCTTTCCCACACTTCCCATGGAAATCTCAAGAGGGTGCTGGTGGCGCCGCAAACAAGACGGAAAAAAATCCACAGGATGTGCCTTTTGCAACTTAAATCTCCAGTGGGACGGCTACCGATCAAAAAACCCGGCACAGGTGGTTTCGGAGATTGATCATCTGACCACGAAATACAAAACACTCTCCGTAGCCTTCACGGACAACCTTCTGCCGTTGAAAACATCCCGGGATATTTTTAATCGCATCGCTAGGCTGGGAAAGGATTTTCGCCTGTTCGGGGAAGTCAGGGCCATCACTCCTGAACCCGTACTGAAAGCCATGCAAACCGCGGGAATACAAGAGGTCCAGATCGGTATAGAGGCTTTAAGCACACGCCTCCTCAAAAAACTCAACAAGGGAACCACAACCATCCAGAATATTGAAATCATGAAATATTGCGAAATGACGGGCATTGCAAATTCATCGAATCTCATACTCTATTTTCCGGGTAGCGACCCCAAGGATGTGGACGAAACGCTTCGAAACCTGGATTTTGTTCTGTGCTTTCGTCCGTTAAAAATGGTTTACTTCTGGCTCGGGCTGGGGAGCCCCATATGGCAATACCCTGAAACCTTCGGACTTAAATCTGTTTTCAACCACCATAATTATGGGATTATCTTCCCACCGGACGTTTGTGAAGCCATGCGGTTTACCATTCAGGCGTACCGAGGGGACCTCGGCTTTCAGAAAAAACTCTGGCGGCCGGTCAAAAAAAGGTTGAAAGCCTGGAAAAAGTCATATGGCGAACTCCATAGAGGCCCAGGATATGAAAACATTTTGAGCTTTCGTGACGGAAAATATTTTATGATCATACGCCAGAAAAGAGTCATCGGCCCACCCCTGACACACCGCCTGGAAGGAACGTCCAGAGAAATCTATCTTTTTTGCATGCAGCAGCGGTCATTAAAAAGAATCCTTGCCCGGTTTCCGTCCATGGATTCAGCCAGAATCGAGCCATTTTTAAAAATGATGGTCGACAAAAAACTGATGTTCCAGGAAAACGATCAATATTTGAGTTTAGCCATACCTGCCAAACAGAATTTCTATGAACGGTAACCCGAAGAAGTTTTCAGTCCATATCATCATTCCAGGTTTGTAAACACTACCCCAATATGTTATTGGGACATAAGAAAACATCGTACCCATTTTTTTGAATACTTGAGAGAACGGAATTTTTTTGTTAATTTGGTTTATTAATATACCGGACACTGTTGAGGTGTTACATAATAATGAGATAAAAAGGAGAGATTTGTGGGTTTTTTAGGAAAATTAATCGGAGGAACAATTGGATTCGCCATGGCCGGTCCCTTGGGGGCAATTGCCGGTGCTGCACTCGGACATGCGTTTGATACCGGTGGTCAGACCTACTACACCACCGAACAGACCCGTCTTTCAGCCGGTGAAGAGGCCCAGTTCACCTTTTTCGTTGCAGCGTTTTCCATGCTCGCAAAGCTTGTCAATGCAGACGGCCGGGTATCAAAAGAAGAAATCGATGCCGTTGAAAATTTTATGGTATACGACCTGAATCTTAATCCTGAAAGCAAAAGACTGGCCACAAATATTTTTCATACCGCCATTGATTCTCCGGATAATTTTAATGCGTTTGCAAACCAGTTTTACAGCCAGTTTCGATCTCAGTACCAAATGCTTGACCTTATGATAGATATATTACTCAGAGTATCTATGGCGGACGGCACCCTGAGCCCCGGGGAAGAGAAGCTTATCCTCTCCGCTGTGAGGATATTTAATTTCAACGATGAAAAATACCGGAAACTTAAATCAAACTATGTCAAGGAGAGTGACAGATATTATGCGATTCTTGGGTGTGATAGAAACGATTCAGATGAGGATATAAAGAAACAGTACCGAAAGCTTGTGTCTGATTATCATCCTGACAAGATTGCATCAAAGGGCCTTCCCGAAGAGTTCACAAAATTCGCCAATGACAAGTTCAGAGAAATTCAGGAAGCCTATGAAGTGGTTAAAAAAGAAAAGGGTATCCGGTAGATGGCATTCATCCAAAGGAGGTGGACATGCAGAACAGACCCATACAAAGCAAAACCCAATACGGCATAACCCGCCGAGAATTTTTATGGATGTCTTCACTGTCTGCGGCAGGTTTTATGGCCGGGTGTGCAGCAAACCCGGTTACCGGAAAACCCCAATTCATGATGGTATCGGAAAATGAGGAAATCAAGATCGACAAACAACATTCCCCCCATCAATTCTCCTCGGACTACGGTCCTCTGCAGGATACCGCCCTTAATAATTATATCAACCAAACCGGCAGAACTTTAGCCTCCCGAACCCACCGTCCCCATATGCCCTATTCGTTCCGGGGCGTGAACGCAACATATGTGAATGCCTATGCCTTTCCGGGAGGAAGCATCGCCGCAACCCGGGGAATTATGCTTGACCTTGAAAACGAAGCACAACTCGCGGCTCTGCTGGGCCATGAACTCGGTCATGTTAACGCACGTCACACTGCTGAACAGATGTCTAAAAGTACCTTGATAAACCTCTTTGTCGGGGGTCTCTCAACAGTTGTGGGTACCCAAAGCTCCGGTCTTGGCAGTCTGACATCCCAGCTGGGTATGGTCGGCGCCGGTGCGCTCCTCGCATCCTACAGCAGAGATAACGAGCGTGAAGCTGATGCCCTGGGACTGGAATACATGGTCCAGGCCGGATATAACGCAAACGGATTTGTGGGACTGATGGATATGCTGAGACGCACGTCCAAATATAAGCCCACTGCCATTGAACTGATGTTTGCGACACATCCTATGAGCGATGAGCGGTACCGTACTGCTGTGGAAGCCGTGGATACACAATACCGGTCTTCGCAGAGCTTTTCCCTGTACCGGGATCGCTACATGGACCACACGGCGAAACTGCGGAAAATTAAATTAACCATCGAAGAGTTACAAAAAGGCGAAACCCTGATGGCCAAGGACAAATATGGTGAAGCCGAAATCCATTTTTCAAACGCGTTGAAACAAACCCCTGAGGATTATGCCGGACTTGTCATGATGTCTAAATGCCAATTGGCCCAGAAACAGTATGCCGAATCCGGATCCTTTGCGCAAAAAGCAAAAACGGTCTATCCACAGGAGGGTCAGGCATATTATCTTTCCGGATTTGCCAAAATCCAGAAAAAAGATTACGCCTCAGCGTATGAAGAATTCAAATATTATGAAAAAATATTGCCCGGTAATCCTAACACGATATTTTTTGAAGGATTGTCTCTGGAGGGAATGCAGCGCGTCAAGGAATCTGCCAACCAGTATTATAACTATCTTAAGATTGTCAACCAGGGCGAAAAGGCAAAACATGCCTATCAACGTCTGGTTGAGTGGGGATACATTAAAAAATAGCGATAACCCGCATTTTTCATGAAAAGTTCCGTACAAAAAAAAATATCCTGTTTGGATAATAGGATAAATAGACGATGTCTCTCCTGCGGTACAGATAAAAATCTGGGTCGGCGAAGGTATTGTTCTATCCATTGCCGGCAGAAGCTCAGGTATACCCTTGATTTAAGAACCGGTTTGCTCAAGACCTTAAACACCCGCTATGCGACCTTTTACTTTACGGATACAATGATCGTTATGGATGTTCTTCCTTACAATTCCAAAGAAATATTCAGTTTTATTTATCCTCGTTCTTCCGGGAAAAAACCCGCCGAGGACTACTGTACGATGTCCGAAATTCTTGGAAATACATGGTGGGCCGAAAAAAAACGAACCCATCGAAACTATCTTGCCACTCGCCTGTTATTCGAAAAAGCGACGCGCAACACTCTTGCATCCTGTTCGGTAATGCCGCCGGAAATAAAAATCCCCGCTGTTAAAAAGGTATGGCTGATGCATTTAAAGCTTGGCAAGTCGGATTTGTATTCTCCGAAACTTGAAAAGACAATAAAAAGTGCATTCCGGTTTCAGGTAAAAAAACACCATCCCGATCTTGGCGGAGATACAGAGACTTTCAGAAAAATCCACGAAGCATATTTAGAACTTATCCACTGGGCTGAGAATCCTTCCTATCTCAATCGTCGGGGATTTTCGGACAAATGGTTCTATGATGGCTATAAAAACAAATGGTTACAACCAGCTCCATATCTAAAATAGAGGGTGTGAATCACGGCTGTTGGAAATATGAAAATCCATGTTCGTCTGCACTACGTATTTAGCTTTGGGGAAAAGGTGTCAGGGTCGAGAAACTTGAAGAGCTGAAACCTGAACACTGATACCTTACGACTGAACTCAATAACCAACAATCTTGATTTACACCCTGAAAGAG
>CAYPIW010000152.1:0-31434 GCA_964410925.1 uncultured Desulfobacteraceae bacterium
TGTGACGGCAGGTTCCGGGGCAAGGAGCTTCAGGATGAACTGGGCCTTGAAATTATCAGCCCGCTTCATGACGATTATGACCTGTTTATTCCCGCGAAATGCATTTTATACAGCGCCAATCAGGACGGAAATCTGATCGTCAAAATCGATGACGACCCGAATCTTGTCAAAGAACTCCGTTTGGCTTTGCAGGTGGATAAATACATCCAGGATAAAAGCGATGCCGCCGCGTCATCCAATTTAAAACAAATCCTGCGTGCGCGTGCAGACGAGAACCGGGAACGCAGGTCCAGGCTCACCGGCATGGTGGACAACCTCCTCTCACGGGCTGAATTCTATGCCATGGGCAAGCGCCTGGATATCGAGGGGCAGACCACCTCAAAGTCCATTACGGATGGGCTTGACTATCTGGTAAAAAACATATTCAGCAAGTTCAATTATCTCACATCAGTTTCAAGTGACCCCATAAATGAGATCAAGCAGATTCTTCAATCCGATGACGTTGCCCAGCACCAGCTATCACTGGCGTTAAAAGAGAAAGAACCCGCCGACATCAAGGAGGTAATGGGATATATCAAAATGAAAATCTCCATTAACCATCCGGTGATCCTGGATGAACTGGTCAAGCATTTTGCCAAACGGCCCTATGGATGGGGAGAGTTCCAGGTGGTAATCCTGATTGCAAAAATGTTCACGGCCGGGACCATCAGCCTGATTATCGAAGGGTCAAAAGTCAAACCCCGGGAGGCCTTTTCGCCGCTTTCCAAGACGCATCAATGGAAAACCATCAAGATCATCGAAACCCCCATTATTGATAAACAGGCACTGGATACTGCCAAAATGCTTGCAAAGGACCTGTTTGGTTCCATTCCGCCGGAAGGTCAGGACAAGCTCAGTCGGTTTATTATTGAAGGGTTGTCCAAATGGATTCAAACCCTTGAAAAATACAAGCCGCTGGCAGACACCGGCAATTACCCCGGCAAAAAAGAAATCGATGCCTGTTTAGATGTCGCTGGAAAAATTACCAGAATCCATGACTCGTTTGAAGTCATCAAGGCATTTAACACCAAAAAAGATGAGTTGAAAGATGCCGCGGATGATATTCATACCTTAACCGATTTCTACGGCAATCAGCGTAACACCTGGGAAAAGCTCAGAGCCGCCATGAAATCATTTATGCCCAACAAGTCCGCTCTGGATAAAAACCCGGAGGGAGAGCGGGCGCTCAAAAGAATGCAGGAGATCGTTGATGCTGCCAGTCCATACCATATGCTTAAAGAGGTGGAAGAATTAATTTCAAAGGTTGAAACTATCAACAATGAACTGCTCGAAAAAAACAGGGATGCGGCGGAAGGCGAGTTGGATTCAATTATCAGTCAATTGACTTCTCAACTGGATCATTACAATGCGGCTGCCGATTTCAAGAATGAAATCCTCTATCCGATCCAGCAGATCAAAAAAAAGATTAACGTGCAGTTCAGCATCCCGGAAATTCTGTATCATGTGGCTGAATCCCAGGCATTGTATGAAGACGCCAGCGAGAGGATCGAAGATACGTTTATGCCACCTGAAAAAGGCAGGGCAAAACAAATCAAGACCATCAAAGCCGCATCCATTGTCCAGAAGATTTATCTCGAATCAGAGGCAGATGCGGATGACTACATCGGAAAGCTCAGAAAAACAATTCTTGACGCCATAAATGATAACTACAGGGTAAAAATCGGGTAGGATAATCCTGAAAGAAGAACATGAACAGTTCCAAAATCAAGTCTTACGCCATCCAGGCCCGCCGGGATTTCATCAAGGCCGTCACCGAACGTGCCAACTTTTACGGCGTTTTTGGCGATACTCATATCGAACCGATTCAAATCAAGGGGGATGTGGCAATTATCGGGGACCGTGCGTTTACAAAAAAAGAAGGAGAACTCAGAGAAAAACTGGTCAGCCGGATCAAAAGAGACGGATTTGAGATGACCCTGCGGGCCTCTGCCTATGCCTGGTTTAACCGGTTTGTAGCGTTGCGATATATGGAGCTTCATGATTATCTTGAGCATGGCTTTCGCGTGCTGAGCAATCCTTCCGGGTCTGATACACCTCAAATACTGGAGTATGTTTCGGACATCCAGTTCCAGGGTTTCAATAAAGACAAGGCGATTGAACTGAAACTGGCCGGCAATAAAGACAATGAATTGTATCGCCTTCTGATCATCGCCCAGTGCAATGCCCTTCACCAGACTATGCCCTTTCTGTTTGATGAGATTGACAGTGAAACCGAGCTTCTGCTTCCCGACAACCTGCTCTATTCGGATTCTCCCGTCCGCAAACTCGTTACCGGAATTGACGAGGCCTGCTGGAAGGATGTGGAGATCATCGGCTGGATTTACCAGTTTTACATTTCCGAACGTAAAGATCAGGTCATCGGAAGGGTGGTGAAAAGCGAGGACATCCCCGCTGCCACCCAGCTTTTTACGCCCAACTGGATCGTCAAGTATATGGTTCAAAATACCCTTGGCCGGATGTGGCTGGCAACCTACCCGGATTCACCCCTAAAGAACAAAATGGAGTATTACATTGAACCGGCGAAACAGGACCCCGAAGTTCAAAAACAGATCGATGCCATTACTCCCAAATTGCTCAATCCCGAAGACATCACCTTTCTGGACCCGGCCTGCGGATCAGGCCACATCCTGGTGGAAGCCTATGACATATTCAAAGAGATCTACCTTGAGCGCGGATACCGCACAAAGGATATCCCCAGGCTGGTCCTGGAAAAGAACTTATACGGTCTGGATATCTGCGACCGGGCCGCCCAGCTTGCCGGTTTTGCCGTACTGATGAGGGCCAGGCAGGATGACCGCAAAATCCTGAAGGAAAATCATCTCAAATTGAATATCACGGCGATTGCCGCATCCACACCCGCTGATTCGAGAAACATAGAGTTGTTTTTCAAAGACGCTGAACATGAATCTATCCGCCGGGATCTGCATTTGCTGGTCGCATTGTTTGAAAGCGCCAAAACATTCGGGTCCCTGATTGCCGTTCCTGATTCTCTGGTCAAAAGAATGCCGGAAATCGAAAAAGCCGTCGAACAAAAGATCGGCAAGTGGCATTCCCAAAGCGATGTCCAGAACCTGGAAGCCCTGGTAAAACAGGCAGGGATTCTGTCGAGAAAATATGATTGTGTGGTGACCAATCCCCCGTATATGGGCGGTAAGGGGATGAATGGGGTGATAAAAGGATTTCTTAAAGATCATTTCAATGATGTAAAGTCCGATCTTTTTTCAGCGTTTATTGTGCGTAATACTTGCCTGACAAAGCCCAAAGGTCAGCTTGGCTTTATGTCTCCTTTTGTATGGATGTTCATTTCCTCCTATGAAAAACTCAGGAATTTTTTGATCGATCATAAAACCATTACATCTCTGATTCAGCTTGAATATTCCGGTTTTGATGGCGCAACTGTCCCGATTTGCACATTTACCCTTGAAAATGCTCCTAATCCAAATTTCAAGGGCGGATATATCCGGTTATCTGATTTTCGGGGAGCAGAAAACCAAAGTCCAAAAACACTTGAGGCCATCAAAAATTCCGCCTGTGGCTGGTTCTTCCATGCCTCCGCAGCCAACTTCAATAAAATCCCCGGCAGTCCGATTGCGTATTGGGTAAGCGAGAGGGTCGTTGATATTTTTTTAAACGCAGATCTGCTTGGTAATATTGCATCACCAAGAGCAGGATTAGCAACAGGTGATAATACTATTTATCAGAGATTATGGTTCGAAGTTGAGTTAAATAATATTGCTTTTGATTGTAAATCTATTCAAGAATGCCAAAAACGTGATGAAAAATGGTATCCGTGTAATAGTGGAGGAGGTTTTCGAAAATGGTTCGGAAATAATGAAGTTTTGGTTAATTGGCAATATAATGGTTTGGAATTGAAAAACTTCCGTAATGACAATGGGAGATTACGTTCAAGGCCTCAAAACACTCGGTTTTACTTCAAGCCTGGTATAACATGGACAAAACTAAGTTCTTCTTCATTTGCTGCCAGGTTTCGAGAAAGTTGTTTTGTGTTTGATGATACGGGCAGATCAGCATTTCCTGCCAATTCTGAATATATTAAGCCAATACTTGGATTATTATGTTCTAAACTATCATCTTTTATCCTGAAAATATTAAATCCTTCAATGAGTTTTACGAGTGGAGATATTTCTAACCTCCCAATATTCGAAACAACTTTTAATGCAAAAGTTACATCACTAACTAATAAAATTATTAAATATTCAAAATTTGACTGGGACTCATTCGAAACATCCTGGGACTTCACCAATCTCCCATTACTGCAATCAGCCTATCAGAAGCAAACCTTAAAAGCGACCTACGCTAATCTCCGAACCCATTGGCACGAAATTACGCTGGAGATACAACGCCTGGAAGAAGAAAACAACCGCATCTTCATCGATGCCTATGGCCTTCAGGATGAATTGACGCCCGATGTACCGCTTTCCGAAATCACTCTGACCTGCAACCCCCATTATCGCTATGGCGGCGACAGAACTGAACAAGAACTGGAAACCCTGCTGTTGACCGACACCATGAAGGAGCTGATTTCCTATGCCGTGGGCTGCATGATAGGCCGTTACAGCCTTGATCATCCGGGGTTGATTTACGCACACTCCGGCAACAAGGACTTTGAAGAAATATATCACCGCAGAGGCCCAGAGGCCGCAGAGAAAGATACAAAAAAAAATCCTTTGCGCTCTTTGCGTCTTTGCGGTGAATTCAAACCCGATGACGACGGCATTGTCCCGGTCATGGATCTGGACTGGTTTCCCGATGACGCCGCCAACCGCTTTGTGGAATTTCTAAAGGTCGCCTGGCCGCCCGAAACCCTTGTGGAAAATCTGAAATTCGTGGCTGAACATTTAAAACCCAAAACCAACGAAACGCCCATCGATACCATCCGGCGATATTTCAGCACCGGGTTTTTCAAGGATTATCTCAAGACCTATAAAAAACGGCCCATTTACTGGCTGTTTTCCAGCGGCAGACACAAGGCCTTTGAATGCCTGGTTTACCTGCACCGGTATAATGAATCCACCTTGTCCAGAATGCGCAGCAGCTATGTTACTCCATTGCAGGGAAAATTGAGTGCAAGGTTGGAGTACCTCCAGCATGAGAAAAATGCGGCAGCGACGGCATCCGCCCAGAGAAAGATCCAAAAAGAGATGGATGGATTGAAAAAGAAGCAGGCGGAGCTTTCTGCATTTAATGATGAACTGCGGCACTATTCCGACATGAAGATATCCCTGGATCTGGATGACGGTGTGAAAGTCAATTACGGCAAATTCGGCAACCTCCTTGCAGAGGTGAAAACGATAACCGGACAAGGCTGAGATATTCAGCAGAAAAGTGCCTGTCTGTTAAAGAGCATAGGGGACATTGGTGAAAGATTGACGTATTCATATCCAGTTAATGTGGTTTTATCACAGCATGGAAAGCTAACGAGTGACAAAAGATGGAAAAAGAAAAATTAATCCGATTATCTGAACATGCGAGACAACAGTTGGAATTCAGGGGAGCAACAGAACAGCAAATTGTTGAAGCGATCCGAACCAAAACATGGGAACCGGCTGAACTCGGCAGGCTTGAATGTCGAAAAAATTTTGTTTTCAACTCTGAATGGAACAAAAAATATTATGATACAAAACAGGTCCGCCCGATTTTTGTTGACGAGCCTGATGAAATTATAGTCGTTACTGTCTATGTTTATTATTTTTAAGGAGGAACTCTATGAAAATTACATATGACCGGGAAGTGGATGCTCTTTATATCCGCTTTAAAGAAACTACCGTAACAACAAAACATCTGGAGGAAGGAATTTCTGCCGATTACGATGCGGAAGGTCGTCTTGCGGGAATCGAAATCCTGGATGCTGTCAAGAGATTAGGAGATCCTCAAGTTTTTAAACAGGTCATTCTTGAGGATATTGCCCTAAGTGTTCCGGAACGACCTTCAGCTTAATGAACCTGTTGGGCGGATGGAGATTATCAATCCATGGGCCCTGCACTTTGGCATTATCGTCAAAAACCGATAAGCCGTTTACAAAAATACATGCTGACAGAAAAACCGTCAAAATTTCCCTTTATACCATTTGCCTGGCGATCTAGTCTTGCACACTGGCAGGTATATCCGGTGAAATAGTCTTATGGACATCAAACAGATCAAAGACACCTTAGATCGTATTTTTTCAGAAAAAAACAAGCGCATCATCTTCTGGTATGACGGCGAAAAGGAATTTGAAGAAATTTTGCCATCACTGCAACTGGACGGCGTTTCCATATTGCGGCTTGATGAGCATGGCGCACTTGAACTGAAAATCAAACTCGAATCCGAAGATACGACCGGCAAATATATCCTCTACGCCCCTTATCACGAACCCCCGCCCGAAAAAGACTGGCTTGTTGATATCCGGCTTTACAGCTATACCTTCCATGCGGATAAAGCATCCATCATTTTAAAAGAGCTGGACCTTGCGAATCAAAGCATGCGCCCGTTTTTACAAAAACGCCGGGATTTCTTCAAAAGCCAGGACAGGCTTAACCGGCTTAAAAAATGGGTTTCACCGGATGACAGCGAAGAGGATCTCGACCTTAAAATGCTTGCCGTTATTACCAGAGCCGACCAGCATGAACCTTTTTCCATCCTGATGAACATGCTCGATTCGTTTTGTACTGAAGGAAAGGTTAACCTTATCGAACCGTCCAAACCCTGGAAAGACATTGAAAAACTGGGATTAAGACCTGCATTTTGTCAGATTCTGATCCGGACATTCGGATACACCACCGCAGATTTTTCTAATTTGACAGATTTTTTGCTGCGGATCTTTGTAACCGATTTTTCAAACAGTTTAAAGACCGAGCTGCCCGCAGCGCTTTCTCACTTTGTTATTCAAAGTTCCACTCAGCGAATGAATTCTTCCGTATTCCTGTCCCAGTGGCGCAGCAACACCGGTCATTTTAAGAATTTTAACCTGATTTCAGGATTCATTGCCGAAAAACTGAAAATTGATGATGTGCTGATAACGCTGCATATCGAATCATTGCTTGAAACCATGACATTTGAGTCCATCGAGCGCCGGATTATCAGTGCTTTTAGAAATCAGATCGGTACGGATTCCGAAAAAGGTTATCAGGAACTTCGTGAAGCCATCAAACTCAGGCGCGACAGCTATTGGGCGACCACCGTATTAAGCGAGGATTCTCAGGAAAACCTTTATCAAACCGTTTATCGCGCCCTGGAAGCCGCCATCGAACTCTTTGAGCTGAGAAAAAAATACGATGCGGGGTTGAGCTTTTCCGACGCTGAACGCATGTTTAACGCATACATCAGCGAACTGTTTCTTTTTGATCAACATTATCGAAAATTTTACGAACTTTCGGACATGGCTGATCTGGCGGGCTGGGATGTTTTGAAATCACTGAGGGAGGCCGTGGAAAATTGTTACAGCGGCTGGTTTATGGATCAACTTTCACTGAAATGGGGCGAATTTTTAGAGTCGGAAAATGCGGACACCCTGTTATCCCAGTGGAAAATGCCGTTTATCACCAATCAGTATGATTTTTTTAAAAAGCATATTGATCCGACAATGAAGGAGTCATCCAGAAACCGGCTGTTTGTGATCATCAGCGATGCTTTCCGCTTTGAAGCCGCAGAGGAGCTGTCCCAGAAAATTAATGGCACCTACCGCCTGAAGGCTGAACTTGAACCCATGCTCGGCATTCTGCCAAGTTACACGGCCCTGGGAATGGCAGCGCTTTTACCTCATAAAACCTTGTCGTTCAAAGAAAGTCCGGCAGCGGATATCCTTGTGGATGGGAAACCTGCCGCATCGCTGGATCAGCGAGCCGATATATTGAGCAGCTATCAGGGTACAGCCATCAAAGCAGATGACCTGATGTCCATGAGCAAGGATAACGGACGGGAGTTCGTTAAACCTCATCGCCTGATCTATATTTTCCACGACCGGATCGATGCGATTGGTGACAAGGCCGTTTCGGAAAGCAATACGTTTGAAGCGGTAAGAAAAACCATCAATGACCTGTTCGCCCTGGTCAGATTCGTCATTGACAGCTTGAACGGAACAAGAATTTTAATTACGGCGGACCATGGATTCATTTATCAGGAAAAAGCCCCTGCACCCATTGATAAAAGCAAGATTGAGATAAATCCCGGGGACACCGTAAAAACTCATAAGCGGTTCATACTGGGGAAAAAACTGGTTAGTTCCGATAAGGCTTATTCCGGGAACACAAAAACATCCGCCAACACGGATACGGAAATGGACTTCCTGCTTGCCAAAGGTACCAACCGGTTCAGCTTTTCCGGCGGCGCAAGATTTTTTCATGGCGGTGCCATGCTTCAGGAGATTGTCGTTCCCGTGGTGGTCGTATCCGAGATGAAAGGAAAACGCCTGCTAGAATCTGAGGTAAAGCAGGTGGGCGTGTCCCTGCTGGGTTCATACAAGAAGCTGGTAACGAACAGGCCCGTTTACAGGTTTATCCAAACCGATCCTGTCAGCGACCGAATCAAACCGATCACGCTTAAAGTGTCCCTGCGTGATAAAAATGAGCTGATCAGCAGCGAGGAAACCGTTACCTTCGACAGCAGTTCATCGTCAATGGACGAGCGCCAGAAGACCGTCAAACTGATCCTCAAGACAGGATCGTATGACAACAAGAAAGAATATTTCCTGGTATTAAGAAACCTTGATGATACAGAATATGACCGAATACCGATCATCATAGATATTGCCTTTGCAAACGATTTTTAAAAGGAAAGACCATGGATGCTGATGCAACTAGTATTGACTCCCTGCTGAATATTCATTTTGCCGGACGTGTGGTGCGCAAAGACCTGACAAAGATGCTTAAAGAGGGTGCAAATGTTCCGGTGTATGTCCTTGAATATCTTCTTGGAATGTATTGTGCGGTGGATGACGACGACGTTATCCGGGAAGGGCTTAAAACCGTAAAACATATTCTGGCTGAAAATTATGTGAGGCCGGATGAATCCGAAAAGGTCAAATCCAAAATCAAGGAGCTTGGAAATTACAAGGTTATTGATAAAGTCACGGTCAAGCTGAATGAAAAAAAAGATATTTATGAAGCAACCCTTTCCAACCTCGGAGTTAAAGGCATTGAAATCGGAAGCAGCACCATTAAAAAATACGAGAAACTCCTGGTGGGCGGGATCTGGTGTATCCTTGATCTTCAATACCATTATGATGAGGGGTCAAAAAGCTCACCGTTTATTCTCTCCGAACTCAAACCGATCCAAATGCCCAATCTTGATTTGGAAGCAGTTTTTGAAGGGCGCAAAGCCTTTACCGAAAGCCAGTGGATCGATGTGCTGTTGCGGTCAACCGGTTTAGAACCGGCAAATTTTGAAGACCGTGTCAAATGGCACCTCATCGTACGCTTAATTCCGCTGGTCGAAAACAACTATAATATCTGCGAACTCGGCCCCAGGGGGACAGGCAAAAGCCATATTTATAAAGAGATCAGCCCCAATTCCATTTTGGTTTCAGGTGGACAGACCACGGTTGCCAATCTTTTTTATAACATGAGCAGTCGCCTGGTGGGGTTGGTGGGGGTTTGGGATGTGGTTGCCTTTGACGAAGTGGCAGGAATCAGCTTTAAAGACAAGGGCGGCGTACAAATTATGAAGGACTTTATGGCTTCCGGTTCTTTTTCCAGAGGCCGGGACACCATCAACGCCAATGCCGCCATGGTCTTTGTCGGAAATATTAATCAAAGCGTGGATACACTGGTCAAAACCGGACATCTATTTGCTCCATTTCCAGAAGAAATGATCGATTCCGCCTTTTTTGACCGGATGCATGCCTATTTGCCGGGATGGGAAATTCCTAAGATGCGCCCGGAATACCTGACCAATCAGTATGGCCTGATCGTTGATTTCCTGGCCGAATTCTTACGGGAAATGCGAAAACGAAGTTTTACGGATGCCATCGACACGTATTTTAAAATTGGAAACAACTTAAACCAGAGAGATGTCATTGCAGTCCGCAAAACGGTTTCCGGTTTATTAAAACTTCTTTACCCTCATGGTGATTTTGACAAGGATGCCGTCGAACGCTGCTTTGTCTATGCCCTGGAAAGCCGGAGGCGGGTTAAGGAACAGCTCAAAAAAATCGGCGGCATGGAATTTTACGATGTCCATTTCAGTTATATTGATAACGAAACTTTGGAAGAAAAGTTTGTCAGCGTTCTGGAACAAAGAGGCGGGTCATTAATTCCCGAAGGCCCGATGAAGCCCGGAACCCTTCACACGGTTGCCTTGGGGACAAGCAATCATCTGGGTCTTTATAGAATCGAATTACAGGTTACCAAAGGGAACGGAAAACTTTCAATTTCCGGCGTTGGTACAAGCTCCCAACCAAAGGAAGCCATTAGAATTGCATTTGACTATTTTAAGGCCAACATTTCCAGAGTCACCGCTTCCGCCAAAGTGGGTGATCATGATTTTCATTTGCACATTGTCGAATTACACAATACCGGACCATCCCAAATATTAACTCTGGCGAGTTTTATTGCCTTCTGTTCAGGATTACTGGCCAAACCTGTCCAAAGCCAGATGGTCGCTCTCGGCAATATGAGCCTTGGTGGGAGTATTGTTCCTGTTCAGAATTTGGCTGAAATCCTTCAGGTGGCTTTCGACTCTGGAGCTAAAAAGATTTTAATACCCACAAGCAGTGTCGTTGACATCCCATCGGTACCCGGAGAACTATTTGCTAAATTTCAAACCAGTTTTTATTCAGATCCGGTTGATGCTGTTTTTAAGGCTCTTGGTGTTGAATAAGGTCGGAATAATTCAGGATAATTGTCTTTTGACGAAGATGATTTGAAAATCGGTATTGCAAGATATTTATATAAAAATGAATTTTGAACGCTTTTTGATGTGATGTTTTGGAAAGTTTAATTTTTATACCTTCAATCATAGAAAATACCAGAGATAAATTACCGATTAGATATCACAACTCCGGTAATAGGCCATGTAATGATTGGATAAAAACTCGAAATGTCATCCCAAAATTGACCCCTTGGGACAACCGAATTCTGACCCTACTATGATTAAGTAAAAATTTACCTGTTTCCAAAAAGCATCTCTTTTTTACAGCGTTAAAACCTGTTCTTCGGGATGGGAGTAGCCTTAGGATGCGTAGCGACCGCAGGCCACTCCCATCCCGAGCCTCAATTGATTCTGATCTAAATTCGTTGGTCCAATAGTTCCGACGCTTTTTGTTGATTATTCCCGATATCGGATCGGGAGACGTCACCAATTAAAATCGGATAAGTATATCCGGTCTCCTGGATCAACAGTCCGAATTTGATATCTATTGGTTTTGATAAATTTCAGAGCATCCCAAGAAAGCACACGCTTTTAAATGATCATTTTTCATTCTATAGTCTCAATAGATTACAGCAAAGGCCGTAACTGCTATCAAGAATGGAAATCTGAAAAACGATCAAGGCTTGATATTTACAGCTCAAATTTTTTATCTGCTAATTTAGGAGATTTCACCTTACGCCCTGATTCACGGGTGAGGGCCGCTTTTTGGCCCGAATCCCTGTGAAGCCAGTTGTTGTGAGCCATTCATATAATGGCATTCTCTAAAAAATGGCGCATACTATGTCGCTAGGCAAAATCAGGCCACCCATGCTAAGCTAAATCATACCACCAATATTCCGAAAAGGCGTTTTTTCTAATCCCTCGACTTTTGATTCCTCCCATGTTAATTGTATTTTCGAATTCAAGTATCTTGGAGGAGAAAATACAATGCCTTATGTGAGACCCCGGAAACGACCCTGTACCATCTTGCCGCAAGTGGTTTCTGCCTGATGTTCGGCAAGCTGGCAGACAAATAGCAGTATATGGGGTGTGGGGCAATAGTTTAACAATGTTAGCAACTTTTGATCTTAATAATTCATTTGCTTTTTTATAGCTTGGATGAATTGAAAATTTGAGACGATTAGGGACAAGAATAAAATGAAAATTTTTGGCTTTGACCTCTATTAGGACAGGTAGAGATTTTTGACCTCTAAGCTCATTTTCAGAAAATATTTTGTTCTTATATAGCCAAACACTATTAATGATTGATAATTAAATTCATGAGCATTAATAACGACATTAGAATCTAAGAATTCAGTAAAATAGGTCATATAAATTTACCTCAAATATTTTGATCACTTCTAATATCGGTATTATTCAAAAAATCAATAGCTTTTTTTATTGTTCCATATCAGAGCTTAGATTTTGGGTCAACTCTTAGATAAAAGAATTTCACACATTGTGACAAAATGTGACAGAAATTGATTTTTTTGCCTCTATTCTTTCTATTGTTTATACACTCCTTATGTCAATAACCAATTAATTTTAATAATAAAAGTGATTTAGTAATTTGCCTCCGAACTGCCTGGCAGTCATGAGGCCAGAGGTTCGAGCTCCCTCAGCTCCACCAAATATCTAAAAAAGGCTGGTCTATGAGACCGGCCTTTTTTTATTTGTATTATAGTATATCACGAATGCCCTTCTGTTCTTGACATCGCAATTGTATTGGCTTAAAAAACCATGGTCTGTTAATAAATACTCAAATGTCGTCCGATTAAACACCCGGTGGTGCCGAACCATCTGAACGTTATAAATTTATTAGATGGTAAATCATGAATACAAAGCGCCATGTATTATACGCTGTTTTAACTGTTATTGCGCTTAGCGCTGTCTTGAGAGTGTTATTGAATATGCCCTTACCATCATGGGCTGAGGATAAAGTTAAGCAAAATGTTCAAACAACAGATACGCAAAATTCGGACAAGTTTGTTGTCCATCTCTATTTTTCTGATAAAAGCAATTCGTTTCTGACAGCAGAAGAGAGGAATCTTTTTCATTCTGATAATCCCGTCGAATTTGCTAAAATTATTATCGAGGCATTGATCGGCGGTCCGCAGAAAGGATATATGAGAACGATTCCCGCAGGCACAAAAATTAGAGCACTCTATGTTACCCCGGACGGAACCGCTTATGTGGATATATCGAATACAATAAAAGATTCTCACTCCGGTGGAATAAAAACAGAACTTTATACGATATACTCTATCGTTAATTCATTAATATTGAATATCCATGAAATTGATACTGTAAAAATATTGATCGGGGGACGCGAATCTAAGACCCTGGCCGGTCATATAGATCTTAGCTTTCCCTTTAAAGCAAATATGCTTTTGATACGATGAAAAAAAAGACTGACATCAAAAATATACGGAATATCGGAATCATAGCCCATATTGATGCCGGCAAAACAACGGTAACTGAGCGGATACTTTACTATACGGGCCGTTCTTATAAAATAGGCGAGGTTCATGACGGTGAAGCGATAATGGACTGGATGCCTGATGAGCAGGAACGCGGCATTACCATTACCTCTGCGGTTACCACGTGCCAGTGGAGAGGAAACGAGATCCAGATAATAGATACGCCGGGACATGTGGATTTTACAATTGAAGTAGAACGTTCATTGAGGGTCCTTGACGGCGCTATCGGAGTCTTTTGCGCGGTTGGCGGTGTGGAACCTCAGTCGGAAACCGTGTGGCGACAGGCAGACAAATATCATGTCCCCAAAATTGCCTTTATCAATAAACTGGACCGGGTGGGCGCAAGTTTTTTTAAAACCATTGAAATGATAAAAGACAGACTCCATGCCAACCCTCTTATTTTACAACTTCCGGTGGGCTCTGAAGATGACTTTGCTGGTGTTATCGATCTGATCCATATGAAACAGATTCTTTGGGAAGACGGCGCTCTGGGAGAAACATACCTAACCCAGGAAATACCCTCTGATTCTCTTGAACCCGCCGAAAAATATCACGAAAAACTTATTGAGACCATCGCTGAAGTTGATGATGATATTATGGAGGATTATTTATCAGAAGCTCCGATTTCAACAGAAAGCCTGCTTGCCGCCATACGAAGAGCAACCATAGATCTGAAGCTGGTACCGGTACTGTGCGGCAGCGCACTGAGAAATAAAGGAATACAGCCTCTCCTTAACGCCATTGTGGATTTCCTTCCCAGCCCCGTGGATGTTCCGCCCATAAAAGGGGTGCATCCTGAAACCGGTGAACTTATTGAATGTAAAGCCAGAGACACCGATCCCCTTGCGGCACTCATATTTAAAGTAGCCATGATCGAAGGACGCAAACTTTCCTATGTCAGAATTTACAGCGGAAAGATGCATACTAAAGAAACCACCTATAATCCTTCCCGTAAAATAAATGAAAAACTTGCCCGTATCTTAAGAATGCATGCCAACAAAAGAGAACGGATCGACTCTGCCAATGCCGGGAGTATTGTGGGGGTTGTCGGATTGAAAGAATCCTCTACCGGAGAAACGCTGTGCTCTATTGATCACCCGGTTTTACTGGAAAAAATGGAGTTTTATGAGCCGGTCATTTCTATTGCAATAGAACCAAAAACACATGCCGATCAGGAAAAACTGGATGAGGTGCTCGAAAAATTAATGAGCGAAGATCCGACCTTGCGACTTAAACAGGATGAAGACACCGGACAATCCATTTTGTCCGGAATGGGTGAGCTTCACCTTGAAATCATTATCAGTCGCATGCGGCGTGAATTCAATACCAACGTAAATGTGGGAAAACCCCAGGTTGTGTACAGAGAAACCATTGAAAAAGAAGGTGAGGGATCAGCAGTATTTGATAAGGAAATTTCAGGACAGCGTCACTTTGCCAAAGTTACGCTAAAACTGATACCTCTGGAACGCGGCAGTAAAAACAAGTTTATATCTGAAGTTACCGAGGAAACCATACCGGATGTTTTTATTCCTTCCATTGAAAAAGGGGTCATGGAATCTTTGGAAAGCGGATCCCTGATGGGCTATCCGGTGGTGGACGTTAAAGCGATCCTAACCGGAGGGGCATTCAAGGAATCTTTGGGCACGGAATTGGCTTATACGGTCAGTGCTTCCATGGCATGCAAAACCGCTCTTGCCAACAGTGAACCGTTTCTTCTTGATCCGATCATGAATGTTGAGATTTTTGTTCCTGAAGCTTTTATGGGGGATGTCATTGGAGACCTTAAGTCCCGCAAGGGGAAAATCGAATCCATAGCGCACAAAATGGACGCACTGGTAATTAAGGCGATTGTTCCTCTGGCGCGTATGTTCGGTTACTCCACTTCATTACGGTCAGCGACCCAGGGCCGAGGGACTTTTACCATGCAATTTTCCCATTTTGATCGCAGCTGACAATACGGTAACCGGTTTGAAAGTCTCCGATCACGGTTTCTTTGACGGTTTCTTTTTCCCGTGGATTTCTTTTAACATCTTTTCAATTTTTTCCCTTTTATCCGGATCTCCCGTAAGTTCCAGAGCCCGTTTCAGGTGAAACGCCGCATTGTTTACATCATCTTTTTTCTTATAATAAACACCCAGGCAATAATGAGCCTCATCCAGCCTGCCCAGCTTGCCATAGGTTTCACCAAGGGAATACAACGCTTGGGGATAATCATCGTTTTTTTCAATGAGTTCCTCAAATATAACCACTGCCTCATCCAAACGTCCAAGCTCCATTTGTGCTCGTCCGAGATAAAAAAATACTTCGGAATCGTCAGAGGAAATGCTCGCAGCACTTTCCAGTGTATTTAATGCGTCTTGATACCGGCCATCGAGAAAATAAATCTGGCCGAGATCTTTTAACATATACGGATCAAAAGCATTTTTCACCAGGGCTTTTTTAAGGTGATCAATAGCATTTTTTCGATTGCCTGTCCTGGCCAGTATCAGCCCGTATCCGTAATGTGCCAAAGGATCTTCAGGGTGGTTCTTAACCTCTGCCTCAAACTTACTTAATGCGACCCCCTTGTCCCCGTAAACAGCAATCAACCGGGCATGAACCCTTGAAAAATTATAAGCGTCACTGTGTACTTTCATCTTTTTGTTTTGTTCGAGCCAGGTGTCAATATTGGCCATTCGTTCCTCTGTGGCAGGATGTGTGGTAAGATACGTAGGAATCTGAGCCGGACCGAACCATCGTCTGCTCCAGAGTTTTTTCAACATTGAAAGCAATCCGTTTCCATCATATCCTGCTTTGGTCAGACACACCATCCCGATCTGGTCCGCCTGAAACTCGTCCTCACGGCTGTATGACAGTTCCACGGACTGACCGGCAGCCGCAGACCCCATGGTTAACGCATTTGCCGCCGACGCCGATCCTCCGACGCCAAGTAATATGCCGGCCGCAATTCCGGCAAGGGTTGCGATGCCTATCTTTTGTGCTCTGTCTATCTTTTGGGAAATATGGCGGCACACCACATGAGCTATTTCATGGGAAAGTATCCCGGCCAACTCTTCTTCATTCTCCATGGCCTCCATCAGACCGCTGTTTACAAAAACATGACCCGCAGGGGTTGCAAAAGCATTGTACTCATGATTTTTTACTACATAAAAGTGATACTCAAACGGCTGTGGCGGAAGGGCTGAAAGGATTTTCTGACCGATTTCATTAACATATTTGACAATCAGAGGATCATTAATAAGCTCATAATGTTTTATAATGGCTTTCATCACTTCACGGGACATTTCTTCTTCCTCTTGGATGGTAATACACAACGCCCCTTTTGGAACAAGACCGTTGGCAATGAAAATCAAAACAAAACAGAACAAAAATGCTTTCCGGAGAACTTGCATGATTACCTCATTATATAATGTTAAAATAAAAATATATTCTTTTTTTTTCCATCGTCAATAGAAAGTATACATCCTTTCATGCTTTTCAAACCCGATCTTTTGTGCTAAACGTTTTAAATATGACACATATTATATGTATTGCCAACCAGAAAGGTGGCGTTGGCAAAACCACTACAGCGGTAAATCTGTCCGCAGCACTTGCGGTTTCTGAAAAAAGAACGCTACTTGTAGATTGCGACCCCCAGGGAAACGCTACCACCGGTCTCGGCTTCGACAAAAACAAAATTTATCATACATTATACCACGGAATGATTGGTCAGGTTGCCGCTAGAAACCTGGTCCTGAACAGCGACATAGATACCTTGAAAATCATCCCTTCACGGGTGGAGCTTATCGGTTTTGAAGTGGAAATGATGTCAAAACCCAAACGTGAAATGGTGTTAAAGAAACTTTTGGCCCAACTTGCGGATTCATTTGAATACATTATCATTGACTGTCCTCCCTCATTAAGTCTTTTGACGATCAACGCGTTGACTGCTGCCGATTTTATGCTGATTCCTCTTCAGTGCGAATTTTATGCACTGGAAGGCCTGGGGCAGCTTATGCAGACCATGAAGCGTATCAAGCATCATCTGAATCCGAAACTGAAAATTGCAGGTATTCTTCTTACCATGTTTGATAAAAGGACAAATCTGTCTCACCAGGTTGCTGAAGATGCTGAAAGATATTTCAAACACCTGGTATTCAAAACCATGGTTCCAAGGAATGTACGCTTGGGTGAAGCTCCAAGTTTCGGAAAACCGATTTTGATGTATGATGCTTCTTCTCCGGGGGCACAAAGCTATTTTAATCTGGCAAAAGAGATAATGGCCAACCAAAATCAACGTGCAACCTGATTGAATAAAGGTTGTCTTTCAACAATAACCCACTAAATTCATTAGTTGAATCGATATGGAACCCGTAAAGAAAAAAGAAAAAACAGGGCCAACATTAAAAAAAGCAAGAAAAATTGCCCTGGGAAGAGGCCTTGATTCCCTGTTACCCGATATCGAACCTGTTGAAAAGGGATCAAAGGAATATTTTCAATGCGATATTGAACTAATCCGGCCAAATCGATATCAGCCCCGGGTGCAGTTTTCTGAGGATGAGCTTGAAGGAATGGCCCGTTCTGTTAAAGAACAGGGAATTATCCAACCCCTTTTGGTTAGAAAAGATAATAACGGTTATGAGCTTGTCACCGGTGAAAGACGACTGCGTGCCGCAAAAAAGGCCGGACTCGATCAGGTGCCGGTCATTGTCAAGACCATTACGGACATAGAACTTCTGGAAATGTCCATTGTTGAAAATGTGCAGCGAGAAGATTTGAATCCCATGGAAGAGGCCGAGGCTTATAATCAGCTTATCGTCAAATTCGATCTTACTCAGGATCAGGTCGCGACACGTGTAGGAAAAAGCAGGTCTGCCGTGGCAAATTTTTTAAGGCTCCGGCAATTGTCCGAACAAATCAAGGCCGACATAATAAATGGTATTCTGAGTATGGGGCATGCACGGGCATTGCTGGGCGCCTCGAATTCAGCCCATCAACATGCGGTATGGCGGGCTGTTGTTTCTAAAGGGCTGTCTGTCAGGGAAACGGAACGTTTGATTAAGCGCTTAAAAACGGAAAACAAAAAACCGAAAGAATCTTCCACCGGTTCGGAGCAAAGACACCTTTTAAGTCTGGCGGAGGATCTTTCCCGTCTCTTTGGAACAAAGGTTCAAATCAAACGGCACGGGAAAAAAGGCAGGGTTGAAATTACATTTTACAACAATGATGACCTTGATCGGGTGCTAACACTTCTGAAGCAGATATAACAAGTCATAAAATAGTTTCATGATGTTATTCAACGTGGCTATACCGTTTAAAAAGAGGAAATTCCTATACTGTTGGGTTCATGTCTATTCATATCATAATCGATGGCTACAATCTGATTCGCTGTTCCAGCTCGCTAAGCACACTTGATCAACAGGATATTCAACTTGGCAGAGAAGCCCTTCTTCATACCCTTGCAATATACAAAAAGATAAAACGCCACATGATTACGGTAGTTTTTGATGGAACCCATGCACCTCTTCTGTCAGAGCACAAAGATCGAGTAAAAGGGATCAAGATTAAATTTTCCCGTAGTGGAGAAACCGCCGATACCGTAATTAAAAAAATTGCAGCCAGGGAAAAGGAAAAAGCACTGGTTGTGAGTTCCGATCGGGATGTTGTCGATTTCTCGGCTTCCCAGGGAGCGGCCACCATAAGCTCTACCGAGTTTGAAGAAAAGATCGCAATGGCTGTTTATATGGATACAAAGGAGACTGTGGACCAAACCCGGGATGGATGGGTTCCTACCACAAAAAAGAAAGGCCCCAGAAGACGACTTTCAAAAAGAAAACGACGGGACCGGGTTAAAATTAAAAAACTTTAATTTCAGAATAGATGACCTGTCGTTTTTATTGACGACAGTATCATTATCTGGTACTTACTCGACGATTCTGAATAGTTTAAAATATGGCCTTGAGAGTTCAACCCATGAATAAAACAAACAAAAAATCAGACCTGCATCGGATCTGCGTAATGGACGGACAGGGCGGGGGTATCGGAAGCGCGGTAATAAAAAAGCTCAAAGACCTGTTTGGGGAAACCGTCGAAATTATCGCTTTAGGCACCAATGCCATTGCAACGTCTCAGATGCTTAAATCCAAGGCCAATCGCGGGGCGTCGGGAGAAAATGCAATTGTTCAGACCGTCGGAAAGGTCGATATTATCATTGGTACGGTGGGTATTATAATGGCACACGCCATGATGGGAGAAGTGACACCGAAAATGGCGGAGGCAGTGGCAAGCAGCCGAGCAAAAAAACTGCTGATACCACTTACCCAAGAAAATCTTGAAATTGTGGGAATCTCTTCAATTCCGCTTCCCCATCTTATCGAGGCGCTTATTCAGGAAAATTTAAAAAAGTTTTTTGAGCCACCCGAAAACGGATAATGTGAAACTAAAAAATTATTATAAAATAAATTAATTACAAAAAAGGAAAGCATACCATGTGCGAAGCAAATGCATATCTGATTCAAAAAGATGAAAAAAAGCTGGTTATGCAGGCGGTTGATACGGTCGAACCTGAAGGTGACGGCATTAGACTCGTAAGTATATTTGGAGATCAGAAATTTCTAAAGGCACACATCCACTCACTGGCTCTTGTGGACCATAATATCTTTCTTAAAGAATAAAACAGGTGTTTCAAATTAGCTGGGGCTGCATTCGGCAATTGGCCCACTGGAATAATGGGGTAATACTTTTTTGTGCAGTGCACCTGTTTGCGTGCGGATATGCAAAGGCATTCGAATGACAAGGGTTTTGAGTGGTTTTGGGCAAGCAAAACGGTTTAGATGAAAATTCTTTTAGCCAAGACCGCCGGTTTCTGCATGGGAGTACGCAGAGCCGTTGAAATGGTTCTGGATGCACCGAGCAAATACGAAAATCCTATCTGCACTTATGGACCCCTTATCCACAATCCCCAGGTTCTGAACCTTTTGGAGGAAAAAGGGATATCTGTCTTAAATAATATTCCCGATCAAGGGTCCGGTACCGTTCTGATCAGGGCTCACGGTGTTCCTCCCGAAATCAAGAAAAATCTTAAAAAGGCCGGTTTCAAAATCATTGATTCCACCTGCCCGAGGGTGATCAAAGTCCAGACCATCATCCGGAAACATGCAACACAAGATTATGTATGCATTATTATCGGGGACAAGGATCATCCGGAAGTCATCGGATTGCTCGGTTACGCGGGGGGAAAAGGGTATGCTGTCGACAATATAAATGACCTTGATTCCCTCCCTCCCTTTGAGAAGGCGATTATTGTTTCACAGACCACCCAGAACACGTTTTTTTTTGAAAAAGTAAAGAACTGGGCCATCCAAAAATTCCCCCACTATAAGATCTTTGATACCATCTGTGATTCAACAGCCCGTCGCCAGTCGGAGGTTCATCGACTGGCCAATTCAGTGGATGCCGTTATTGTTGTGGGAGGCCATAACAGCGGGAACACCACGCGGCTTGCCGAAATTGCCCGGCAAACCGGAAAACCCACGTATCATATTGAAACAGAATCTGAACTCGACCTGGACGCACTTTCTTCAATCCGGCATATAGGAATAACCGCCGGCGCTTCCACGCCGAACTGGATCATAAAAAGAGTCTATAGAACACTGGAAACCATTCCTTTTACAAAAGCAAAAAGCTGGCGCAGTATTATTTTTGCCATCCAGCGCTCACTTCTTCTCACAAATATCTATGTGGCTATGGGTGCCGGATGTCTGTGCTATGCCTGTACAAAACTCCAGGAGATTACCAACTATTTGCCCAATGTGCTTATGGCCATGCTTTATGTTCAGTCCATGCATATTCTCAACAATTTTATCGGCACAAAAGCGGATCGATACAATGATCCTGACAGATCTTCTTTTTATGACAAAAAGAAAGTCATGCTTATGCTTCTTGCTTTCTTCGCAGGCGGCGCCGGACTGTTGACCGCATATAAAATGGGACCGGTCCCCTTTTTGGTTCTTTTCGTGATGAGCATAATGGGCCTGTCTTATAATTTAAGAATTCTGCCGGAACGTTTTTTCCACGGCAGGTACCGGAGAATACGGGATATCCCGGGATCAAAAACAATTCTGATTGCAATGGCATGGGGAATCGTTACCGCGATATTGCCTTCCTTGTCTGTATCGAAACACATTGATCTGAGTGCCGTATTGGTATTTTTTTGGTCCACAAGCCTTGTCTTTGTAAGAACTGCCTTTTTTGATATTCTTGATATGCAGGGAGACCGTATTGTGGGAAAAGAGACACTTCCTCTACTGATGGGGCAAAAACAAGCCCTGCGCCTTTTAAAAACCATACTGATACTAAATATCTGTATGTTGCTTGTATCCGGCACATTTCATTTTATTTCAATTCTTGGGTTCGCACTTGCAATCTGTCCGGTTTTTATTTTTATTGTTCTTTCAGCCCATGAACTGGGCTATATGCTTCCCGGCACAAGGCTGGAGTTTTTGGTTGAAACTAACTTCATTACGGCAGGTGTTATTACGTTTGTCTGGTCTCTGTTGTCCTGAAAGGGCATTTGATGTTGAATACGGTGGATGAATTCTGAACGAGTCGGAGGCTTTCATTACAATTAAATAACACAAAGATTTTCTTTGATTTTCATCCAAAATTCAGAAACCTGTCAATCCATCTATTTCCAAATCTTTGGTTCCGTACCCTTAAGAAGTCTTTTGATATTATCTTTATGGCGAAAACAGATTGCTGTCGAAGTTACAACAGCGCATCCTGTCAGGACACCGGATCCTGTTGACTGCCAAATCGCAACGGGAAGGACAGCGGCGGCGGCAAGTGATGCCACTGCAACAATGTTAAGCCAGCAAACAAACAGGATAAAAACAAGAGTCGCCACCGCAAATGCAAGGGGTGAAATTACAGCGAAACACCCTGCAGCAGTTGCAACCCCTTTGCCTCCTTTTTTAAACCTCATGTAAACCGGATACAGGTGACCTGAAAAAGCAGCAAGTGACACAACTGAAATGTAAATTTCACCCCACAAGCTGTTCGGAGTTGTCAGTACACCCGCAATCCATACCGGAATAGTCCCTTTAAGCATGTCCCCAATAAGGGTCGAAACTCCAAGAGTCGGTCCTGCGATGCGTCCGACATTGGTCGCACCGATGTTTCCGCTTCCCTCACGCCGGATATCTACGGAAGTAAACAACCGGGTCAAAACAATGCCCCAGGGGATGGAGCCGAGCATATAAGCGAAAACAGGCAGCACCAAAAACTTTAGCATTTAAACAACCCCATGTTGTTATTTTGATGAAAACATGCCGGATGCATGGTATAATATTCAGGGTTTATTTATTATAAAAATATTATTGTACTATATCATCATATCCAGCAATATCAAGATGAATTCGTTCGCAACAATTCGAAACGATAGCTATTTTATGTGCAACCCGTAAAAATGCCCATAGAAGATATTTTAGATCTTCATACCTTTAAACCCAAAGACCTGCCGGATCTTCTTGTGGATTATTTTGAAGCCTGCATTGGCGAAGGGATCTATTCTGTACGAATTGTTCATGGAAAGGGCCGGGGGCTGTTGAAAAAACGGGTTCATGGGCTGTTGAAAAAAAATTCCATGGTAAAATCTTTCCAAGATGCGCCCCCTGAAGCCGGAGGCTGGGGTGCTACTCTGGTGGAACTCAAAAATATATAAGACGCAGTTTTTCCGAATAGGTATTATAAAATTTGTTAACAGACGTACAAAAACAAGAAATGCGCCGGTTTGCCGACCAGATCACGCCCAAAAGCTGGAATGTGGTGCTGCGGCCCGAGGATGAAATCAAAGAGCCGGGCATTTTAAATATTCTTATCAGTATTGAGAAACCGGAAAGTGAAGTTTTCACAGATTATTTCGGGAATAAATGCTACCCGTGTGAAAGCAGGGATGGTATCGGATATTTTGAAAACAGATATGGCGACGTTTTTTTAAAAAATCAGGTCAAACCTGCCCTTGGCATGGTGTCGGGACGTATGATTTTTAAAGATCTGAAAACATACATGACAGACCGAAAGGGTAAAGTGGCCAAAATTACAATTAAATTATGGCCTTACCTCGGAGACTGGAAGGGAACCCTGATTCACGAGCTGGCACATGTTGCGGTTTACAGATATAAAGCGTTTAAAACCAGAGAGTACCGGGAAAAAGCCCTTTTCAAAAACCCCTGGAACATTGACACCAAAACTTTTTTTATTCGCAAAACATTGCTGCGTGAAGGCCACCATGGCCCCGCATTCCAGAGAGCGTTTTCAACTCTTGCAAAAAGAGCCATCCGGGAGTTCGGTGCCCAAATACCCCCCGATGATATGTTTTGGATAACCGTTCGATACGAATTAAAAAAATATAAATAAAGAAAAAAAATATTAAAATTTTGAATCGAGAACACGATTTCAAGTATTACCTGAATTACCCAATATGTAAAATATGTAACATAAACTATGGTATTTATTTCACAATATTGTTTCAAATTTGTTTTTATTTAAGATAACTTATTGAAATTTAACGGTGATAAAAAAAATACGGTTCTGCATACATTTTGCATATCTAATATTTAAACATCAGCCATTCAATACAAATAAAATAAGCAAACCGTTCCATAAGGGCGGGGTAAAGGGATCAAACTGGTTAACCGATGCCCTATTTATGGATGAGATAATGTATCTGTAATCAGTGCTCCAGTCCCTGAACCGGCAACCATAATTGTTTTGGGCTGCGGTTTAATCGGCATGGCGATATTTGGACAAAAAAATATTTAGATAGCAGGCTATTTTTGGCATGACCCACACACTACCCGATAATGGAGGACGGCGCTTAGGAATTGACAGACGGCAATTTTCATACACTACATATATACCGGAGCGAAGATCGGGTAAGGACCGAAGAAGTGGAAATGATAGAAGGTTAAAACCAAGACTATCAAAATAACGAAATCAGTCAAAAAAGGCAGGGATCAAATCGCTCTGCCTTTTTGTTTGAGAATACATGGGGTAAATAGGGCTCTATCAGAAATTCGGAGGCGGGGTTTGAGTCACAACGGTGTTCCGCGCCTTAAATAGTGTCTGGGCCTTTTGAAGCGCAGTATGATCGTCGATACCCATGGTTTCACTGTCATCTTCTGCCAAAAGATATCCGACGGGCCGTCCGTCATCGACCATATACTCAATGAGATCCGTAATAAAAAACTCCTCTATGACGGTTATTTTACCGTTTATCTCTTTATGCACGATCTGAGGCCGTGAGGCCATGACCGGCAAATACTTTTCTAAGGTTCTCTTTTTTACAGCGTAAATCCCTGAGTTGCAAATCGTTAAAGCCCTTTGTTTTTCCAGCGGGTAGTCCTTCCAGTATTTCCATTCGGTTATTTTATGAACAAGGTTTCCCTGGATTTCAAGAAGGCCGTATTGCTTTTTATTGACCGGACAAAATCCCAGGATGACAAGATCGAACGTTTCAAGATGGAGAACAAGCTGCATATAGGTTGTCTTTTTGACAAAGGGAACATCTCCCATGGTGATAATAAACTTGGAACACGGTTGTGACTCAATAAATGATCGAGCGGCTAAAATAGCACCGCCGGTGCCATTAAGGACCGGCTGTTCACAATAGGTGATATCCAAATGCCGGGTTTGCGTAATCACATCTTTTTTGCAGTGATTGACAATAAGCGCTTTTTGGCCGGACGGCAAGTTTTCCAAAAGATGGAGCAAAATTGGATGCCTGCCTTCAAAGGTTGAAGTTCCGGGCCGCAGCGGCAAAAGTGTTTTATTTCCCTCATAGCCTATCATTCTGCTGCCGCGTCCGGCCGCCATAATAATTGATGTAATTTCGGAATCGAATTGTGTTTTAGGTCGCATGGTGTCATTCCTGGAAAAGTCTTTAAAGTATAATTATCATAATGTAGAACAAAGGTCAAACCCATGGCAGGGCATACACATTTGAATCCCAATACAATGAGAACGCTCCACGACGGCGTGTATCTCTTTCCAGCCGACTGAAACTTGTGATTAAGCATCCGTACGCCCGAGCCGCGTCGGAGTTATTAAGAACAATTCGTCGCTAAATTATCCTATTGATTTTTTAAGTCATAATTTTATTCGGCTTGGGCGAACGCGTGCTAATGCCCTTCAAACAGTCAGCCGGTTTTCAAGAGAAACACACCGTCGCTCCGCTGCACCGAAATCAAATGCGTTTACTCTGACCCATGCTCCGTCCCATTACCCCTCTGAACCCGTTAACCCATGAAGGGCTATTCTTTGGCATGATTCAGAGGAGGATTCATAGCCGCTTCCATAAAGATAAAAATATCCGTATTGTCAATATACTGTCCGGAAAAATTCCAAAATGAACCTGCCGTGGTATCCGTACCTCTCACTAAATCAAGAAACATACCCGCTCCGAAACCTCTGGCAAAGACCGGAACCAGCGCTCGGGTATGGTCCCTGGAGCCATACTGCACGCCGGGGATATTATGCTTACTGTTGTTTATTACGTGTTGCCAGCCGTTGAAGGTATCAATACCGGCGTCATAATAGCCTGCCGAGCATTTGTCATCCGGGGCACACCCAACTGCTGCTATCCAGTTTCACGGGATCGCCGTTTTTATCTATAAAATTTAGCATATCCGTTTTTGAAGCGATTTTTATCGGAAAACCATGATAAAGTTCCGGCATTTTTTCACCAAACTGATAGTAATTGCCGGCCTCAAAAGCGTTAAATCCAGCGCCGTCACTGATCAGAAGAATAACATTTTTTGCAGTTTCAGGATAATCGGGTTTTGGAATACCGGTATGATAGGAAACGCAACTTAAAACAAATATTGCAAAGCCCACAAAAACCTTCTTGCCCCAGTTAGACATGCCCCCCTCATTTTGTATTTAAAAAGACAGGAAACTGCTAAAAAAGTTCCTTATCATAAGGAGTAGATAAATTGGAGTTAAAAATTCCAATAAAAAAGAGGCTAACCAGCGAGTTGGTTAACCCCTTCAAAATAATACCTTAATTTATCAATAAAACGAAAAAGATAGAAAACTTGTTTTTGCTTGACTAAATTTATTATATAAAATAGAAGCGAGCTCTCAAGCGATCGAATTTTCAGAGTTTGTTGACATACTTTTTACCACGGTTATAAAATTTGAAAAACAATAGATTAGAATTGTTAAAACTGCTGACCAAGAACTCTTTAGAGGTTAGCCAACACCATAAATTTCCATTAGTTTCAGGTGCTTTGAGCAATTTTTATGTTGATTGTAAAATGACGACCCTTTTATCACATGGGTTGAATTTAGTGGGTCAAATTATTTTTGATATAATAGCGCCACTCAACATTAAGGGTATTGGAGGACTGACATTAGGTGCAGATCCTATTGCTAATGCAACAGCCATGATAGCTGGACAAAAAGGACTTGATCTTATCTCTTTCGTAATTCGCAAAGAAACAAAAAAACACGGAAAAATGAAATGGATAGAAGGGGGGATAAGGTCTGGCGATAGAGTGGTAATTATAGATGATGTAATAACCACAGGAGGATCAACCATTCAAGCAATTGATAAGGCCGAAGAGGCTGGGTTGAATGTAGTTAAAGTAATAGTGTTGGTTGACAGAGAAGAAGGTGGCAGAAAAAATATCCAAGATAGAGGTTATGAGGTAGAATCGATTTTTACAAAATCAGAGTTGATGGAAGAATATGCCAAATATAATAAATGAAGCTTTTACTGACAAAACCTTACCTTTTGTCAATGAAGCAATAAGTTCAATTTTATAGGATAGAAACCCATATGATAGTTTATGATTGTGGATATGTTAAAGATGCGCCCAGTTTTAAACTTCTCACCTGAATCTTCAATACCCGACAAGTAAAGGTTTATAACCGAAATCAATTCTGGCATAACTTACCATCATCGCAGGCTTATTTGTTTAATTTTACATTGCATATATCGTGTTTCTTGGAAAATTGTAAAAAAGGCAAACCCTTGAAAAAGGATTTGTCATTATGATATCCAAAAACACATTTTTTTTAATTTAGTAAGCTTGTAAAACTTTGTTTCGGCACCATTTTTTCTGGCACTTTCAAGAATTGTTTTAACAAGTTTTTCAGTGTTTCCGTTTTCTCTCGGACTTCCTTCTAATCCTAACATTTTCATGTTGATATTTTCCTCTTTATGAATAAAGGTTTTCTCCTTTAATTTTTTCCATCAAGAAAAACGTAAGCAAGAAGCCGCCCACTATTTCCTCTTATTTGGTCTATTTCAAATTCAAGGTCAGCATATTCGCCAGATTAATCAATAAGAAATTTGAAAAAGTCCGTCTGCTCGATTGTATCACCATCAAAAACCCGGACCACTTGATGTTGGCCAGCGCCTGCCAAAATGGGGAATATAACCAGGAGTGCTGTGAAGAAGAGTATAAGTTTCAAATGCCTACAGTAATTCATCTTATTGTCCTCAATTGATGTGTTTCTAAAAACCTTTAGTCCACTGTAAATGCTCACAAAAAACCTGTATAAATTGACCACTCAAAAAGTTTATTCTTTTATAATTTCACATGGTTTATTTTTATATTCAAACTCATCTAATAAAGATGAAAGTTTTACGTCCAGCCACTGAATAAGTTCTACCTGGCGTTCGTTTTTGGGATCATATCTTATTTTTATATTTCTGAAAAACTCCCCTGTTTCCTCTGTTTTTTTTATATCCTTTGTTTTCTTTTGAGCCATTTTCCTTTCTCCTTAGTCTGCTATTCGGTTTGTGTGTATTCCTTCATCTTACAACCCGTAACCAATGAGTTTTTTTTATTCTTGGTCACTCCTTTTCTTTTTGAAGATTACAGTTCTGATAAACTCATAAAATATTACAGGGTGAATGTCAATTTACACAAAATGATCAGACCTCTTACCGAATATTTTTGAAGAAACCTCACAATGTGAAATGGTTTTCTCACTATATAGGAAATTCAATTCATAGTCCTTAGTATAAAATTTCAATATTAGCCTCATAACGAATTGATATTACATAAATATAATATATTCTCTGAGTTTGCACGAATATTGCATAAAGAGTAATATTATGTATCTTACCCATTACGATTTAAAAAAAAAGCCTTTTCAGATCAGCACCGACCCAAAATTTATCTGGCTTGGAGAAAATCATAAGGAAACTCTTGCCATTTTAGAATATGGCGTGCTGGACAATAAGGGTTTTCTCTTTATAACCGGCGATGTCGGTACAGGGAAAACAACACTTATCAATGCATTGTTACAGCGTCTTGGCAAGGACGTTATTGTAGCTAATATTACCAACCCTATTCTGGAAGAACTCGAATTTTATAACTTCATTGCTGATGAATTTAATATGAATATGAAATTCATTAGCAAAGGAAGCTTTTTGATTCACTTCCGTCATTTTTTGAACGATTGTTACTCAAAAAATAAAAGAGTAATCCTCATAGTTGATGAAGCCCATAAGCTGAGTCAAAAACTTCTTGAACAGATACGGCTCCTATCAAATATTGAAAGACCGGATACAAAACTTCTAAATATATTCTTTGTGGGTCAGAATGAATTTATTGATATTATTTCTGATACAAAAAACCGTGCATTAAAGCAAAGAATCAGCATCAACTTTCATCTTGATCCTTTGACGAAAACTGAAGTAAGGGAATACATTCATCATCGTCTAAAAGTCGCAGGACACAAAGGAAATGTTTTCAGTCAAGATGCAACAGATGAAATTTTTTCTTTTTCTAAAGGATATCCGCGTTTAATTAACATCATATGTGATCATGCATTATTGACTGGTTATGTTAACGGTTTAAAAACAATAAAAACCGCAGAAATTATAAAAGAATGTTCGGATGGCCTTCTCTTTCCGACTGAACATAATGATTATTATAACAAAGAATATAACAGGGAAATTGAAACCATAGAAGAAATAGCAATTAATCCCGAAAGAAAAGCATCGATAAAATCTCCGGGGAAAAAATTTAAACATATTTCGATCTTTTTGTTATTGTTTATCATTCTCGGCATTGTTTATTATCCGTTCAAGTTAGACAGTCATATCGGCAACAGTAAAAAGTATTTTAATCTGATCCCAAACCGGGAAGCAAAATTAAAATCACCAGACATGTCGCAGATCGGAAGCCAAAATATAACACTTTATCCTATCCTTAAGGATTCTGAAAAATCTTACAACACGCATCCTTTGTCAAGAGATCTTGCTTCTAAAAATAATAAAATATCCGGACAAAAAGAAGATATTGCAGATCTTCCCAAAAGAGATAAAATCAATCAGTTAAGCCCCACTGAAAACCTTAATCAAGAAGATCATTTGAATAATGTTACCAAGATCCGGAAGGTTCCGATGTTTGGGTCCATTTCAGATCAGAAAAATATTATCTATTTCGGATACGCCTCAAGTGATCTTTCGGATGAGGCTTTTGAAACATTAAAACAACTCACAGAATTAATTGCTCAATATCCTGATTTAGAAATTATTGTAAAAGGGTATACCGACTCTTATGGAGATTATAATTATAACAAAAAACTTTCAATACTCAGAGCTAATCTTGTGGGAAACTTTTTCGTAGCCCAGGGAATCAGCGCATCAAGAATCAGAACCCTTGGTTTGGGGCCGGAAGATCCAATAGAATCAAACAAGACCTCAGAAGGAAGAAGACTGAATCGTCGGGTTGAGATTAAGCTTAACTGTCCTGAACGAAAATTGATTTCACATCAGCCATATTTTTTATATACCTAACCTAACCTAACGCGGATCAATAACATAAGATCTCTACACTGGTCAATATGTTCCTAATGCCCTCAAAGCTCCTGGATTATGCGAATATCATAACCGTTTTCAAGAAGGTGAGTGGCAAATATCAAAAAACTGAATTGTACGAAACCTAATAATTTTTTTGTTGAATATTTAATTAAATATGCTATTTGAATGGGTGAGGTTATTATGTGGCCTGAATAATCAGTGCACAGATCTTGCTTATATTCATTCTTTCTAAAAACTGAAATTTTTTAGCAGCGAATCAATATCTAATTTTGGGCGTCAAGAGTGGGAGACGTTTGCTTTTGACCTAAACAGATGTTCTTAATAAACAACATACACTGTAGAACTCTATATGCGAAAACAACGCCTGCAGGGCAATTTGACCACTGGAGAAGAGATTTATAGCGGACCGTCCCGAACTGCCGAGGAGTGAAGTAATGGGGGATCGATTGATGTTCTTTTTAAATCGAATCCGCGAGCGGTTATGGGTTAGGCCACTCGCAATGTGCGTACTGTCAACGACCATGGTGTTCCTTGCGAAGATGGTGGACAAACCCGAAATCGGTAAGCTTGTTCCGGCAATTACTCAAGAATCAATAGAAACCCTGCTTAACATTATTTCTGCAAGCATGTTGGTTATCGCCACCTTTGCTGTCGCATCGATGGTCTCCGCCTATGCTTCGGCTAGCAGTACCGCAACGCCTCGATCTTTTTCTCTGGTCATCTCCGACGACGTTTCCCAAAACGCTCTCTCAACCTTTATTGGGGCCTTCATCTTCAGCATCGTCGCGCTTGTTGCCTTAAAGAATGGCTATTACGATAAAGCAGGTCGTTTCGTGTTATTTGTTCTAACGTTAATTATTCTTACCGTAATTATTGTTACATTCGTGAGTTGGGTGGATCGCATCGCACGACTTGGGCGTCTTGGAGGAACCATCGATAAGGTTGAGGCAGCGGCTGCTGCTGCATTACAGCAACGTCGATCCACACCTACTCTTCGAGGCGTTCCTGCTGGGCCTTGTCGGAATTGGGGTCAGGCCATTTACGCAGGTACAATCGGATATGTACAGCATGTTGATGTTACTGCGCTGCAGAAGTTTGCGGAAAAATCGCAGGTACAAATCACGGTATCAGCCTTGCCCGGTACTTTTTCTTCTCCGGGTCGGGCGCTTGCCCATGTGACCGCAGACTCAGGTGATTTGTCTGATATCGATACAAGTCAGATAGCAC
>CAYPIW010000153.1:0-9954 GCA_964410925.1 uncultured Desulfobacteraceae bacterium
GGCCTACAGGCCGGCTTCCGGCTCGTAGAGCCTACAGCTCGGAGAGAGCGAAGCGACACCATAACTTTAGGCACTTTAGATCACTTTAGACACTTTTAACTTTTTCCACGAATGTTAATAAAAGCTATCGATTTTTTATTGTAGCATATTTATGGATAAGATGTTTCAATTAGTCAAACTGGAATATCCGATACAAAAGGCGATTTTCATAGAAAAAACCGATTTAATGCCTGAAAACTGCCCTATTCGAGACGGTTCCCAAGCCGGGTATCCTAAAAAAGCACTGGTCCTATGGCCTGTTGCTGCGCATCAAACACCGTTTCGGAGTTTCTGCGGAAGCCTTTTTGTACCGTTTAAACGAACTCGACTTGATTGGTCCGTCCCTCATAGAGCCATGGAAATCGATCAGGTTTTAAAGGGGTGGAGGGTGGTCAAAAAATAAACCATAGTCCACAGTACTCGGCCTCGAGCTTTATTTGCGTGCATGAAAACTTGTGCACCATGCACAGAAAACTGTGCATAACGCAGTGTTGGTATTTTAAATTATACGTAAATTCAGAAGGTTAATATCTGGCACGGACCTTGAATATTTATATGACAAACATACAATGATTTGGCAGTTGATATAGATATCCTAATGGGTTTGAATGCTGGTCCAGAAAGGAAAAACTTGTGGCCGAATAAGGTTAGGAGAACTGAATGACCAAGAAACAGGAATCCACACAACTCATTCCGCCTCACGGAGGGTTTCGTGATCTGAAATCCTATCAGATGGCGGAGATTGTTTATGATGCTACGGCAGTGTTTTGCGACCGATTCATTTCAAAGCGTTCGCGAACACACGATCAGATGGTGCAAGCGGCGCGGAGCGGAAAGCAAAATATTGCCGAAGGCAGCATGGCTTCCGGCACCTCAAAAAAAACCGAACTCAAACTCGTCGGTGTTGCACGGGCAAGCTTGGAGGAATTGCTGCTGGATTTTCAGGATTATCTGCGCCAGAAAGGGCTGGCCCTTTGGGGCAAGGATCACCCGAAAGCGCAAGAAGTTCGGGGGCTTTGCTACAGAAAGAATAGGTCCTATTTGACCTATAAGCCCTATATTGAAGATCCTCCTCCTGAGATTGCTGCGAATACCATGGTCTGCCTGATTCATCAGACCGACTATTTGCTTGATCAACAACTGAGGACTTTAGAAAAAGAATTCTTGAATGAGGGAGGATTCACGGAAAAACTTTATCATACCCGATTACAGATGCGGAATCGTAGAAGAAAGAAATGAACTATATTTCGATTTTCACGACGGTTTTTATCGAGCAGAACCTTGCAATTTTTTTACGGCACGAACAACAACCTGAACGGATTTATCTATCTGTTCGACAGTGGTCATCCGTCCGACACTGAACCTCAAGGTTCCTTTGGCCCACTCCACCGGAATATTCATGGCCTGCAGAACATGGGAAATTTCCACGGTGTCCGAATGGCAGGCCGCACCGGCAGAAGCGGCCACCTCGAGGCCGATCTCCTCGAGAATCCTGTTGGCCTCGATCCCTTTAAACGAAATACTCAGGGTGTTGGGCAGCCGTTTCTCGGGGTGGCCGTTTGTTCTTACCTGCTCAAGCTCACGAAATAATCCGTCCTGCAGCCGGTCCCGCAGCATTTTCATATATTCCATACTCTTTTTCAAATCACGGGCGGCAATTTCACAGGCCTTTCCCAGACCGACAATTCCGGATACATTTTCAGTGCCGGCGCGAAGACCCATTTCCTGGCCTGCACCGTGGCAAAATTTTGCCGGCGTCACGGATTGCCGGATATAAAGGGCGCCGATACCTTTGGGCGCATAGACTTTATGACCTGCGACAGACAAAAGATCAACGCCGAGCTTGGTCACGTGGGTTGGAATTTTACCGATGGATTGCGCCGCATCGGTGTGCATGACACTTCCCTGTTCTTTGGCAATGCTTGAGATTTTTTTAATGGGCTGAATGGTTCCCACCTCGTTATTGGCATGCATAATGGTAATCAGGATTGTTTCGGGTCTGATGGATTTCTCAACATCCGACTCGCTCACAAGGCCCTGATCATCAACGGGCAGATAGGTTGTTTCAAATCCAAAATCTTCCAGAAATCGGCACACTTCCAGAATTGCGGGGTGCTCAATCCGGCTGGTGATGATATGGTTTCCCCTGGCACGAAAAGCACGGGTAATTCCCATAATGGCATGGTTATTGGACTCAGTGCCGCCGCTGGTAAATATGATTTCACCGGGACTGCACCCCAGAAGTCCGGCGACCTGTCTGCGTGAGGTTTCAACCGCCTTTTTGGGAACAATGCCGTACCAGTGACTGCTTGAAGGGTTGCCGAATTCTGTTTCCAAAAACGGTTCCATGGCCTCTATTACATGAGGATCCATGGGGGTTGTCCCGTTATAATCCAGATAAATCGGAAGTGCCATTGGTGACATGATTTTTTAATTCCTTGAAATGCTTTCTTTGGGGTGTAAATCAAGATTGTTGGTGATTTAGCTCAAGCAATCCAGGTTTCAGGTGTCAGTGTTCAGGTGTCAGCTCTTACGTTCGTTCTCCTGACACCTGATACCAGACCTTCGAATTCCGATGGAAAATAATAAATGACCGCTGTTCACCAACATCAGTGAATTAGACACCTTGCTTTGTTTATTTTTCGGCGGTGGATGCTAAAAAGTCAAGCATGGCCCGGCATAACGGTGAAACGTTTCTTCTTTTATCCCGGATCAGGTAAAATTTTCGCTCCATGGTAAGGCTTTCTATTTTTAAGGCCTTGAGTATCCCTGTCTTAAGTTCCGTATCAAGGGCTCTTAATGACAGAATCGATATTCCAAGACCCGATTTTATGCCCTCTTTGACCGCCGTAGAGGAACCCAGCCGCGCTACGACATTGAGGGAATTGATATCCTTTGTCACCGATATCTTAAGATACTCTTTAAGAATTTTCAGGGTACCTGAACCGGTTTCCCTTAAAATAAACGGTTCGTCAGATAAATCTTTAAAGGAAACCTGCTTTTTGCCGGCCCATTTGTGTTCCGCGGGAACCGCCAAGACCAGTTCATCTTTCCACAGCTCACGGCAGATGAGATTCTCACTCGAACTTTTCGATCCGATCACGCCCAGCTCAAAATTACCATTCATTACGAGTTGTTCGATGTCACTCGTGTCTGAAACCGTCAAGGTAACCGTTACAAAGGGATGCTTTTCTCGGAAACATTCTAATATTTTAGGGAAGATATATTCTCCGGGAATGGTGCTGCCGCCGATATGAATTTCCCCTTTTTTTATTCCGAGAAAACCCTGCATCTCATTGCATGCATGCTTTTTCATATCCAGCAACGCACACGCATGGGTGTAAAGAAGTTTGCCTGCCGCAGTGGGTACCACCTGCCTGCCCAAACGATCCAGAAGCTGAGTCCCGATCCTGCTCTCAAGGGTGGCTATCCTTTCGCTGACCGACGGCTGTGCCAGAAAAACAGCATCCGCAGCCTTTGAAAAACTCTTCAGCTCAACCACCTTGCAAAATATTTCTAACTGTCTGAAATCAAAGTCTATGGACGTCATTTTTTGATCGAAAGCCTTGCAATCAGGTGTTAAGTTCCAGGTTTCAGGTGTCAGGTGCCAGGAATCGCCAGACCTGAAACCTACATGTCCCCTTGTATGAAACTATATCTGCTGAAGTTTCTTTTTCGATCAAACTGGGTGGAAGCACCCAGCGGCGGGGCTGACACCTGAAACCAAAAAGTCTTTGGATAGCAATTAACAAACTGGTAATGCACCCTGCAAAAAAAAGACCCGTAATTAAAAATGGTTTAACTTTGATGAACTCTCAAAAAGTCATAAATAACGTTTTCCGTCATTCCGGCGAAAGCCGGAATCCAGTCTTTTCAGTCAGTTGCAGAGCACCTGGACTCCTCCCGGACTCGATCCGGGATCTACCGGAGTGACGACTTTTTGCGAGTTCATCAACTTTCAATACGTACTACATCGGAAGCACGAACCAAAATCGCCTTTGTTTTCAATTCAGGCAGGAGTTCCCGTAGAACATCATATGTAGCGTCATAAGGGTGTGCGATGCCGATGGCCTCCCCATGCCTCTTGGCGATATGAATGAGAAGGCGTATTTGTTTTCGAATAAAATCGCGTTCCTGAATATGATCAAGAAACACATCCTTTTGTGCAAAAGGCACCTGTAACAGCTGAGCGGATGGTTTGCATAATGTCTCGGTTGTGGTACGGCTGTCGATAAAAAAGAGATTTCGTTTTTTCAGAACGGAAAGAATTTGGTATAGCTGGGTTGAAACCGTGGTCATTTTTGAGCCCATGTGGTTGTTTACCCCTTTAATAAAAGGAACGGAATCCAGGTCCTTGTCGAGCTGGTTGAGGAGCTGATCCGGAGACATCGAGGTCAAAAGCGCTCCGGGTCCCGGGTTAATCACAGGATATTCATTGGGTTCCATGGGCAGATGAAGCATTACGTCCAATCCTTTTGAATGCACGGACCTAGCGATGCTTTTCTGAAAAGGGCTGTAAGGAAGTATGGAAAACGTGAAAACCGCATTCAGCCCGAGGAATTTCTTCACTATTTCTTTGTCATAGCCGATGTCATCGATAATAATAGCTATTTTAGGCAACTCTTTCGGGATGGCGGGCACCGGTTTTGGTATGGGTTTATGAGGAGGCACCTCTTTTTCAGGATAGACTTCAAACCGGGGTATTTTTGTTGCCCGGGGTTTTACAACGGGTTCCACAGGGCGTTTTCGCAACAACATGTGATGGGAAAGAACGCCGGCAATAATGACAAGAACTGTCAGAACGCCAATCCCGGCAACGGCCCTCATCAGATTGGTTTTCGGGGACTTTTTTTTACTCGGTTTTCTTTTGGGTGTGTTCTGCCGTCTGATTTTTTTTTTAGCCATAAATTATAGAAATTCCGAGACGTAGAATTACTTGGCGATCCCCTTGAAGATTTCATAACTTAAAAGGATGTCAAGGGCGCGCGTAACCTGATTGTCAGACAACAATTGATCGACTTTAAGATGACCGTATCTGTTTTCAGGGACATCGATTTTCTGTTTCTTTTTGTCCCCCTGTTTTTCCCCGGATTCTGTTTGGATGCCTTTACGTCGATCGTGACTTTCTTCGAGATGATTTTTAAGATCTTTTTCCTTTATTCCAAAGTCACCGTCACCCAACTCATTCTTATCCGTAAATCTTTCATTGACAATTATATCAGGTTCTATGCCTTTGGCCTGGATCGAGTGCCCGCTGGGGGTGTAATATCTGGCGATGGTCAATTTCAGGCCATACCCGTCTCTCAAGGCCTCCACGGTCTGGACCGAGCCTTTTCCAAAGGAAGCGGTTCCCAGCACAAGGGCACGCTTATGGTCCTGGAGCGCACCGGCAACGATTTCCGATGCACTGGCACTTCCGCCGTTTATCAGGACCACCATGGGATAGTTTCGCTCTGTACCGTTGGGTGTTGCTTCGAAAACTTGAGTGTTTTTTTCCAGACGTCCTTTGATAGAAAGAATTTTTCCTTTATCAAGAAAAAGATCCGAGATCTTGATAGACTGGTTAAGAAGTCCACCCGGGTTATCGCGAAGATCCAGGATAAGGCCCTTTAAAGGTAATTTTCCGGATTCGAGCCGTTTCAGCTCTTTTACCGTATCCTCCGTGGTATTGTCCCTGAAATTTGTGATCCAGATGTATCCGTATCCGGGTTTTAAGACGATGGATCTTACGCTTTCAACGGGTATAATATCCCGAATCAGTTTGAAATCCATCGGTTCATCAATCCCTTCCCGTTTTATGGTTACCACAACCCCGGTTCCTTTGGGGCCTCTGATCATTTTTACAGCCTGTCGTAATTCCATGGTCGGTTTGCCATCGACTTTGAAGATGATATCACCGGCCTTTATTCCGGCTTTATAGGCCGGGGTTCCCTCGATAGGAGAAACCACTGTCACGAAACCGTTTCGCATGGTGATACTAACGCCGATTCCATTAAACTCGCCCTGGGTGTCGAGTTGAAGCTCTTTAAATTCGTCAGGGGGCAACAATGAAGAATGGGGATCAAGGCTGTGGACCATTCCCTGGATAGCATTTTCGATCATATCTTTCGAATCGACCGGATCAACATAGTTTTTTTCAACCAGTTCAATCACATCGGAAAATAATTTCAGGCCTTTATACGTCTCTTCTCCGTTGGCTGAAAGATCACGGTAGAAGCCGAATCCTATGACCCAGAATATAACGCCTATTGCTATTACCACCCCCAGATTGACGTTTCGCTTTTGCTTGATGCTCATATGGTTACTCCTTGTGAGTATTAACCCTTTTTAATCCATTTTAACGGGTCCATGGGTTTTCCGTGATGGCGCACTTCAAAATGGAGGCTCGGGCCAATCATAGAGCCTGAATCTCCAACCGTGGCAACAACATCTCCCATATCGATAGTATCTCCTTTTGACGCGAAGAGTTCTTCAGCATGGGCGTAGACCGTATAATAATTTTCCCCATGATCAATGATGATCATGTTCCCGTACCCTTTGAACCAGTCGGCATAAAGGATCTCTCCGTCAAAAACAGCGCGGATCGGCTCGCCTCTGTCTGCCTTTATTTCAATACCGCTTTGAAAATTTACCATATTAAGTTTTTTGTTTTTATGCGGTCCGAAATAAATTACTATTTTACCTTTAACCGGCATATTAAGCAATCCTTTTAGTTCAGAAAAGCGTTTTGGTGAAATGTTTTTTTTCTGTTTTAGTGGACCGGCTTCTATGGTTAAAGACTTAACGGCCCCATTCAAATTGGCTGCAGCCTGATTCAAGGATTCAAGGAGCGCCAGTTCCAGGGATTTTTTGTTGCGGATACCGGCAAGGATGCTCGAACGTTTCACTCTTTCATCGGACATAACCGCAATCTGTTGTTTTAAACCTGCTTCAAGAGCATGTTTCTCCATTTTTTGGGAATTCAGCGTGGCCAGAATTTGCTGGAGCTCTGCCTTGTTGTCCAGAAGGTTCTGTCGGATTTTTTCGTCATAAGCTAAAATAATTTCCATGGACTTTTTGCGTTTAAAGAATTCATACATGGATTGAGCTGAAGCCAGAACATATATGCTGCCCAACCAGTTCATTTTATAAAGCGCTGACAGACGTTTGAATATGTAGTCTTCGTCAACTTCAATCTTCTTTTTGAGGTTGTCGGATTCCCGGCTGGTTTCGATGGTTTTATCCTCGAGGGCGGCAAGTTCAAGCCTGAGAAGCGAAATTCGTTTTCTTGCCTGATTGAGGGCCAGATCAATATCGTTCAGCCTGTTAACTATGGCCGCCTCTTCTCTTGTGAAGGTCAGAACTCTATGCATGCCTTTTTCTATCTCTCGATGGATATCTTCAGCTTCTTTACTCAAGGGGTTAATGTCCCCGCCGTTTCCCTCGTTTTCCACTGTGCCGGATATAGAGATAATGTGTATATACTGTTTTAGATTTCGAATATAACCGACCCGGCCCCGGTGACTAATTTTCAGCCATCCGTTGAGGTGTTCGAGAATTTTGACCTTTTCGCCTTTTTTGATTAATTCCAAAGGGGTATTCAGTGTTGTGGGGGCAGGGCGTACGTTTAGTTTATTTGCGGTGACAATTCCGACTTCACGGGATTCAACACCCAAAATATCGGCAGGCCGCAGCAAAAAAATGATACCCGAGGCAGCAAATATTATTATTTTAAAAATTGTTTTAAAGAAAGATAGCATCCTATCCATCCCACAAATATGCTGACAAGTATTATTCCGCAAAAAGCGACCAGGGAAAAAAATCTAATCGTAAACAGACCGGGAGATATCCCCTGTTGCATACTTGATGATATTAACAAAAAAATGATAAATAATACGGCCAGACCGATAAACCCTCCAAAAGCTCCCTGGATAAGACCCTGAATGTAAAAAGGAGCTTTGATAAACCTATCGGTAGCACCGATCAGGCGCATAATTTCAACCTCATCCCGTCTCGAATAGAGTACCAGACGGATGGTATTGGCTATGATTAATAAGGCGGCCATAAAGAAAAGACCCCCCATTGCATACCCGGTTAATCTGAACAGATTAAAAAAATTCGTAAATTGTCCGAGCCATCTCTGTCCGTATTCCACCTCATCAACCTGGGGAAGCGATTCTATCCTGGCGGCAAGCATCTCAACTTTTTCCTGGTTCTGAAAAGATGCTTTGAGTCGAATTTCAAACGCATCCGGAAGCGGGTTTTCCTTCAGGTTTTCAAACAAAGAAGACTGGCGTTTCATCTGTTTTTTAAGCTCTTGAAGGGCCTCGTTTTTTGAGATGAATCTGACGTTCCGGATGCCCTCCATGAGCTGAATTTTCCCTATAAGTTCCGAAGTTTTTGTTTCAGGGGTGTCCGATTTCAGATAGACCATAATCTTTATGCCTTTTTTCCATGAATTTATTATTTCACTGGCGTTTACAAAAAAAAGAGCAAAAGCGCTGACAATAAAGATGGAAATGGCGATGGTAATAATAGTGACTGTGTTTAAGAATTTGTGGTCCCGGATATCCTGTATGGCTCTTTTATAGTTGTGAATCATCGGAACAACTTTCAAACATGTATTGTTTTTTGCAGATATCCCTGATTCAGATGGATGATCCTGCCTCCCGTTTTACGGATGAGTTCTTTATCATGGGTTGCAATGATAACCGTTGCGCCACGTATATAGAACGTTTTAAGAAGCTCAAGGATGATGTCGGCGGATACTTCGTCCAGATTGCCGGTGGGTTCATCTGCAAGTATTATTTTCGGGTCACCCACAACCGCCCTGGCAAACGCTATTCTTTGCTGTTCTCCGCCGGATAGACTTGGGGGAAGAGAGTGCAAAGTTTCCTCCATTCCAACGGTTCTTAATATGCTTTTTACTTTTTTTTCGATAAATCGTCGTTTTTTACCGGTGGCTTCAAGGACAATGGCAACATTATCAAAAACGGTTTTTGTGGGTATCAACTTGTAATCCTGGAATATTATCCCGAACTTTCGCCTTAGAAAGGGTATTCGATTATGAGAGATTCTAGACAAATTTATTCCCTCGATGAGTACCTGTCCTTCTGATACCTCTTCCCCAAGGTATAAAAGTTTTAGCAGGGTGGTTTTGCCTGCTCCACTCGGACCGCTGATAAAAACGAGTTCGTTTTTTGAAATATCAAGGGTGATGTTGGCGAGAGCTTTTTTGGTTCCGTAATTCTTGTGAACGTGGAACATCCGAATTATTGAGCTTTTGTTCCGACCGTCAATCATTCAACAGTTCCCTGACCCTTCCGCTTGATACCGCGTCGTTTTTGCATTTTGGAATTCATATAATTTACTGTAAGAACTATAAACGTCTAAGATCAAAATTGCCCAATGGTTTTAGATTGACCGTCCCGGGATTTATTGATATGTATTTATTGAGTCCAAGGAGTGCTGACACCAGTTTTCCTTACTCAGAGCCTCCACTGAATCCCATTAAACAGGCTTCTTCCATTTCAGTGGAGGTTTTTTTATATCTAATCAGCACCTTAAAATCAACAGTTTATTATAAATCTTCACGGGTTCAGCTTCAAGGTTCAAGGCAGGAAAAAGCGTGGATCGTGTTTGATACCGATTTTGAAGGGTTTGGCATTGGCTTTGCTGCGGTTATGCGCATTATTAATTGTCACGAAGGCCGGATCTGGGCGGAAGGGTATGTAAATCGCGGTTCCTCTTATGATCCTAAAGTGGTCGATGCCTGCCTGAGATTTTTTAATGAGAAAGGGTATCGTTTATAATTGACGGTTTCGTAAAAAGTCCAACCTTCTGCGTTGTGCTGCATTTCGCAATCATTCAACGTACGAAAAGTACGCCTCATGATTCCAAAATTTGCACGCCTTGAATTTGAACTTTTTACGAAAC
>CAYPIW010000154.1:0-46786 GCA_964410925.1 uncultured Desulfobacteraceae bacterium
AATAAGGTCCCCTTCCCACCGCCCCCTGGGAATCAATCAGGACTGTTGCTAAGATTGCCATAGCTATTTGGTGTCAGGTGTCAGGTTTCAGGTGCCAGGGTTCCGAGCCTCTGTTCATCATTCCTGACACCTGACACCTGAAACCTTAGGATATGGAACAAAAATTGGATTAAAATTCCATCTGTATATATGGCGATTTTCACCACCCCACCTGACACCTGAAACCTGAAATCGAAGCTATGGTTTCTCAATAGACAAGGACCAGCGTTTGCCAACGGCCTTGATTTACACTCCCACCTACCTGTATTGAATTTGAAGAAATGTCCTGTCCATTGATAGTTGCCAGCTTTTTCTATTGATAAAAGACATATTTCCCGTGTATATGTAGCGTTTATGAAAAACATTAAAAAAAGATAAGCTCGCATCCGGTATCGAGTATGCAGAATCATTTCCCCAAGTTTACGATTACCACACTGGGCTGCAAAGTAAATCAATCCGAGTCGGATGCCATGGCCCATCAACTGAAAAACTCAGGATGGCATCCGGTACAGCCTAATGAAAAAGCAGACCTGTGCATTATCAACACCTGTACAGTCACACAGAAAGCATCCATGCAGTCACGGCAGGCAGTGCGACAGGCCATACGGTCCAATCCGGGAGCACGTATTATTGTCACCGGTTGTTATGCCCAGACCGAGCCTGATGAAATTGATAAAATAAACGGCATTCACCACATCATCGGTCACTCGCATAAATCTAAAATACCTGATATGGTCTTATCAAAAGAAGAAGCCCCCTGCCCTCGCCTGATCCGGCAAAACATATTTTCTGAACATAATTTTGAACAGACTTTTGCAGCGACTTCGGTAAACAGAACCCGGCCATTTTTAAAAATTCAGGACGGCTGTGACAGTTTCTGCACATACTGCATTGTCCCCTATGCACGAGGTCGCAGCCGCAGCCTGCCTGTTGAAAATGTATTGGAAAATATAAAGCGGCTCCGGCAGGCCGGATCCCACGAAGTTGTCCTCACCGGCGTGCATCTGGGCGCCTATGGATTGGATCTTTCTCCAAAATCCGGTTTAACGGAGCTGTTATACCGGATAGGTGATACCCATCCTATCGAGCGGGTGCGACTCAGTTCTATAGAACCGCATGAACTTACCGATGATATTATACAGCTTGTGGCAAAATCAGACATTTTTTGTCATCACTTTCATCTTCCTCTGCAAAGCGGGGATGATCTTATCTTAAAAAAAATGCACCGGCCCTATACCCGTTCTCTTTTCAAAAATCAGATTATAAAAATTAATGAAGTGCTTCCTGATGCTGCCATCGGTGTGGATACGTTAATCGGTTTTCCGGGTGAAACCGAAAAGGCTTTTGAAAATACATATTCACTCATCCATGAATTGCCTGTCACCTATCTGCATGTTTTCCCGTTTTCAGCTCGAAAAGGTACACCGGCCAGCAGTTATCCACAACAGGTGAATTCAGAAACCATCATAGCCCGCTGCAAGAAAATGCGCAGTCTCGGCCATGTAAAAAGAAAGGATTTTTACAAAAAGGTTAAAGGGAAAACGGTTAAAATCATTATTGAAGACAAAAGGAACAAATTCACGGGTTTGCTTAAGGGAATCTCATCAAACTATATACCGGTTCATGTAACCGGTGATGATAATCTCAAAAATACCGGGGTTCAGGTCAAAATTGAAAGCATAAATAGCAATAATGAGGTGTTTGGCGTTCTTTGTTGACACGAGCATATCCGACTTCTCTTCACTCAAATCAGTTTTAGCGGGTTTAACTGGCACAAAATGTATCAAATATCCCTTGACAAGTTAATTTAGTACAGCTAATGATTTGAGGATTAAATTATTATGATTGAAATTACGCACAACGGCGTGCCGATTTTTTTTTAATTTTTTTTTAAAAAACCGATAAAAGACAAAGGCGTCTTTCCCCTCATCAGGGCAGACGCCTTTTTGTTTATATGTCATATTGTGATGAATTCGGCAAAAGCGGGATTTGTCACATATTAGGTTTCGGGCATTTAAATTTGATTATTTTAACAAAAGGTCAAAATTTAAATCTTAAAATGTTCGTAAAAAGTCGTTCTTCGACTTTTTGCAAAACCATCATACCGTGCAAGGAGAATAGTTATGAATTTACATCAACCCAATGCCAATGAGGCATTACAAACAAAAAACCGGTCTCGAAACGTTGCACCCCAATCCGGTATCTGCAGCCGATGCATAGATGGATGCAAGGGCAACTGCGATTTGTTCAGGGCCACATTTCGCGGGCGTGAACTCCTTTATCCGGAGCCTTTCGGGAGCATCACCGCTGGTGCCGATAAGGACTACCCGGTTGATTACTCTCATCTTAATATTATGGGCTACGCAATGGGCGCCAAAGGGATAGATGCTGACCCGGATAAGGCGACATTCCCGGCCGTAGATACGGAAACATCTTTCGGTGTCACCGACAAGGTGAAGATGAAAGTGCCGATTTTTACCGGCGCGTTAGGGAGTACGGATATTGCCCGCAGAAACTGGGAGCACTTTGCCATAGGAGCTGCAATCAGCGGTATCAGCCTGGTCTGTGGTGAAAATGTATGCGGGATTGATCCTGAATTGGAACTCGGCAAAAACGGCAAGGTTACGAAATCTCCGGAGATGGACCGCCGTATAACAGAATATCGTCGCTATCATGAAGGCTACGGAGATATCCTCGTACAGATGAACGTTGAGGATACCCGTAACGGGGTTGCGGAATACGTCATTGATAAATTTGGTGTGGAAACCATCGAGCTGAAATGGGGGCAGGGGGCCAAATGTATTGGTGGTGAAATTAAGGTAAACTCTCTGGACCGGGCGTTGGAATTAAAGAAACGTGGCTACATTGTTACACCCGACCCGGAAATTCCTGCTTTTCAGGCTGCTTTTAAGGCGGGTCCTCTGAAGCAGTTCGAACGGCATTCGCGTCTCGGATTCATCGATCAGGAAGGCTTTATGAATGAAGTGGAAAGAATTCGAAAGCTCGGCGCCAAACGTATCACATTGAAAACAGGCGCTTACCCTATGAGAGAACTGGCCATGGCCATACGCTGGTCCAGCGATGCCGATATTGATCTTTTGACCATTGACGGTGCTCCGGGAGGAACCGGAATGAGCCCCTGGAGAATGATGACCGAGTGGGGCATTCCCTCCATCTACCTCCACTCCATGGCCTATGAGCTGTGTGAACGCCTGGCCCAACGGGGGAAACGGGTCCCGGATATTGCATTTGCCGGTGGCTTCTCTTCCGAGGATCATGTGTTCAAAGCACTGGCGTTAGGATCTCCTTACTGTAAGGCCGTTTGCATGGGACGTGCGTTAATGATCCCGGGCATGGTGGGTAAAAATACTGAGAAATGGTTGCGAGGAGAAGACGGTGGTCTTCCGGCTACAGTTTTGAGATTTGGATCTATCAAAGAAGAAATTTTTATGAATTATGAAGTCCTGAAAGAAAAATACGGTTCGGAAGCCGACCGTCTCCCTCTGGGTGCTGTCGGCATTTTCAGCGTGACGGATAAAATCAAGGTCGGACTTCAGCAAATAATGGCCGGTTCCAGAAACTGGGCCGTAAAATACATCAGTCGAAATGACATATTTTCACTGACCGAAGAGTGTGCCAAAGTCACCGGCACGCCCTATGTAATGGACGCTTATCGGGAGCAGGCCCTCCAGATAATCGATTCTTGAAAAAATATGTAAGTGGCATTACAATAACCACCAGAGACCGCTTGAAAACATCTCTGGTGGTTTCACCCCGACCTTGGGGCCACTTTTTTTCGCTGCCATTCTGATCAACACTCATCAAATCGGGACAAAGGATGCTTCAGGAATACAATCAAATAACCGCTGAATTTTATTCACATTTAAAGGTTTTTTACGAATTGATGTCAATCAAGGTGCGTGAAATTCTATTTGTTTCCAGCCCGTATGATGCGTTCATAATGGAAGAGGACGGCAGCCCTGCATCAAGGATAATCAATGAATACAGCGGATTAAACCTCAGCCTGCCCCCCAGGGTAACGCGGTCGTCTTCAGCTCGGGAAGCACTGTCACTGTTAAATAAAAAAAAATTCGATATGGTCCTCACCATGCCCCACCTGGATGACATGGATGCGTTTTCATTGGGCCTGGAAATTAAGAAACGCAACCCGAGTCTTCCGGTTATTTTACTGGCTCACAGCCCCATCGGTATTTATCCGTTTCCGGAAAGCAAAAACTGTAAGGGAATTGACAAAAGTTTTATCTGGTCCGGCAATTCCGATCTGTTGCTCGCGTTGGTAAAAAACGTGGAAGACCGCATGAATGTTGAAAACGACACCCGGAAAGCCATGGTCCGGGTTCTGATTCTGGTTGAGGATTCACCGGTTTATTACTCTTCTTTTCTCCCCATGATTTACAAAGAAATTGTCAAACAAACCCAGGCGGTGCTTGGAACCGGCCTCAATGAAGAACACCGGCTGCTCACCATGCGGGCCAGGCCCAAAATCCTGTTGGCGGAAAACTATGAAGAAGCCATGGAACTGTGCATAAAATTCCGGTCATTTCTGTTCGGCATTATATCGGATACCCGCATCCCTAAAAATGGAAGGCTGGAGGATGATGCAGGGTTTCTGTTACTGTCACAAATGAGAAAGGAAATTCCCGATCTTCCCCTTCTGTTAATGAGCTCGAAATCATCCAACAAGATGAAAGCAGATCAAATTCCGGCCGTTTTTCTGGACAAGAATTCTCCCAATCTTCTTGCAGAGTTACACGATTTTTTTCTGAACTATTTGGGATTCGGGGATTTTGTTTTCCGCATGCCAAACGGCACGGAAATCGACCGGGCGTCCGATCTTCGTGCTCTCGAGGCGAAGGTTGCACAAATACCGGATGAATCGATTTATTATCATGCCCGGCGAAATCATTTTTCCAACTGGATTATGTCTCGCTCGGAAATCCCCCTTGCTTCCAAGTTCCGTAAGGTGAAAGCCTCTGATTTTGCAAGCGCCCAGGACATAAGGAATTATATTATCGCCAATGTCCATGAGTTGCGGAAATGGCGTCAAAAAGGTGTGGTCGCTCAATTCAAAAGCCATAATTTTGATGCGGATATTATGGAATTTGTTAAAATCGGCCAGGGATCGTTGGGGGGTAAGGCCCGGAGCTTAGCCTTTATGTCCGCCCTGCTCTATCAAAATCCGAATATTTACGAAAAATATCCCCAGATTAACATCAAAATTCCAAAAACACTGGTTGTGAGTACGGATGGTTTTGAATCTTTTATCACACTGAACGGCCTTCAGGATTTTGCCACCCAAAGCCATACGGATGAAGAAGTGGCCGCCGTATTCATAAACTCAGCTATGCCTGAGTGGCTGGTAAAAGATTTGGAAGCATTCCTGGATCAGGTGACATATCCCCTGTCGGTCCGTTCTTCGAGTTTGCTTGAAGATGCTCAGTTCCAACCGTACGCCGGAATTTACGAAACCTATATGATTCCCAATAATCATTCCGACCTTTCGAAACGACTTCACCATCTCATTACCGCCATAAAGCTGGTGTATGCGTCTACCTATTACGAAGATGCCAAGGCGTTTTCCCGCCGCACATCGAGCCAACCTCAGGAAGAGGCCATGGCGGTTATCATCCAGGAGCTGACCGGGGAAGAATATGGAGATTATTTTTATCCGGCCATTTCCGGTGTGGCTCAGTCTCATAATTTTTATCCGGTTTCCAAAATGAAACCCGAAGAGGGAATAGCCCATATTGCTCTTGGATTAGGCAGGACGGTTGTGGAAGGCGGCCGAACAGTGCGTTTTTCCCCAAAATATCAGAGTGTTATGCCCCAGTTCTCCATGGTTGATGATATTCTGGCGAATGCTCAGCGTTTTTTTTATGCCTTAAAGATTAGAAATTATCCCGATGAACTTAATTTTCGAAAATATTCAAACCTGGAAAAAAGGGAGGTTGACGACGCTGAAGCGGAGTATCCCGTAAAGATACTTGCCAGTACGTATGTGCCGGAAGAACATCGCATTCGTGATACCGGCTACATGCCCGGTCCCAAGATTTTAACTTTTTCTCAGATACTCAAGTACAACATACTTCCCTTACCGGATTTATTGTCAGACCTGCTTGAATTGGGCCGAAAGGGTATGGGATGCCCGGTAGAAATTGAATTTTCGGTAAACTTAAGTTCCGATAAAAAAAAGAAAAGCGATTTCTTTTTTCTTCAAATGCGCCCCATGGTTGCGGGTGGAGAAAGGTTTGAGGTTCAAATTACCCGTGAAGAAATTGAAAAAGCCTTTTGCTTTTCCAAACAGGCCCTTGGAAATGGGAAAAATGAAAAAATGGCAGATATTGTGTATGTTAAGCCGGATGATTTTCATCCCAAAGCCACCATAAAAATAGCAGAAGAAATTGATAAATTGAATGCGGGCTTGCTTAAGGAAAAACGCCCTTATCTTCTGGTTGGCCCCGGACGATGGGGGTCCGCCGACAGATGGCTCGGAATACCCGTGCAATGGCGCAATATTTCAGGCGTAAGCGCCATGGTTGAACTTAGAAATGAGAAATTAAAGGCTGATCCTTCCCAGGGATCGCATTTTTTTCAAAATATAACGTCTCTGGGCATTCATTACATTACAGTGACTGAAGGCTCGGACGATTATTTTGACTGGGAATGGATAGGTTCACAGCCTGTTATCCAGGAAACCGATTATTTACGGCATGTTAGACTGGATAAATTTTTTACCCTTAAAATTGATGGCAAAAAATCTCAATGTGTGATGGTTTATAATTAATAAATTGACAGGAGGTTGTATATGACGGACATTTTGAGTTTGATAAAGAACAGAGATCCGGGCGAAAAGGAATTTCATCAGGCTGTGGAAGAGGTAATTGACTCAGTTCAACCTGTTTTGGACCGAAATCCACAATACCGCCAACATGCTGTATTGGAAAGAATTACCGAGCCTGAACGCGTGATTATGTTTCGAGTTCCCTGGATGGATGATCAGGGACAAGTGCATGTCAACCGTGCATTCAGGATACAAATGAACAGCGCCATCGGCCCTTACAAGGGCGGTTTGCGTTTTCATCCATCGGTCAACTTGAGCATCCTCAAGTTCTTGGCTTTTGAACAGGTTTTCAAAAATGCGCTGACCACTCTCTCCATGGGGGGAGGCAAAGGGGGATCGGATTTCGATCCCAAGGGAAAATCCGATAGCGAGGTGATGCGCTTCTGCCAGAGTTTCATGATCGAGCTTTTTCGCCATATCGGTCCGGATACGGATGTCCCGGCAGGAGACATCGGCGCAGGCGCCAGGGAAATCGGATATCTTTTTGGAATGTATAAGAAATTGAGCAATGAATTTACCGGTGTTTTGACCGGTAAAAGTCTGGGGTGGGGCGGAAGTCTTATTCGACCCGAAGCAACGGGCTACGGCAGTGTTTATTTTGCCTCCGAAATGTTGGCAACTCAAAACCAAACCCTTGAAGGCAAAACCTGCCTGGTATCGGGTTCCGGCAACGTGGCCCAGTACACCGTGGAAAAAATTATTGAGCTTGGCGGCAAGGTGGTTACCCTTTCCGACTCTTCCGGCTATATTTATGATGAAAAAGGCATCGACAGGGACAAACTCGCCTATGTGAAACGGCTGAAAAATATCAAACGCGGCAGAATAAGTGAGTACATTGATAAGTATTCTGAAGCGGTTTATACAGAAGCCGATACTTCTTTAGATCATAATCCGTTATGGAACCATAAAGCAGACTGCGCCTTTCCCAGTGCCACCGAGAATGAAATCAACGCAACAGATGCGGCAAACCTGATGAAGAACGGTGTTCACCTGGTTTGCGAGGGAGCCAACATGCCGAGTACGCCGGAAGCCATCAACATTTTTTTGGACAAGAAAATTCTATATGCCCCGGGCAAGGCATCCAATGCCGGAGGAGTCGCCGTATCCGGACTGGAAATGGCCCAGAACAGTATGCGTTTGAACTGGCCCGCGGATGAAGTGGACCGCCGGCTCAAGATAATCATGAAAAACATCCACCAGACCTGTCTGAATGCCTCTGCCGAGTACGGTGTATCCGGAAATTATATGGCAGGTGCCAATATCGCCGGATTTACAAAGGTGGTGAATGCCATGCTGGATCAAGGTCTTGTTTGATCCTTATCATACTCAACTTTTTATTTTTACAGGGGGTTAATTCCTTTAAAGAATGCAAGGATACTCCCTTTCAGGGATAAACCAGATCCGGGTCCTTTGGGCCCGGATTTTTATTTTTTATAAATTTTTAAGTTTCACTTAATTGTTGATGTATAGATTAATATATGCTAATTATATATTAAATTCTTACATCCCTTTATCCATTAATGAATCCGTATTTTTATGCATAAACTTTAGGGGGGAGCTATGGAAAGTATTAAAACCGATTCCGACCAGCGAAATGAATTTTTTTCGAAACAATCCTCTAAACAAATGAGTCCCGGTATGGTATCAGAAATGTCCTTTAACATGGACTGCATTCACCCAAAAAGTTATAAAAATACAGTTGACCACCTGCCCTGGGTCGTCGATGGGGTTGCATTTCCCAATGGAACAGAATTCCGCTGTAAATACAAAGGGTATTGCTACTATGCCCGGGTTTGTGACGGTGCTTTGATGATAAACGGAAAAAAATTCTTATCGCCGTCGGCAGCTGCAGTTACCATAACCCGTAATTCCGTTGATGGATGGCTATTCTGGGACTGTAAACTGCCGGGGGATTCTTCATGGATAAGTATTTGTGCACTTAAATAAACCAGGGTCCTGAAGTTTTTTTTAATTCAACCGTTTCATGAATACGGGTGTAACTCAAGACTGTTGTTTGCCAAGATTGCCGTATCCATGTGGTTTCAGGTGTCAGGAGGCATAAAGATCTGATGGGACGATTCATCATTTACGCCATACACTGCCGTTTCCTCAGATAGCTGCCAGCGGCTTTCTCGCTCCGGGACTTTCCGCTCCAATGTTTTCTCCAATCCATTCAACAAATGGATACATTCAATGTGTAACTGACACAACTTTTTATAGACCTCGAGATCCTCAACGTCCATATCATTGCTATTGTTCACCTGATTTGCCCCCTTAATCCTGACACCTGACACCTGAAAATAGACAAGGATCAGCGTTTACCAACGGCCCTGATTTACACCCTGCGATACGGAGTGTTCAAGAAACTGATCCTGTTAGGTTCGACGGTTATTTTTTGATTTTTTAATGAAATATACCGGTTAAATAAGGTCTATAATAAATTGGCATGACTTAACTGTTGAATATTTTTTCTATAACAACTATAGCCACTGTGACTATAGTTTTTTTCGAACTAATTTTTACAGGAAGGGATCATTCATGGGCGGATTTTTTGGTGTTGTTTCTAAAGAAGACTGTGTAAAGGATCTGTTTTTTGGAACAGACTATCATTCTCACCTCGGAACAAAACGAGGAGGTCTTGCCACAAAAAACTCTAAGGGATACTCACGGTCCATTCATAATATTGAGAATAACTACTTCAGATCCAAATTCGAGCCGGATCTTCCCAAATTTTCAGGTCACAAAGGTATCGGAGTTATCAGCAATTACGATCCTCAGCCGTTGATCTTCGGATCTCATCTGGGAAGTTTTGGCATCGTTACCGTTGGAAGAATAAATAATATTCAGGAGCTTGCAAAAAAAGCTTTTCAAAAGAAAATTCATTTCTCCGAAACAAATGACGGAGATCCAAGCCCAACAGAAATTGTGGCAACATTAATCTGCGAAGAAGATTCTTTTGAAAACGGCATCCAAAATGCTCAGAAAGCCATTAGAGGGTCTTGCTCTATGCTCCTTTTAACGGAAAAAGGAATTTATGCCGCTCGGGACAAATTGGGAAGAACCCCTGTCATTATTGGCAAAAAACAAGGGGCTTATGCCGCATCTTCGGAAACCTGTGCCTTCCCCAATCTGGGGTTTGAAATTTATAAATACCTTGGCCCGGATGAAGTTGTTTTTATGACAGCGGATGGATGTGAACAGAAAGTAAAGCCAAGGGGAAAAATGCAGATTTGTTCTTTTCTGTGGGTATATTACGGGTATCCCGCTTCAAGCTATGAAGGAATTAATGTAGAATGTGTTCGATACAGATGTGGGTCGGCTCTGGGAAAAGAGGATGATTATCCCATCGATTATGTTGCCGGAATTCCGGATTCGGGCACCGGCCATGCAATCGGTTACGCCAATGAGAAAAAGATTCCATATATCAGGCCGTATGTTAAATATACCCCTACCTGGCCGAGAAGCTTTATGCCCCAGGATCAGAGCATCAGAGATCTTGTCGCCAAAATGAAACTGATTCCTATCAGAGAACTGATTGAAGGGAAAAAGATTCTTTTTTGTGAAGATTCAATTGTCAGGGGCACTCAATTAGAGGATCATGCACAACTGTTATTCGATTATGGTGCATCAGAGATTCATATGCGGCCTGCATGCCCCACCTTGCTCTATCCTTGTGAATTTCTCAATTTTTCAAGCTCTCGATCAACGATGGATCTTGCAGGACGAAAAGCCATAAGGGAGCTCGAGGATACAGATGATAAATTTTTAGATGAATATGCAAAGTCAAATTCAGAAAAAAATCAGGCAATGGTCGAAAAAATCCGGCAACGGTTGAAACTTACATCATTAAGATATCAAAAATTGGAAAACCTTGTAAAAGCCATCGGCCTGCCAAAAGAAAAATTATGTACTCACTGCTGGGATGGAAGCAGTTATTTTTAATTTGGAAAAAAACTGATATTTTAGCCACTAAGGCTCAAAGACACAAAACGATTTTTAAAAGAGTTTTATTATAATCCAAGTGTCTTCGCAGCTGATTTATTATGAAAAAAGTGAGGATGGAAACTCTATGCCCATACGAAAAGATATTCATAAAGTTTTAATTATCGGATCAGGTCCCATTATTATCGGCCAGGCATGTGAATTCGATTATTCGGGCACCCAGGCATGCAAAGCCTTGCGCAGTCTTGGCTACGAAATCGTCCTGGTAAATTCTAATCCGGCAACCATTATGACGGATCCGGGTATGGCCGATGTAACCTATATTGAACCGCTCAATCTGCGAACCCTGACCGATATTATCGCGACCGAACGGCCGGATGCGTTGCTACCGAATCTGGGCGGACAATCCGGTCTGAACCTGTCATCCCAGCTTGCAAAAACCGGTGTGCTTGAGAAATACGGTGTCCGGGTTATCGGTGTAACTGTCGATGCCATCGAGCGAGGAGAAGACCGTACGGCATTCAAAGAGACCATGGCCCGGCTGGGAATTGAAATGCCGAAAAGCCATGCCGTTAAAAGTGTGGAAGATGCGGAAAAAGTCGCCGAAGAATTGGGGTATCCCGTGGTCCTTCGTCCGGCATACACCATGGGCGGTACGGGCGGAGGCATGGTGTATAATGTCGAAGAACTTCGAACAATAACGTCACGCGGTCTCTCTGCAAGTCTTGTTAACCAGGTTCTGGTCGAAGAATCCGTACTGGGCTGGGAGGAACTTGAACTGGAAGTGGTCCGCGACGCCAAAAATCAGATGATCACCGTCTGTTTTATTGAAAATGTTGATGCCATGGGCATCCATACGGGCGATTCCTACTGCACTGCGCCCATGCTAACGATTGATCCGGATCTGCAAAAACAGCTTCAGAAATATTCTTACGAAATTGTGGAAGCCATTGAAGTTATCGGCGGAACCAATATCCAGTTTGCCCATGATCCCAAAACCGGCAAAGTCGTGGTTATTGAAATTAATCCCCGAACTTCCCGCTCTTCGGCTCTGGCCTCCAAGGCAACCGGCTTTCCCATTGCATTTGTGTCCTCGCTTTTAGCCGGAGGGTTGACCATGGATGAAATGCCTTACTGGCGAGAGGGGACCCTAGAAAAATACACCCCCTCCGGCGACTACGTTGTGGTTAAATTCCCCCGATGGGCCTTTGAAAAATTCCAGGGCGTCGAAAATAAGCTTGGCACCCAGATGCGCTCAGTGGGTGAGGTTATGAGTATCGGCAAAAATTACAAGGAAGCCTTTCAGAAATCGATCCGCTCCCTCGAAATCGACCGTTACGGCCTGGGTTTCGCCAAAGATTTCAATAAAAAAACCAAAGACGAATTATTGAATATGCTGGGGACTCCCACCAGCGAACGACAGTTTATTATGTACGAGGCATTGCGTAAGGGCGCCGATATTGAAACACTATACCATATCACCCATATAAAGCACTGGTTTATCGAAAAAATGAAGGAACTGGTGGAACTTGAAGAACAAATCCTGACCCATAAGGGCCGAATCCCTCCCGATGATTTGCTTATTCAGGCCAAAAAAGACGGTTTTGCGGACAAATATCTGGCCCATCTTCTTGATGTTCGTGAAAAAGATATTCGCACAAAACGAACATCTCTGGGTATGGTCGAAGCCTGGGAGCCGGTTCCGGTCAGCGGCGTGGAAAATGCGGCCTATTATTTTTCGACCTATAATGCTATTGACAAAGTAGAAGTGAGTGATCGCAAAAAAATTATGGTTCTTGGCGGAGGACCGAACCGTATCGGGCAGGGAATCGAGTTTGATTATTGTTGCGTGCATGCAGCATTTGCCATCCGGGAGGCGGGATATGAATCCATCATGGTAAACTGCAATCCCGAAACCGTTTCCACGGATTACGACACATCCGACAAGCTTTATTTTGAGCCCCTGACGGTCGAAGATGTCCTGAGTATTTATGAAAAGGAAAAACCGGAAGGTATCATTGTCCAGTTCGGTGGCCAAACGCCGCTGAACATTGCCCATGAGCTGGCCCAAGCAGGGGTTAACATCCTGGGTACGTCTCCGGAAACCATCGATCTTTCCGAGGACCGGGACCGATTCCGCAACTTGATGCGAAAATTGGGAATCCCTCAACCGGAATCCGGTATGGCCGGCACAGTAGAAGAAGCGCTCGACATCGCCAAAAAAATCGGATATCCCCTGATGGTCCGTCCTTCTTATGTTTTAGGGGGCCGTGCCATGGAAATAATTCTGGATGAAGACATGCTGTTGCACTATGTGGCTGTGGCCGTAGAAATCTCTCCGGAACGACCGATTTTAATCGACAAGTTTTTGGAAAACGCCATCGAGGCTGAAGCAGACGCTATTGCCGACGGCACCAATGCCTTTGTCCCTGCGGTGATGGAGCATATCGAACTTGCCGGCGTACATTCCGGAGACTCCGCCTGCGTAATCCCACCCATAAGCATCCCACCCAAGCACATAGAAACCATCAATGAATACACCCGAAAAATTGCCATGGAGCTTCATGTAGTCGGTCTGATGAATATACAATACGCTGTTGTTCGGGATACCGTGTATATCCTGGAAGCCAACCCAAGAGCCTCGCGCACGGTGCCGATTGTTTCAAAGGTCTGTAATATCTCCATGGCCCGGCTTGCCACACAGATTATATTGGGTAAAAAACTCTCGGATCTGGGCCTTGAGAAGAAAGTTATACCTCATTTCGGCGTAAAAGAGGCGGTGTTTCCTTTCAATATGTTACCCGAGGTGGATCCGATTCTGGGACCGGAGATGCGTTCAACGGGAGAAGTACTGGGGCTTGCGGATTCTTTTGGCATGGCTTTTTTCAAATCTCAGGAGGCCATCCAGATGACGCTGCCCATCGAGGGAACTGTCCTGATCACCATAGCAAACCGTGATAAACCCAGTGCCCTGGAACCGGCCAGACTTTTTCAGGAACTCGGTTTTAAAATCCGGACCACAAAAGGGACTCATGCTTTCCTGACCGAGCACGGCATAGATTCCGAACCCATCAACAAGTTAGGATACGGGAGGCCCGACATCGTGGATGCAATTAAAAATGGAGAGATAAACCTGGTGGTCAACACGCCCAGTGGAAAAGAAAGTAAAGAGGACGATTCTTATATCCGCAAGGCGGCAATAAAATATAAAGTTCCGAATATTACAACAACCGCCGCAGCCATAGCAGCTGCCAGAGGCATTGCCCGTCGAAGAAAAGGACAGGCCACTGTGAAGTCCCTGCAGAAGTATCATGCCGACATCAAACAATAAAAGGGAGGTGATTCAATGAACTGTATAACCTGCAGCACCAAAGAAGATGTTTTGAAAATCGTTAAAGAAAAGAATGTAAGCTTCATTCAGTTCTGGTTCACGGATGTTCTGGGTATGCTGAAGAGCTTTGCAATCACTCAATCCGAACTCGAGACGGGTATGAGCGAGGGCATGGGATTTGACGGATCTTCTATTGAAGGTTTTGCGCGTATCGAAGAGAGCGACATGGTCGCCCTTCCGGATCCTGCCACCTTTAGATTGCTGCCATGGCGACCGGAAGAAAGACCCGTGGCCCGGATGTTCTGTGACATTGTCAATCCGGATCATACTCCGTATGAAGGAGATCCCCGATATGTGCTAAAAAGACTTTTAAAGAAAATAGAAGAAAAAGGATACACCTTTTATGTGGGCCCTGAACTCGAATATTTTTATTTTAAAAGCAAAGAAAAGCCTGAGGGGATTGATGCCGGAGGATATTTTGACAGCCTTCCTCTGGATGTAGCGTCGAACTTGAGGCGGGAAACGATTTTCGCTTTGCAGGATATGGGGATTGTGGTGGAATACAGCCATCACGAGGTGGCGCCGAGCCAGCATGAGATTGATCTTCGATTTGATGATGCACTCAGCATGTCTGACAAAACCATGACTTACCGAATCGTGGTCAAGGAAACCGCCCGGCGGCATGGGTATTATGCCACATTCATGCCCAAACCGATTTTTGGCCAGAACGGAAGCGGGATGCATGTACATCAGTCCTTGTTTGTGGGAAATAAAAATCTTTTTTTTGACGGAAATGATCCATACCATTTATCCAAAATGGCCAAGGGGTATATTGCCGGAATCATGAAACATGCGCGGGAAATCGTCGCCGTGACCAATCAGTGGGTCAACTCTTACAAACGGCTGGTTCCCGGCTATGAAGCTCCTGTCTATATTTCCTGGGCCCGTCGCAACCGTTCGGCCATGATTCGGGTTCCCATGTACAAACCCGGTAAGGAGGTGGCCACCCGCATAGAGTTCCGCGCTCCTGATCCGGCCTGTAACCCTTATCTTGCCTTTGCGGTCATGCTGGCAGCCGGTTTGAAAGGGATTGAGAATGAATATGAAGTTCCGGATCCTATCGAAGAGGATATCTATCAAATGTCAGCAAAAGATAAAAAGAAAAGAGGTATTTTTACCCTTCCGGATAACCTTTATGAAGCCCTTCTTGAAGTTGAAAAATCAGAACTGGTGAGAGAAGCTCTTGGTGAACATATTTTTAATAAGTTCGTGGAAAATAAAAAGATTGAGTGGGATATGTATCGGACCCATGTGAGCCAGTATGAAATAGAAAAGTATATGCCCATAACCTAACCCGGACAAACCGGCAAAGTTACAAGTGAGCTAAAGTTAAGCCAAAATACAAGTGACTAAAGCCCGCCCTGGTGCGACGCGTTTATCTATATTGGTATCAGTTATAGATCATTGTAATCCGACCCTTTTGAATATTGTGTATTGGTGATCGGTCTGGGCCAGGGTTAAGGTGCCGCCTTCGACGGCTTCATTATAAAACTTTAGCTCACTTCACAGTTCACACTTTAGATCACTGTTAGACACTTTTAATTTATAAGGCTTTAACCGAAGGGAGCATTACCGATTTGTTAAAATGCTTTTCATTCATTGACTTATTCATTTTTTTGAGCGAAAGCCTTGCAATCAGGTGTCAGGAGCAAGAAACGAATTGACTGACACCTGACACCTGACACCTGAAACCAAAAAGTCTTGGATAGCAATTAACAAACTGGTAATACATCCTTAATTAAATCAGCCCATGGGGAGCAGGCACGAAAGTTTAGATCATGAAAAAAATTGAAGACGTTACACTGCTTTATGAAATCAGTGAAGCCCTGAATGAGCACCTGGACCTTAAAAAATCTTTATACAAAGTTCTGGACATTCTCTCCAACTCAATGAACATGCTGCGGGGAACCATAACAATTTTGCACCCTTTTCGCAATGAGATAAGCATAGAGGTTGCCCATGGGCTTTCCAAAAGTGCGATGCAAAAAGGAAAATATAAGTTGGGTGAAGGCATTACCGGCAGGGTCATCGAGACCGGTAATGCCGTCACCATACCCAAAATTAGTCAGGAACCGCTTTTTCTTAACCGGACAGATTCCAGAAAAACCGAACGGAATCAGGAACTATCCTTTATCTGTGTGCCGGTAAAAAAGGGCAGCCAGGTTATCGGAGCATTGAGCTTTGACATGCCTTTTGACGAATCATATTCCCTGAAAGATGGTAAAAAGCTTATGTCTGTCGTTGCAACAATGGTTGCGCGTCATGTTATCAACCTGGAAACCATCCGTCTGGAAAAAGAGCATTTAAGAGAAGAAAATATAAGACTCAGAAATGAACTGGAAAATCGATATCGTATTACCGATATTATCGGCAACAGCAACAAAATGCGCGAAGTCTATCAAATGATTTCCCAGGTTTCGAAAAGCACCGCTACGGTTCTTATTCGCGGAGAAAGCGGTACCGGCAAGGAACTTGTCGCCAACTCCATACATTACAACAGTCTCCGATCAAAAGGGCCTTTTGTTAAAGTAAATTGTGCAGCATTGCCGGACAATCTTATTGAAAGCGAGTTGTTTGGCCATGAAAAAGGCGCTTTTACAGGTGCCATAAAACAAAAACTGGGCAAATTTGAAATGGCCAGTAAAGGGACCATATTTTTAGACGAGATAGGATCCGTGGGTATAGAGGTTCAGGTAAAGCTTTTACGCATCCTGCAGGAGAAAGAATTTGAACGGGTTGGGGGATCCCAGACCATAAAAACGGATGTTCGCGTTATCACCGCTACCAATAAAAATCTGGAACAGGCTGTTGAAGAAGATACGTTCAGGCATGATCTCTATTATCGCCTTAATGTTTTTCCAATTTACATACCGCCCTTAAGAGAACGTAAGACCGATGTTCTGCTTTTGGTCGATCATTTTCTGGAAAAATATGCCAGCGAGAATCATAAAACTATCCGGCGGTTTTCTACACCGGCAATAGATATGCTCATGGATTATCATTGGCCGGGAAACGTCAGAGAACTTGAAAACTGCATCGAGCGGGCCGTACTTTTGTGTGAAGAAGGGGTGGTCCACAGCTATCATCTTCCGCCCACATTACAAACCGGTTCGGAATCTGATACATTGCCGGTTTTATCCCTGGAAGATGCCGTGGCAAACCTGGAAAAAGAGATGATCATCGACGCACTTAAGAATACGCGGGGGAACATTACGTTAGCGGCCGATGTACTTAAAACCACGGTACGAAAGTTTTCCTATAAGGCAAATAAATACAGTATCGACTATCGCCATTATCGTTAATATGGGGTTGTGAAAAACATTTTGGGGCAGTTATTCCATAGTTTTAAAGGATCTGTGCAGCGCTATCTGACTGATTCTGAATGCTGGATGCCGATCGTTGATAAAAAATATAGTGATTCCTGATAAATATTCAGTATCCGGGCAATTTCTCAATAACTCATGGTCTCAGAGTCGAAGTCCTCAATACTTTTTCCCCTGTCAATAAATATTTTCATATTACTTCTTGCGGTTTTATAAGCGGACATTACCATTTCAAATTTATCACTAATCGGATCATCATCTCCCAGTTGCTTTTTGATATCGTTCATTATTTTTTCTCCTTCCTCGAAATGTTTGTTTATCCGGGCAAGAAATACTTTCCGTTTTTCATGTTTTTCCCGTTCGGCATTAATGATCGGCAGTAGTCTTTGAATCGAGTGCTCAACCAGAGCATCTCTGGAAGCATTGAACGATTTAGATATCTCTTCAAGGGAAGACAGAGACCTTCTGCTGATCACGAACGTTTTTTGGGTACGATTTTGTTTTATCAATTTTTTATTTTTAATTTCACGGGCTATGGATTCTAAACTTTGAATATCTTGAGCCAAATGATCAAAAAGAGATTTTTGTTTGATACCCAATTGAGCAGCTACGATGCTGATTGCATCTATGCATCCGCCCGTCAGCCTGAAAGTAGCTCGCACGGATTGCTTCCCTTTTAAATCAGATGTTGATGCCAGGGGTACGGACATTTTTATTGTTGATTTTTTTTTGTTGTCATTTTCCATGATATTCGCCTCCATAATCTTATCATTACTTTATTATATACAATTTAATTAGTAATTCAAGTAAAATGTCATAAATTAATCTTATCAACATTGATTCCTATATTATTTTTTTAACTCAAACAGGTTGAATCTGAATTTACACTAAGTCTGCAGCCCTGAAATCAGAATTTCTGTAAAAGTCTTAAACAGGTTGATTTCTTTTCGAAATCTGCTATAGACTGCTTTGAATGTCATGTGTTGATACAAAGACAAGCAGTAACGACTCCATCTAACCCACTCTCAAAAAAGGAAGGACCCATGAACGCTCAAAATGGCGATTCCAAACATCCTCAGCAACCAAGCCCCAAGAAACCCTACCAACCGGGACTGGATCCTGAAACAGACGCTTGGTTCACGGCATTCTTTATCGAGAACCATCTCGATCACTTCACCCACCCGGAGCAGGCCGCCGCCCCGGAACAGGTCCGGTTTACGGTCTATACCGAAGACGATGAACGCTACTATCCCTGTTCAGATCGCATGTTTGCGGCCATCATGGGCAGAAAAGAAACCCGTTTCATTCAAAAGAAATACCAGGAGGTTTTGGAGCGAATTCTGGAACTCATCGACCGGCAAATTAAAAATCAAAGGGAAAAAGATTATTTGAAAGCCCTCATCAAAATCAAGTATCAGCACGAAACCCGCGATGAAATTATGATACCTTCGCGATTGGAAAAGCGTCTGATGCGGATATTTTTGAATCATAGCCAGATTGAAGACCCCTACATTATCGAAAAAACCACCCGCAATCATCGTGTCAGCCGAGCCCTGAACTCAGAAGGATTTCAAAAGGCGTTAAATTATTTCGACTGCACGGATTTAACGAACTCGCTATCGAGTCTGACGCAACTCAAAGCATTGGTCGAAGATCTGATATTAAAACGCCTGTTTTCCCTGGCGGTGGAACCTTCCCTGTGGAAATCGGATGAATCCGTAACGTATACTGAAGAAGTTTTTCTGCGGATGTTCGAACGCCCGCTAACCGGCAACGGAATCAAGCCCCTGTTTCGATTCCTGGGTATTCAGACCCCGGATCACCAATCGCGTGAAGCTGGCACCAAAAAGATCCTGTGGATGGCTGATGAAGCCGGAGAATTTGTGGTTGACCTGGCCATTATTCATTGCCTGGCCAAGATGGGACATAAAATCATCATCGCTTTCAAGGGCGGCCCTCTGTTTACCAAGGTCGACTTCAAGGATGCTCAGGAAGATGAGATGCTGAGCCGAGAGCTTGAAGGCGCTTTGTTCCTTCAGGAAAAAAATATGAGCAAAAATGAACTGGTCAAAACACTCAGAAGTGATTATGATATTATTGTCATATCCGACGGAACCCGTGAAAACCTGAATCTATTGCTGACATCCACAACCTTTGCCCGCATATTTAAAGAAGTCGATGGAATCATTTCCCGAGGTCACGACCAGAGACGCCGATTTTTTGTTACCCATTTTCAGTTTACCCAGGATATTTTTAACATTTCCCTGGATGATCAGGGAGCGATTTCTATTCTTTATAGACCCAAACATCCGGCCGTGATCAAATTTTCTCACAAGGATCTGGAGAGCAAAGCCAGGAAAATTATCGACCGGATGGTTACCGCCAAGAAGCAAGGAATGACGGTGGTCTTCTACAGCGGAATCATCGGTTCTATTCCCGGCAGGATCTCGATGGCCAAAAAGATCATGTCGGTTTTGATCGAATATCTTAAACGGCAGTTCGCCATGACGTTCATTATTAATCCGTCGGAATATTTTGAACCCGGCATGGATGCCGATGACTTGATGTACATGTGGGAGATTGTCCAGCGCAGCGGGCACATCGATATCTGGCGATTTCAGACCTATGATGATATCGCTAAGGCCTTTCAGATTATGAACAGTAAGGTTCCGCCGGAATGGGTTGGCAAAGACGCCACCTTCAGCACCGGGTGCACCAAGGAGATGCACATCGCTTTGGAAGTCCAGGCAAAACATCCTGAGATGCAAATCATCGGACCTGCCAAAGAAAAATTTATGAGACGCAGCGAATACGGGGTCGGTAAAATGTATGACAAACGACTCGGTGAAATCCTTCCGTTTAAATAAAAATCCTGGCCCGAAGGACCAGGTTTTTCAGGATTATTTTAGAATTCCATGAGGCTGTCCATCCAGAAATGGTAGATTTTGGTTTCCGGCAAGGCCCGAGCAAGTTTTCAACCGCTGACATGGCGAGCTATTTCGAGGATTGAAAACGAGCGAGAACACCGCCGGGGACCGAAAGATGCCGTTTATGGATGGACACTCGTTATGTATCCGGGTGGCAGATTACCCGGAAAAAATGGGTTTTCCCTTTAAATTCTAGAAGTTCAATGTGTTTTAGTTTTTTTCTGTCCTGTCTCAAATCAATTCCCAGAATGACATCACTTTCAGTGGTTGGCTGAGTCCTTGCGTAGAATTTATTGTGATAATACAAGGATCTATCTCCGGTCGGCTTAATGATGAACATCTCAACCCCTTCTTCAAAGGCAATTTCAATAGCAATAGCCATCAAGACTTCATCCATATTCCAGAGACGCTTTTCCCCTTTATTTCTGTAAGCCCTCTCAACAAAAAATCCAACAATATGTTGAGATCTCAACTCCTTAAACGGAAAAATGTCCTTGCCAAAAGCTTTGCGAAATTGATTGCTAAACGGCAAACCGATTGCGGGCGAGCCAAAGGCGTTACCAAGCATAATCTTTTTTTTAATGTCAAAATCCAGGTATGCAACATGCGCTGATAAATCAAGATCAAAGACATCAACCATATAACAATCCCGCAATGTAAAAATCAGATTCACCGAATCCGTCTTTAAATCAGCCCATCCTGCTTCTCTAAGTTCTCTATAATTCAGAATGTGACGGCTGGTATGATAATTGTTCATCGAAAACTTCTCTGTGTTTGTAAAATGGGGTTACTTGATCTTGATCCAGAGCAACTTAGCCGTACCCGGGCCGGGATTTTTCCACTGGGAGGGCATTTCAGAGATTAGATAAATCACATCACCGGAACGGGCGGTATATAAAGACTTGTCCAGTTTGAGTTGCAGCCTGCCGGATAACAAGTATCCGATTTCCTGTCCTTTATGGATAAAAAAGTGAGAGGGCAGAGTTTTTTTAGGCGGAATTTCAAGAAGATATGGTTCAGCTTTGGGCTTGAAATCCACCGGTATCAATAGCTTTGCATAAATATTTCCTTCCGGCAAATTCGGCAACTTAATCTCCACCGCCTCGTCTGAAGGAAAAATCATCCGGCGGGTCATATCAATGGATTCCTTAAAAAAAGAACTTAACTCAACAGACAGAACTTCCGCCATCTTAAGAAGCGAGGGCAAAGACGGATATATGATATTGCTTTCCACCTGGGAAATACTGCTGGGGGTCACGCCGACAAGTTTTGCCAGTTCTGTTTGAGAAAGGCCGCGCCGTGTGCGAAATTCTTTTAAACGCAATCCCAGATCAAACCACTCGGTTGAACGCTTTTCCGAATCAAATGTAATTCTAAGATCTTTACTCCAGTAATTAAAAGATTTGTTTATCGTATCCAGTTCGCGATTCTCCGCTTTTAAAACAGTTAATGATGTCTTGCCTCTTTTCACGGACAGATCAATAGCAACCTGGGCAATTTGATTGATCTGGGCCCTGAGTCTGGCGGAGTGAGCCCGCTTTTCCATAATCCAGTACGCAACGGTGTTTAATTCGTACAGCCGGGGGCATGAGTGTGAATAAAAATTGATAAGGTGCTGCTCGCCTCCCCATAATTCCTGCATGCCGGTCAGGCTTTCAAAAACGAATCGAACCTCACCGGCCAGAGTACCATGAATCCCATAAAGGGCATCCATGACCTTGTCGGTTTGCCGGGGCTTATCCACTTTGATAATTTGGCAGGGCCACTTGGGTTTTTTATTCTTATAAAAATTTAGAAAGATGTTGGAACCCGAACCTTTTCCGTATGTAAAGCAATCCAGAATGATGAGTTGATTATTTTGGGCCAAAACCCCCAGCTTTTCCAAAAGGTTTTTCGGAGAACGATCAAAGCTGACGTAAATAAGCGGCCTGTTTTGTGCCTGGGAGGCTTGAATGAAGTTCAGACAATACACCGCGGCCAGACTGCCGGAATTGTCATACCAGACCACGTTATCTCCGATATAGAGCCCTCCGAGAAGGTTGTCCAGTTGGCTGACTCCAGATGCCACTCGTAATTTTTCTGAATCCATGATTTCCTCATTCTTTTGCCGGTTTCTTACCTTCAAGACGTCTTAAGGTGGTATCATATTCCGGAAACCCAACCAGAGCCTGCAACTCGGTAAAATCAAGTATGCGTTCAGGAGGTTTACCCTCCCGGATACAGTGCAAAGCGTCACGCATGGCAAAAACCGCCGAAGACAGAAGCGTTAACGGATACGCAGCAATTTTATATCCAATCTCACTAAGTGATTCAGGCGGTAATACCGGCGTTTTCCCATATTCAAGGACATTGGCCATCTGGCAGCCACCAACCTCAATGCAAATCCTGTGCATTTCTTCTTTTGAACGGGGGGACTCAATAAAGATAATTTCAGCCCCCATATCCACAAAGAGCTTTGCTCTCTCAATGGCTTCGGAAAGTCCGTGTGTATCCCGTGCATCGGTGCGCGCGACAATTACAATATCTTCTCCTCGATCACGCGCTTCATCCCGTGCCTCGATCACTGCACGCAGTCGCAGGAGAGCGTCTTCTCGCTCAACCACTTCTTTGCCTATGGTGTGACCACAGCGTTTCGGGCTGCGCTGGTCCTCAATCATAATGCCGGCGAATCCGGCCCGGATATACCCGTGAACGGTACGCTTGACATTTAACGTATTGCCATAGCCGGTATCTCCGTCTCCAATCACCGGGATATCAACCGTCAAGCAGATATTACGACCTTGATCCAACATTTCGCCGTAGGAGATCAGCCCCGTATCCGGTAGTCCCAGGCGCGCGGCCGAGACCGCAAAACCGCTCATAAAGGTCAGAGAATAACCGCAGTGCTGAATGAGTTTTGCACTGATGCCGTCATAACAGCACGGCATGATGACAAACTCGGGAGCTTCTAATAATTTCCTAAGCCTGGCCGCTCCGGTTGATGGTCCGGTCAATGGTGAAACCTCCTTAACGGATTTCATCGCCAATATATACTTCAGATCCCCTGTTCCTCAATACACCAATTTGTACTTGAATACAACAAGATCCAAGTATCTTTAAAGAGGGTTGAATTCGCAGGCAAAAGATATGGTAAGAAAAATTCCACTGTTGATTTGTTTATTGTCATTCCCCATGATATTCCTCACCGTAATTTTATTATTACTTTAACAATCTACAACTAATTAGTAATGAATAAAAAATTTATAAACTAATCTTGACAACATTGATTTCTATATTATCTTTTCATTAAGATTTTCTCATCAACGCGTTGGGATGAATAAAATCAATTAACACGATAGGTTGTAATTGTGAAATTTAGATAGAAAGGAGGGCAACATTATGCATTATAGAAGGATTTTTGATCTTCCCTCATGGGGGTTCAGAAGAACGTTCGGTGAGCTGGATCGTTTGCGAAATCGGATGGACGAGTTATATGGTGCTTTATCCGGAGGAGCCTTTCCAAAGCTTTCGGCAGGTGTTTTCCCTTTGACCAATATAACTGAAGACGGGGGAAATTTTTATGTTCGGGCTGAGTTGCCTGGAATTAAATCAAATGAACTGGATATTCAGGTCACATCTAAAGGTATTTCTATCGCGGGTGAAAGAAAAATACCGGAAGAAGGCAAAAATGTTAAATATCACAGACGGGAAAGAGAAGCAGGAAAATTTTCCAGATTGATTAACCTGTCTGGTGACATTGACGTCAATAAGGTTGATGCCGACTTGAAGAACGGCATTTTGACAGTGACCATACGCAAAGCCGAGGCTGCCAAGCCCCGACAGATCACGGTGAAATAAGTATCTTAAGATGATATTACAGGAAGGAGGGATAGCAATGACGGACAGTGAATCCAAAGAAATTCAGGTAAAGCCGAAAAAAGAAGTGACCACTGCTTCTGAGCAAATACGTCCAGGGCTGGTTTTTACGCCCAGCGTGGATATATTTGAAACAGATCATGAAATTACACTGCTGGCAGATTTGCCTGGCGTAACAACGAAAAGCCTTACCATTGACCTTCGGGAGAACACATTGACTTTGACAGGAGAGGTTGAACCTTTTGAGGAAGCCAGTGAAGAAGATATTATGATTGAATATGAAATAGGTAAGTACTATCGGCAATTTACTCTTTCCAGCGTAATCGATCAAAGTAAAATTGATGCCAAGCTTACCGACGGTGTGTTGAGGCTTTCATTGCCTAAAATTGAAGCGGCCACGCCTCGTAAGATTGAAGTCAAAGCCGCATAAACGTTAGATAAACATAAACATTTTTATATGCCGGGGGTGATACAAAACGTGACCTGTACAACCTCCGGCATTTCGTCTTAGTATTTGTCCATGAAAAAGATATTCCTGCTGAACTTTTTTTATAATTATGAGATAATGGGAACAATATTTTGAAAGGCTTGTAACCCCATGAAAGTATTTGAGGGTATGACTTATAACATTCGGGGATTTTGGCTGGGAGTCAAAACGCCGAAACTGTTGATGCTCGGGCTTATCAGGCTTGCTGCAGTTATTATCATCACAATCATTTTCGCAAGCCTGATCCTTGTATATCACCAGGAGATTTTAACCCTTATCTGGACAAGACCGGAAAGCCGGTGGCTTTTATGGCTGTGGCACCTTCTTTCCTGGATGCTTTCTCTTTTTCTTGTGGTTCTGTCATCGGTTTTTTCCTATCTTATTTCCCAGATCCTTTTTTGCGTGATCATTATGGACACCATGTCTCAAATTACCGAGCGTCTGGTAACCGGACAGGAAAAAGAGCCGCACAAAATGCCTTTCTTAAAGCGGTTTTTTTACCTGATCAAACAGGAGGTTCCCCGCACTATAGTACCGGTCCTTTTGAGTCTCTTTATCATGATACTTGGCTGGCTAACCCCGTTAGGCCCGCTTTTTACAATTTTTTCCTCGTTAATTGCCGCAATTTTCCTCGCCTGGGACAATACGGATCTTGTTCCCGCCAGGAGACTTTATCCTTTTAAAACGCGTTTCAAGTTTTTTTATAAAAACCTGCCTCTTCATTTAGGATTTGGTCTCTTGTTCTTGATTCCAATCGCGAGCATATTTTTTCTCTCCTTTTCACCGGTAGGCGCCACGCTCTATTACATTAAGGAGCATGGATAAAATTACATTAGAAGTTTCATAGTAATCTCTCTCTTCATCTAATACCCCAATTGAGCGAAAACGCTCGATTAGAAGTTATTTGTTATCCGCTATTTGTCATTATAAAAAGTAAAAACCGCCATGTAATATCAGCTATCCTTTCGCTTCGTGCTTTATCTTCTCTACTCTTACCGCCGTGACCTTATATTCCGGTATTTTGGCTACCGGATCCAGGGCTTTGCTCGTCAGTACATTGGTCGGACTTTCGAAAAAGTGGAAGGTCATGAACACTACCCCGGCCGGAGACCCTTCGGTGATTTTTGCTTTAGCGGTTATCTCACCCCGTCGGGAGATAATTTTAACAGTCTCTCCACCGGTTATGCCGAGGTTCTCTGCATCTGTCGGATTAATTTCTACGAGTTCCTCGTTCCGCATCACGTTCAGCCCCTTTACTTTCCGTGTCATTGTCCCCGTATGATATTGGAAAATACTGCGTCCGGTGGTTAGAATTAACGGATAGGCTTGGTCCGCCTGCTCAACGGACGGTTTATATTTCAAGGGAATAAACTGCCCCATGCCGCGGCTGAACTTGCCGGTATGTAAAATAGGCGTACCGGGATGTTGTAAATCAGGACATGGCCATTGTAACCCGCCCTTTTCCAGCCTTTCATAAGTGATACCGCCATAGCTTGGCATTAGACGATTTATTTCATCCATAATTTGAGAAGGATTTTCGAATTCAAACCCCTTGGCACCCATCTTTTTAGCGATCTGGCATGTAATCCACCAGTCCGGCTTGCTGTCGCCGGCGGGTTCGATAACTTTACGTATCCGCTGGACTCTCCGTTCTGTGTTGGTGAATGTGCCGTCTTTTTCGGCAAAGCTGGCCCCGGGTAAGACAACATGGGCGAGCTTTGCCGTCTCGGTAAGGAAGATATCCTGTACGACAAGAAAATCCAGTTGTTTCAAGCACTCTAAGACATGGTTGACGTCAGGATCTGATAGCGCCGGATTTTCTCCGACCAGGTATATTGCTTTAATCGTACCGGTATGTGATTCGTCAATCAACTCCGTCAACGTAAGGCCAGGCAAGGCGGATAAGGGGACTTCCCAGGCAGATTCAAATTTTTGGCGGTTAAACGGGTCGGTAACCGGTAGATAACCCGGATAAACATTGGGCAGTCCCCCCACGTCGCAGGCTCCCTGTACGTTGTTCTGTCCGCGCAGCGGGTTCACTCCGGCGGAAGGTTTTCCCACGTTTCCGGTAAGCATCGACAGGTTAGCCAGAGCAATAACATTGTCGGTACCATGCGTATGTTGGGTAATACCCATTGCGTAAAGAATGGTGGACGGTTTGTCGGTCGCAATAAGCCGGGCGGCTTCAATTATCCTGTTTTCCGCTACCCCGGTGGTGTTCTTCACGAATTCCAGGCTAAAGTCTTTTAACGACTCTTTAAATGCGACATAGTTTTCACAACGTCGCTCAATGAAGGCACTGTCAGCGAGTCCCTCATCAACAATAACCCGGCAAATTCCCATAATGAGGGCAACATCTGTACCCGGCTGATACTGCAGCCACAGGGTTGCTTCGCGGCAAAGAGCGATTTCCAGAGGATTGGCCACGATGAGCTTACCCCCTTTACGTGTGGCTTTTCTAACTTCCCAGCCGATAATGGGATGAGTTTCAGTAGTGTTGGTACCGATGGCCAGGATACAGGAGGCATGGCTTATCTCGTCTATAGAATTGGTCATCGCACCGGAACCGAAACTTTGGGCAAGGCCGGCCACGGTCGGTGCATGACAAAGTCGGGCGCAGTGGTCGACGTTATTTGTCCCCAGCACTACCCGGGCAAATTTCTGAATAACATAATTATCTTCATTGGTGCATTTTGCAGAACTGATAACCGCCGCCTTATCTTTGTATTCACCCAGCCTGGCAGCGACTAACTCCAGTGCCCGGTTCCAGGTGGCCTCAATAAATTTACCGTCTTTCCTGATTAAAGGTACCGTTAACCGTTCCTGACTGTTTACGAAATCAACTATTCCGAACCGGCCTTTTGCGCACAACCTTCCCCTGTTAATCTGGTTATCCCTGTCTCCGTGGACGGTTACTATCTTATTCTCCTTAACACCAAGCTTCATCTGACACCCTACCCCGCAATACGGGCATGTGGTCTTTGTTTCATACTCAACCCGTACGGTCTCCTTGGGTGATAGTGCTCCCACCGGACAATGCGCCATACATTCACCACAAGAGCGGCATATGGACTCTATGAGCGGTTTATCACCAAAAGTGGCTACCCTGGTCTGATAACCGCGGTTGATAAGGTCAATCGCTCCGACACCGGTAATCTCATTACACACTCTTATACAGCGGGCACACAGTATACATTTGTTCCGGTCGAGATTAAAGAACGGATTACTGGTGTCTATATCAAACGTTCGTGTTGTCTTGGGAAAGTGCTCTTCGGTAATCCCCAGGTAAGCCGCCATTTTCTGAAGCTCGCAATTCTGATTTTTAACGCAGGTCAGACACTCGGCAGGATGGTCGGCGATTAAAAGCTCCATAACTGTCTTCCTCACCCCATTCACTGCCGATGTCTCGGTACGGACGATCATTCCGTTCGTCGCCGGAGTGGTACATGATGTGGGCAGGCCGCGCAGACCATCGATTTCCACTACACATAGTCGGCAAGCGCCATAAGGTTCGAGGTCGGGGTCTGCACACAGAGTCGGAATGAAAATACCCGCTGACCGGGCTGCTTCAAGCACTGTCATTCCCTTTCTTGCCTCGACAGGTTCACCGTTTATGGTCAGTCTGATTGTTGTTTCCACACAAGCTCCTTAATCACGCTTTTCTTTGTCACAGCGCAGACAGCGCATGGCTTCTTCTCTGGCTTTACGTTTCGTAAAACCAAGTTCGACCTCGTTAAAACTATTGACCCGTTGCGAAACAGAAAGCACCGGTATTTTCGGACGCCGCTTCTCCTCCGTTTCCTCCAATGGCGGCAGCTCTTTTTCCGACGGTGCTAATGTTTCATCAATCACTCCGCTGCCGCCCAGGTACTTATCTATTGATACAGCGGCAAGTCTCCCCGCGGCAATCGCTTCGATAACCGATGCGGGTCCCGTCACCGCGTCACCGCCTGCAAAAATACCTTTCTTCCCGGTAGCCAGAGTATCCGGATTTACTTTGATGACATTGCGCTTATCTAGTGCCAAGCCGAATTCTTCAGGGATTTTTGGAGTATGGCCGATAGCAACAATTATATTGTCATATTTTGTTTTAAATTCTGAGCCCTCTATTGGTTTGGGACGTCTGCGCCCACTGCGATCTACCATTCCCAGCTTCATTCGGACACAATCGAGATCCAGGGTGTTGTTTTGGAGATTGATTTGAACAGGTGCTATTAAATATTGAATCTGAATTCCTTCTGCCAGGGCTTGTTCTATCTCTTCAGAGTTGGCTGGCATTTCATCCCGGGTACGGCGATAATGAATCGTTATTTCTTTAGCCCCAAGGCGTAATGCGGTACGCGCTGAATCGATAGCAGCGTTACCGCCGCCAATTACGGCGACACGTTTTCCTATCCTGACCGGTTTACCCAGGCTGACGTCACGCAAGAACGTTATACAATCACTAACTCCGGGGTTTGTTTCTCCCGCTATACCCAGTTTCATACCCTGATGGGCACCGGTAGCGATGAACACTGACTCATAATTATCTCTTAACAGACTTTCAGGGGATACGACCCTGGAATTGGTCCTTATCTCTACGCCGGCGTCTGCTATCTCCCGGATTTCATTTTTGAGCACGTTTTTAGGTAATCTATAGTCCGGAATGCCGAAACGCATCATCCCTCCCGGCTCGGGTAAAGCTTCGAACACGGTGGTCGAATAACCTGACTTCGCCAGGTAATAGGCTGCGGTGAGTCCGGCGGGACCACCACCGATAATAGCGACCCGCTTACCGGTGGGTTCAGCTGTTTTAAGATTCTGCTTCCAGAGACCGTTGTCGCTGTCACTGGCAAACCGCTTGAGCATCCTTATGGCTATTGCTTCATCAATCTGGCCGCGGCGGCACCTGTCTTCACACGTATGGAAACATACCCGTCCGCATACGGCAGGAAAGGGTATTTTTTCACGTATTACGGCTAATGCTGCCTCAGGTTTACCCGCGGCAATAAAACGGACATAACGCGGAACGTCGATATTAGCCGGACATGTATGACTGCAGGGAGCGCTGACCAGACCGGCACAGACGGCAGCAGCACAGTGATGTTTCTTAATATGATCTTCATATTCATTGCGAAAATACCGAAGTGTTGTCAATACGGGGTTAGGTGCGGTCTGTCCCAGGCCACACAGAGAACCTGTTTTAACCTGCAGGCTGAGGGTGTATAGTAAATCAATATCATCGGGTTTACCGTTGCCGTTGCAAATTCTTTCCAGTATATTCATCATTTGCTTGGTACCCAGCCGGCACATCACGCATTTGCCACAGGATTCCGATTGAATAAATGTCAAGAAATAACGTGCGACGTCGACCATACATGTATCCTCGTCCATTACCACCATACCGCCGGAGCCTACGATAGCCCCTGCCTGTGCTAACGACTCGTAATCGACCGGAATGTTAAGCAAACTGGAGGGAATACAGCCGCCGGAAGGACCGCCGGTTTGCACCGCTTTAAAGCGTTTGTCATTAACTATACCCCCGCCTATGTTATAGATAATATCGCATAAAGGAGTACCCAGCGGCACTTCTATCAAGCCGGTGCGTTTTATTTTGCCGACCAGAGCAAATGTTTTGGTGCCTTTACTCTTTTCCGAGCCATAGCCGGCAAACCAATCGGCCCCTCGCTGCAGAATCACCGCAGCACATGCCCAGCTTTCAACATTGTTGATATTGGTTGGCTTACCCCACAAACCGGATTGTGCCGGAAAAGGCGGGCGGGAACGCGGCATACCGCGTTTTCCTTCTATAGATGCCATAAGAGCAGTCTCTTCACCGCAAACGAAAGCTCCGGCACCTTCTTTAATATGTAGCCTGAAGCTGAAGTCGGAACCTAGTATATTGTTGCCCAGCAGGTTATATTTCTCCATCTGGCTCAATGCATGTTTAAGTCGGACGATGGCAAGAGGGTACTCCGCACGGACGTAGATATACCCCTCGGTTGCACCCATGGCATAAGCTCCGATAAGCATCCCTTCCAGAACAGAATGCGGATCACCCTCGAGAAGCGAACGGTTCATAAAAGCACCGGGGTCACCTTCATCAGCATTGCAAATAATATATTTTTTATCAGATATGGACTTACGGCACAGTTCCCACTTTGTTCCCGCAGGAAAGCCAGCCCCTCCCCGCCCGCGCAAACCCGACGTCTTGATTTCACCGATTACATTGTCCGGGGACATACTCAATGCACGGGAGATACCCTTATAACCGTCAAGTGCAATGTATTGGTCTATATTTTCCGGATCAATAATGCCACAATTGCGGAGAACAATGCGGACTTGGGGGTTAAGCATTGGAAGGTCAAAAAGCTTCGGGATGCCGGCAACTGTACCTTCACCCAGAGTTCCTAACGCAAAGTCAGGGCGAGGATTGCCTTTAACCAGGTAATCTTGCATGATTTCGGAAACTTTCTCCGGAGTGACATTGCCGTAGCAGATACGGGGATACCCCGGTTTAACAATATCAACCAGTGGCTCCGCGTAGCATAATCCAATGCACCCTACTTTCATTATCACCGCGTCAATCTTGTGATAAACCAACCAGTTATTAATAGCCTGAAGTACTGCGTTGGCTCCGGCCGCCTGTCCGCAAGTACCAAAACCAATAATAATAAGAGGTTTTGCATAGTGCTCCAGAGCTTGCCATTCCACTACTGCTTGTGCCCTGATTTTATCTAGACTCATAATCATGCCTTATTCGAAATTTGTTCGGTAGCAGCTAATACCTGCTCTACCTTTTTTACCGTCATTCTACCATAAACATCTTTATTCACTACCATAACGGGCGCCAAGGCACATGAACCGAAGCAAGCGATGGTTTCGAGGGAGTTACTGAGGTCGGAAGCAGTCTCACCCGGCTTGATAGCCAAACGTTTTTCAACTTCACGAAGTATGTTAGCCCCACCCCGAACATGACAGGCAGTCCCCCGGCAGACTTTAACGATACGTTTACCTGATGGGATGAGCTTAAACTGAGCGTAAAATGTGGCGACACCATAAACGGTACTTGCCGATATATGCAAGTACCTGGCGATTTTTTCCATAACCGCGGCGGGAAGGTAGCCGAACTGTTCTTGAGCTTCCTGTAACACAGGAATCAATTCATCAGCGGATGTTGAATGCCGGGATAATACTTCGTGTAGAGTCTTAAGTTCTGTCTCGTTCATTCACACTCCTCTGCAATCTAAGGTGTTGCGGTTCTATCGGGCGAAGATTTATCTTACCGCAGCGGGCACGAAATAAAAACTGGCTCAATAAGGCTTGCCCAGGAGACCAACGATATTAACATTTCACCCGAATTATAATTTAAATTGGTAGAACAGGCAAGTGTTTGAATAAAAACCAAACCCGAAAAGGCAATCATATGGAGACAAACTTTTCTGATACATTTTGCGGTCAGGCTGTTACAAAAGATCTGCCGTCCTGTGAAATACGAAAAAAATAGCAGTGCTGGCGCATTGTCCGGTTTGTTTGGATGTTGATAAAAAATGTTTTTTGGTATATATGTTACAATAAATATGGTTTGAATTGGTTTTTACCAAAATAGATGAATCATATATTTTTTTAATGGTGAGACATGGAAAAACTATTTAATGGCAAAAAGACGGCAAAATTGGGCACTGAAAAGAATCCAGCTGTTGTTCATGTAAAAACAAAAAAAAGAATGGACGAGGTTGCAAATATTTTTGAAAAAAACGGGTGGAAATATAAAATTGAATTACAACCGGATCAACCGGAAGATATCACCGATTTAGAAATATTATTGAACTGGCCGAAACCAATGGAAACCCAAAACAAAGTCGGTCGTAATGATCCCTGCCCATGTGGAAGCGGAAAAAAGTATAAAAAATGCTGTGGCAAGTAGAACAGGACCAAAGGCCGTGCTGTTTTAATAGTAAAGAATCCTGGCACAAAGGACCAGATTTTTCAGTGCAATATAAAAATGCACCGCCGGGTGTAAATCAAGGCTGTTGTTTGCTAAGATTGGCATGGCTATTTGGTGTCAGGTTTCGGGGGTCAGGAAGCATGTTCAGTCACAACTTTTTAAAGACCTCAAAATGCTCCATGTCCATATAATGGCTATGGTCACCTCGTTTCCCCCTGAAACCTGACACCTGAAACCTGACATCGGAGCCAAGGTTTGTCAATAGACAAGGATCAGCTTCACCAACGGCCTTGATTTACACACATGTACCGCCTGATTCGGGGATGCAATGACATCCTTAAAAGGCCATGCTAACGACTACACCACCGTAGATAAAGTTGTCGTCGCCGTCGCTTTTGGCGCGGAAACCTGCGCTACGCCATTTCATTTCGTCGCTTGCATCGTCTGACAGCGGGAAAGTATATGACACGGTCGGCGTTAGGGTCATATATTTGGTAACGGTGATGGGCAGGCTTGCCGAAATCACCCCATCGTGGAAGTTTTCAAATTCATCGCCTGTAGATGCGTAATTGTCAATTTCCGGATAGGCATCCTTGTCGTCACTCAGCAAGTAACTGATCGACCCCGAAAATTCAAGGGAGACCTTTTCCGTAATCTCCAATGTATGAGAGATGCCCAAAAGAAAATACCAACTCCGGGCGTTGTCGATATCTTTGTAAACCGTAAACGAGGGGGTAAGGAGCGTATCAAGACCCAGACTCATAAAAATCTCCTGGGTGTCATCAACACCATCCAGGGCATAATAGATATAGCCCCCTTCCACGCTTAACATGCCAAACCCCTTGCCATAGGAAAGCGTGAAATCGGTCTCGTTCCATTTATGATCTTCACCGGATTCGACGTATTTGTCGGTATCCAGGTTGCCCCAGATATTGCCTGAAAAACCCAGGTAACTCACCGTCATGGAAGGCTGAATAACGATACTGCCACGACTCAATTCCTGCCCTCGCCATACATATTTGCTAAGAATGGCAACATCCGCGGAAGCACTCGGACTTTCTTCTTCCGCCCAAAGATTGGCAGACCCAAATAATAACATAAAAAAACCGACTAAAATAATTAAGTTACCCCCTCTAGTTTTCATTACCTTTTTCCTCCTTATTAATTTATATTTATTTTTAAACATGTCCCCCTTGTCCATGGTATAAAAAAGGGAGACATGGCTATTTTTTTGTCACGGTTATTGTTGCACATACGCGGATGTTGCAAAATCAGGATATGCGCTTCCCGCATGTTCCGAGTGATCAAGGCCAACGGCTTCTTCTTCCGGAGAGACCCTCAATCCTATGGTCATATCGATTATTTTAAACAAGATAAAAGCAGTGACAAATGTCCAGATAAAGCATGCAACAATGCCCAATACCTGCACGCTTATTATCTTTGCGGAGGTGCCTCCGATATTGAAGATCCCTGCTGCAAGAGTTCCCCATGCGCCATTAACCCCGTGCACGGATACTGCACCTACCGGATCATCCACCTTGATCTTATCAAAAAACAGGACGGATAAGACCACAATAACACCGGCAACAGCGCCGATAATGATCGCGCTCAACGGCGTTACCGTAGCGCAGGGACTGGTAATGGCAACCAGACCGGCCAACGCACCGTTTAAACTCATGCTGATTTCCGGTTTGCCGAATTTTATCCAGGAAGTAAACATGGCCAGAACCGCACCCGCGGCCGCGGCCAGGTTTGTATTGACAAAAATCATGGCGATGTCTTTGTTTGCCGCTGTAGTTGATCCCGGGTTAAAACCGAACCACCCGATCCATAGAATAAACACGCCCAGGGCCGCCAGCGATATATTGTGACCTAATATCGGTTTGATGCTTCCGTCTTTTGCATATTTGCCCGTTCGAGGTCCCAGGACAATGGCGCCAGCCAGGGCCGCCCATCCGCCCACGGAATGAACCACGGTGGATCCCGCAAAATCGATGAATCCCAAGCCCTCAAGCCAACCGTTTCCATTAAACAGGCTGCCCCACGCCCAGCTCCCAAAAACAGGATAGATGAGCGCACTGATCACCAGACTATACAGCAAGTATCCGATAAACTTGGTCCGTTCAGCCATGGCTCCGGATACAATGGTTGCCGCAGTTGCACAGAAAACCACCTGAAACATCCAGAATGCCAGTACCCACGGATCTCCTCCAACTTTAAAGTCACTTAAGAAAAATCCGGTTGTCCCAAACCATCCCGTATTTGTCGCACCGAACATAATCCCGAACCCAACGGCCCAGAAGGCAAGAGAACCCATGGAAAAATCCATGAGATTCTTCATCATGATATTGATGGCATTCTTGGCCCGGGTAAAACCGCATTCCACCAGGGCAAAACCCGCCTGCATAAAAAATACAAGGGCGGCGGCAATTAACGTCCATACATAATCCGCATGGGTCTGCACCAGATCGATGGCTGCCTTGTTCGATTCAAGGGTGATAGGTTCGTCTCCCGCCCAAGCCCTTGTGATATTTATTATTATGAATAACAATGACAGAAATATTTTTATCATGTCTGTTCCTCCCCCTCATTCAAAAATTAAACGGCATCTTTTCCCGATTCACCGGTTCTGATCCTGATGGCTTGTTCCACGGTTAATACAAATATTTTACCGTCTCCTATCTTGCCGGTGTTCGCACTTTGAGCAATAGCTGACACCACTTTGTCTGACAGGGACGCATCAACCACAAGGTCAATTTTTATCTTGGGTATAAAATCCACCTGATATTCAGCTCCCCTATAGATCTCCTTATGACCTTTCTGACGTCCAAAGCCCTTGACTTCGCTTATGGTCATGCCGGTTACCCCGATTTCGTTTAAGGCATCCTTTACCTCGTCCAGCTTAAACGGTTTTACAATCGCCTCAATCTTTTTCATTTAAACACACTCCTTCCCCTATGAAATGTCCTATCTGTTCCATGGATTAGATCTTTGACAGATAATAAAGCAAGGGACATGCCAGGTTGAGGCTTTATTACAAATTATGGTATATTTATCTGTTATTATTTGATTTAAAGGGGATATCCGGACATAAGGATGACAAATTAATATTACTTTTTTGCAATATGGTGAACTACTTATCACATATTTGTCATTTATTACAAAATGAGCACTCCCCCTTTTTGACCGGTCAAGTGGTAACCGTTGAGGGTTCCGAGGTTCAGGGTTCAGGAATCTTTGAATCCGTAATAACGAATATCCAATGACAAATGTCGAACCCGGGACTTTTGAACCTTGAACCTTTGAACCCAACTCTTGTGTTAGTGACGAACCTTTTTGTCCAGAATACCATCTTCAAAATCTTTCTAAATTTACGAGGTCTGAAATTATGGGTTGCTTGAACTATAAAAAGAAATTATTCTTTAGAAAATCTCTAATCAATGGAACATTTTTTTATAATAATTGTCTAAATTAATGGATAAAGACATAAAAAGGCCGGGTTCACCTGACCCGGATGCAGCCTTTGTCAGAGCCGTTCAGGGCGGTGACATGGCGGCATTCGACCAGTTGGTGATAAAACATAAAGATAAATTATTTAACATGGTGTACTGGTTGTCAGGGGATTATCAGGAAGCAAACGATTGCTCTCAGGAGATATTCATAAAGGTTTTCAAAGCCATAAAAAAGTTCCGGTTCGAATCGTCGTTTTCCACATGGCTGAATCGAATCGCTATCAACACGTGCAAAAACAGACGCAAGTCTTCCGCATCCCGGTGGAAAAAAAGGACGGTCTCGCTTGAAAATCCGGAGAGCTCAAAACAGGATAACCCTTCATATGAAATACAGAATGGTTCCCCGTCTCCCGAGAATAGGCTTGAAAAAAAAGAGCGAATCCTGCTGATCCAAAAGGCAATCAATGCATTGCCCCGAGAGCAAAATCGGATGGTTGTACTGAGGGACATCCAGGGACTGTCTTATCAGGAGATTGCGGATATCACCGGTTTGAGCCTGGGCACCATCAAGTCAAGACTGGCCAGAGCAAGAATGGCACTTAGAAAGAAATTAGCGCCTTCCGGTCGGGCTTTTTGACAGGATCAACAAGATATTCAGGATAGTTATTATCCCATTTTCCTGATGAAAATGGGATAAGGCCTTAGAATAAATTCAGGGCTACTGACCTAGTGTAAATTCAGATTAAGCATACAGGTCAGGAGTTGTGAAATTAATCAGGTTAATCCTGTTAATCTTGTCTGAAATATTATTTCAAATAAAAGGAAGGATATATATGGACTGTGCCTCTATTTTAGAACTTTTATCCGACTATATAGACGGCACGCTGGATGTGCAAACACAAATAGCGGTTGAAAAACATATTGCGGTCTGTAACAACTGTAAACAGGAAGTGGATTCATTACGTGCGATAGTCGATGAACTGGGTGCTCTGGAACCGGTTAAGGCTCCGGAGGATTTCCTTGAAAAAATCCATGAGCGTATGGAGAAACGCTCCGGTTTCAACAAGATTCTCCGCAAGTTGTTTCTGCCCTTCCACATAAAGATCCCTCTGGAACTGGCAGCGGCCGCCACGGTTACGATTCTTGTGGTTTTGGTTTTGAACATTCAGCAGCCGGAAATTAAAATGCTAAAGATCCCTATAGGCACCCCTTCCCAAAGATTGGGCGAAAAACCAAAAACGGATCTTATGAAACCGGCATTAAAGAAACAAGTCGAACCTCCGGCAACCGGTATCGAAGAAGCTCCGGCAAAGCTATCGGACAGTGAACCTGTTATGTTACCCCGGAGATCCGAGATAAAAACCGCTACGCGTTCAATCCAAAGGGAATCTAAACCGTCCTCCTCATTTATGGCAAAGGCAGAGTCCGAACAAGATGCCGGAAAAGGTCACCCCATTGAACTTGCCCTTGTGCTCAAAACAGTTGTCGGAGGTACGTTTAAACCCGGCATTGTTATGCAGGCTGAGCCACTTCTTGAAGGCCGAGAAAGCACGGTTGAAACAGAGAGCACTCCTGCAAATTCTTTTGAAAAAAAAATTGCCTCCGGAGAAAAAGACCGGACTTCCGACCTCCTTGCCCGGATAAAACATATCATCCATCATGCACAAGGCAAGGTTTTGGCCGTAAAATATGATGGACAGGCAGAACTATTACAATCCATTGATGCAGAAATCCCCGCCGAAAACTACGAATCTTTTTGCACGCAATTAACCGGCCTGGCTGCCTTCCTAAACCCTCCCCCGGACGTTACGGATAACGATTTGGAAACCATCCGGGTTCATATCCGGTTTCTGAGTGATTAAAATTTTTCTGCTTGTGTGGTTAATTTAAAAATCCCTTCACCGAATTCATTCCTTTTTAAAAAATATCGTATTCAGATAATTCCTGCTGCAGACGGAACTAAACTAAGCGACACCGTCGCGTCTTATAAAATCATAAAACAAAGTGATATGATTTTATTTTGGGAACTTTTTCTCATCTTCTTTGTCTAAGGGTGTAAAGGTTCCGAGGTTCAGCATTCAGATTTCAGGTGTCAGGTGTCAGGCCCGCCGCTGGGTAACGAAGCACCCAGTTTGATCTAAAAAAAAACTTCGGAAGGTTTAGTTTCATATGAAAATTTTGGGAATTCGTGGTTAACTAAAATATGAAATCTCGCATCAACTTTGAACCTATTTTAAACTTTGAACCTTGAACCTTTGAACCCTTTAATCCCAAAACAAGGAGGATAGAAAAATGACTTACAAACAAAGGATTTTTGGAACACTGATTCTGGCAGTAATTATTGCTGCGGCCAATCCTTCCCATGCCCGGCCGGAAGTCGATGCCGATCAAACATTATCCCCGTATTTTCTGGTTAAGAGCCATGATCCCGAAGTTGATCAGCTCCCTCTGAAATCCACAAAAGCTCACGTGAATATTTCAGGGGTCATCGCCGACGTCACAGTAACACAGGTTTATAAAAATGAGAGCCATAATCCCCTGGAAGCCGTTTATGTGTTTCCGGCATCCACAAGGGCTGCGGTTTACGGGATGAAAATGACTATCGGAGAGCGAACCATCACGGCAAAAATAAGCGAGCGTGAGCAGGCCCGGCAGGAATACAACCAGGCCAAACAAGCGGGGAAAAGTGCATCTCTTTTAGAGCAGCACAGGCCCAATGTTTTTCAGATGAACGTGGCCAACATTTTGCCTTCTGACGTCATTCAGGTAGAACTCAAGTATACGGAACTGCTGATTCCCACGGACACGGTTTACGAATTCATTTATCCTACGGTAGTGGGGTCCCGCTACGTGGATCGCCCGGATCATAAAGCCGGCTCGTCTGATACATGGACGGCGAATCCCTATCTTCACCAGGGAGAACCTCCAACCTATGTCTTTAATATTAACGTGGATATTTCATCAGGCATCCCAATTCAAGATATCGCCTGCGATTCCCATAAGACCGGCATCAATTATAAAAGGCCTGATTATGCCACCGTTACCTTGGACCCATCCGAAAAACAGGGTGGAAACCGGGATTTCATTTTAAAATACCGACTCGCCGGCGGAAAGATTGAAACCGGTCTTCTTGTTTTTCAGGGAAAGGAAGAAAATTTTTTCCTGCTTATGATGCAGCCTCCCAAAAAGGTCGTTAAAAACCAGATTCCGCTCCGAGAATATATATTCATCGTTGACGTATCGGGGTCTATGCACGGCTTCCCTCTGGAGGTTTCCAAAAAACTCCTTAGAGACTTAATCGGCAACCTGCGTCCCACAGACACATTCAATGTGCTGTTGTTTGCCGGCGGATCGCAACTGATGTCGGAACAGTCCGTGCCGGCGACCCCGGAAAACATCACACACGCCATAAATATTATTGATGGGCAGCGCGGCGGCGGCGGAACCCGGCTGTTACCCGCACTGGAAAAAGCGCTCTGCCTGCCCAAAACCCAAGGATTCTCTCGTAGCATTGTCATTGCCACAGACGGGTATGTGTCGGTTGAAGAACAAGCATTTGACCTGATTCGGAATAACCTGGGCCGAGCCAACATGTTTACCTTCGGAATCGGGTCCAGCGTCAATCGCCACTTAATTGAAGGCATGGCACGGGTGGGAATGGGAGAGCCCTTTGTGATTACAAAACCTGAACAAGCATCCGAAAAAGCGAACCGATTCAGAAAGCTCATCGAGTCTCCGGTGTTGACGGAAATCAAGGTGGATTTCGGCCGCTTTGAGGCTTATGATGTGGAACCTCCGACTATTCCCGATGTACTGGCGGACCGGCCCGTGATTATGTTCGGAAAATGGCGCGGCAAACCCCGGGGCATTATCTCTATACAGGGTCTCACCGGAGATCACGCATTCTCGAAAAAGGTGGATGTTTCCGGGATAACGCCGTTGCAGACAAACTCGGCCCTACGGTACTTGTGGGCGCGGCATCGGATCGCCCTTTTATCCGACTACAACACACTCAACAAACAGGATGAACGGAGCAAAGAAGTAACCCAACTGGGGTTGACTTATAACCTCTTGACCGCCTACACCTCATTTGTTGCCGTGGATACTCATATTCGCATTCAGGATGGACGGGCGATCACCGTCAAACAACCGCTTCCGCTCCCACAGGGGGTTTCCGACTATGCCGTGGGCGGAAACAGATCTTTTGCCGGAAAATCGGTTTCCTCCTTTGCGGCCTCTCCTTCGATATTGGGGCTTAAAAATCAGGTCGTTGAAGAAAGCCTTGAACGCAAAAAAGAGGATTATAGGGCAGGTGAATCGGAACCTGACGTCACTTCCCGTGATAAAAACATCATTGAACTGGGAGAAGTTACCGTCACCGGAGGTTTGCAGGAAAACTCCATCCGAGACGTTCTGAAAAAACATATGCGCTCATTTGACCTGTGTTTTCGGCAGGCGTTGAAAAAACAACCCGACTTAAAAGGAAACGTTGTTTTCAAAATGGTTATCGATTCTGCCGGTCGCGTCAGCAAAGTTCATCCGGATAAAGGCACTACGGAAGAATCCCGGTTTAAACTCTGCATGGTTCGGGAACTCAAAAAACTTCACTTCCCGGCATCAAAAGGAGAAAAAAAGAGCATGGTTTTGGTTACCTTCGTGTTGAAATAACACCTGAATCTTGCATGAAAGCCTCCGGCTCGTACAAAATTCGGGTAAAAATTCAAAAACAACCTCAGGCGCATCCACCAAATAGCCGTCTGTCTCGTAAACCGAGGCAAACGGCTATCATCTGGTCCCTCGACGACATTTTAACATCTTAAAACTTTTTGAGTTTCTGGTAATCGATTGCCGAAGCATAATCGACCAAATCAGTTTCTTTGACCTTTTGTCCTTCGATAGTTACAAGGTATTGATTCGATACAACAATATTTATTTCTCCATTTTCTCTTGATGGGCTGTACTTTATAATAGCCTTTTGCCTCTTTATTTTTGTTAACTTTCCTCCATCGGCTGCTGCATAAGCTGGGTTTGAAAACACCATAACCATTGATTGAAGGGCAGGAGAATCAGCAATTATTTCTATGCTAACAGTACTTTGGTCCTTGCGATACTCCCTTTTGGCGGAAATCATTCCACCAAGATATCCTGCACCCATGGCCTTGGATTTTATATCCTCTGCAGACCATTCGGCTAATGGTTCTGGTAAGAAAGCTTCCAAATTGCCACTTCGTTTTTGGCGTATGAGCTGGGAAGCATAGTCGAGGCTATTGGCAGCTTCAACAAAATCACCTTCTTTATAATATTTTGTTGCCTCTTCAATAGAATCAGTAATCTCATCAGCCCAAACGGATCCAGAGATAAAAATTGATACGCCTATAGATAAAGCTATAAAGAACCTTAAGGCAGTTTTACTTATTTTAAGCATCTTATCCTCCCCATCAATTTGTTGTAAGTTTATTATAAACAATTATTAGAAACTCAAGGCAACTCGGCAAAAACATCAACCCAAGGTTGATCATTTACTATTACATATATTAAATTGCATAAAAATGCAAAAATGCAAACCCAGCGAAATGAATTTACCCCATTTTAAAAAAAACGATAACCAACAAACCCCGGTTCAGCAGCGGAGCGTTAGCGCCGTCCTCTGCAACCGGTTGTGTACGCCCGGCATGGGTGTGAACTTATGGGGTAAAAGTCCCCTATGCGTAAATCCTATTAATGTTAATATTTTTAGTAGATTAACAAAAGTATTGGCCGAAGGCAAGGGCGTTTCCGTGAGGAAAGGTCTGAAGGTCTGGAGCGAAGCGTAAGGCGAGCCGAAGGCGAGAGCAACCAAAGGGAGCGGCAACCCCGAGTGCAAAGCTATGAGCTTAGCCTGTCCCGGACTTGATCCGGGAAATAGAAACAGCACATAAGGCCCAGTCTCCGGGTGAGTTAGCACAACATAACGAAGCCCAGGACTCGGGAGACTTGCCCTCCTCAGGCAGGTCGAGTAGTCGCCAGAGGCGACCAAGAATGCTGCGGTTGTATAGCGATAGTTCACGTCCCTATCCGGGGAGATCTGCATGAGTCGGCGTTCGTTTGGGTTATGGAAGTCTGACTGAGGCCCATCTTGAAAAGGATGGAACCGCTGCCGAATCCTAAAACCTGAAACGAAAGCGCGTCGGTCGGCAACGATTGGTGTTATCAGGCAGAAGTCAGCAGAGGCCATAGTAGCCCAGCGCCTGAGGTAATGCCCGGGATATGGTGAAAGGCAGAACACTTAAACAGGGAAGGAGCCTCAATAAGCTCGCACAACACTAAGAATTCGAACGAAGGAGTGAATATGCAGCGCGTTCGTTATTGAATCGCCTAACCCGGATGGTTACCTGCTGGAGCGGATATTGTCCAGAGAAAACATGCAACAGGCATGGAAACGAGTTAAAGCCAATAAAGGGGTCCCCGGTGTCGATAATATATCGATTGACGAGTTCCCAGGTTTTGCCCGTGAGCACTGGAATACTATCCGTGAATCGCTGTCAGATGGCAGCTATAAACCCTTGCCGGTTAAACGGGTGGAAATTCCCAAACCTGCGGGCGGTAAGCGCCCATTGGGTATTCCAACCGTCACAGACCGGTTGATCCAACACGCTATTTCTCAGGTTCTTGTGCCGATCTTTGAGCCTGAATTTTCAGATTTCAGTTACGGGTTCAGGCTGGGTCGGTCTGCCCATAATGCGGTCTATAAAGTTCGGAACTACATCAAAGAAGGCTTTCCATCAATTTAAATGGAGAATCAAACGCCTGACCGATCGAAGTTGGTTCGTGTCAATGGAATACCGCATGAAGAACATTGCCCAGCACCTTCGGGGCTGGACGAATTATTTCGGTATATCGGAATATTATCGCCTGATACCTGATATCGATCATTGGCCCAGGCGACGGGTGCGCATGTGCCATTGGTTTAACGGTGCTTGCTCTTGAGCAAGGCCTTGGATATTCATGCTTTTTGAATATCCAAGCAGAATACGCCCGTATTCTTCCAGTTATGCTTTGTATTCTGAAGCAAACAATGGAGATATGTTCGCACCCGGGTCCGTAACCTTCTTAGAATGGGTACCCATCCAAACATTGCCATTCCCATGAGCTTTTCGCGTAAAGGCCCCTGGAAATCTGCCCGAACGTTAGCTTAGCCACGCAAACCGGTATAACCCATCAATGGCTTAAGGATCAAGAGACTTCGCTTAAGCTTCGACCCCTCAAGAGGTCTGCTATCTGTCAGGGAACCGTGGGTGAACATTTATCGGCCTCAGGCGGATTCATTACCCGACTACGGTCCGGTAATTTAAGTGAACCGCCCCCGGCGGTGCGCTTGCCCGCCTTTGGAGGGAACCCGCTTGCCGGGTGGTTCGGGGAGGGAGAGAGAAAGACTCCCCCTTACCCGATTACCTGAAAGTTGTTTATTTCGGGATGTTACTCAGCGGAATGCCCAGTGCAATAGCCACCCCTTCGCCGTAGGCCGGGTCGGCCTTCAGGCAATTGCCAATGTGGCGGATCTTGATCTGTTCGGGCGCATCGTCCATGGCCCGGGCGGTGTTGCCGAACAGAGCCTCCTGTTGCTCCTTGCTCATCAGGCGAAAGAGCTTTCCCGGCTGCGTATAGTAATCGCTGTCATCTTCGCGGGCGTTCCAGTGGGCCGCGGCCCCGCTCAGTTCCAGAGGCGGCTCGGAGAAATCGGGCTGTTCCTGCCACTCACCATAGCTGTTGGGCTCATAGCTGAGGGTCGAGCCGTAGTTACCATCCACCCGCATCTGGCCGTCGCGGTGATAACTGTGGAAGGGACAGCGTGCCTTGTTCACAGGGATGAGGTGATGGTTGACTCCTAAGCGGTAACGCTGGGTGTCGCCGTAGGAGAAGAGCCTGCCCTGAAGCATCTTGTCAGGTGAGAAGCTGATGCCCGGAACCACATTGGCCGGATTAAAGGCCGCCTGCTCCACCTCGGCAAAGTAGTTTTCCGGGTTCTTGTTAAGTTCCATCATTCCCACCTCGATAAGGGGATAATCCTTTTTGTACCAGACTTTGGTCAGATCAAAAGGATTATACGGGATTTTGGTGGCCTGCTCCTCGGTCATGATCTGGACAAACATGGTCCAGCGCGGAAAATCGCCTTTCTCTATGGAATAGTAGAGGTCGCGCTGATTGCTTTCACGGCACTTGCCGATCACAGCCTCGGCTTCCGCATCGGTGAGGTTTTTGATGCCCTGTTGGGTGCGGAGGTGGAACTTGCACCAGTAGCGCTCGTTTTTGGCGTTGATGAAGCTGAAGGTGTGGCTGCCAAACCCGTGCATATGGCGGAAGCTTGCCGGAATGCCGCGGTCACTCATGACCACGGTCACCTGATGCAGGGCCTCGGGCAGGGAGGTCCAGAAGTCCCAGTTGTTTTTGGCGCTGCGCAGGTTGGTACGCGGGTCGCGATGGACGACATGGTTGAGGTCCGGAAATTTGAGCGGGTCGCGGAGAAAGAAGACGGGCGTGTTATTGCCCACCAGATCCCAGTTGCCCTCCTCGGTGTAGAATTTAAGCGCAAAACCGCGGATGTCGCGCTCGGCGTCGGCAGCACCGCGTTCTCCGGCCACGGTGGAAAAGCGCGCGAACATCTCGGTTTTCTTTCCGATATCGGAAAAGATCCTGGCGCGGGTGTATTTGGTGATGTCGTGGGTAACAGTGAAGGTGCCATAGGCCCCGGAGCCCTTGGCGTGCATCCGCCGCTCGGGGATCACCTCCCGATCAAAATGGGCAAGTTTTTCCAGGAACCAGACATCCTGAAGTAACTGAGGGCCTCTCGGTCCTGCAGTCATCACGTTCTGGTTGTCGGCGACGGGTGCGCCGGCATTGGTGGTCAATTTTTTCTTTTTACTCATTTGCTTCCTCCTTTTTAGTCTGTCTGATTTAAAATAATTACATTTTATACCAATCGAATATTTTGCGGGACTTCAAAATTGTTACCGTCAGCACTGGAAAAGTTCAGTTTGTCCAAGCCGGCATGTATTTGCAAGAAAAAACCATATAAGAATACTTCTTATTTGTCAAATATTAAATAAATAAAGAAAACCCAACAAATAATTCTGACTTTATAGTACCTGTTTTTGAGCAAAGAAGCAGATATTTTCTTTTTAACAGTTAAGAGACTGGATGAAATTGTACCATAAAAAGGCTGTTTTGCCGTTTGTGCATTCCTGTGTGATGGTTGGATTTTTGGTCATCTCACGAACTTCTTGACCGACAGCCCAACGTATAGGTATTCGCTGTTTTCGAATTCTATAATCTTAAAATTAGCTGTTGACATTTAGGAACAACATGTTAGAAACAAAGAATACTATTTATATTTTTATATTATTTACTTAACGATCGGACTTAAAAATGGCAGACCCACTTGAAAGATTCCATTCCATTATTCACAGCCTCAGGGAGAACAACTATAAGATTACACCTCAACGAATGGCTGTAGCTAAAATTCTGGCTCGGAGTGAAGGTCACCCGAGTGTCGAAGAAATATATAAAGCCCTCCAAGATGATTTTCCTACCATGAGTCTGGCCACCGTGTATCGAAATGTCATGCTGATCAAATCATTGGGACAAGTCTTGGAAATAGGATTTCCGGATGGAAGCAACCGTTATGACGGAAACAAACCGTATCCCCACCCCCATGTAATTTGTATCAAGTGTAAGAAAATAATCGATCCTGTCTTGGCCACCTTAAAAGATATAACCGATGAGGTTGCTGACGAAACCGGTTTCAACATCCTGACACACCGGATGGATTTTTTTGGTATTTGTCAGGATTGTATGAAAAAAGCATAATACAGAGTCATTACCAATGATTTAGAGTCGATAATATTTGTCGTTTGGTTCTACACAACGGCTAAACCATAACACATGCCATTGAAACTGTAAAAAATGAAAAAGGAGGTTAATATGAGAAAAGTGGCGTTATTCGTGTTCAACGGAGATCCCATGTGTTTTATTCATGTGCTTTTAAACGCCATGGATATGAAGGAAAAAGGATATGAAGTAAATGTGATCATTGAAGGAGCGGCCACGAAGCTCGTGCCGGAACTTGCCAAATCGGACAACCCATTGCACAAGTTATGGGAAAATACCAAATCCGCAGGACTGGTTGACGGAGTCTGCAAAGCCTGCTCAAACAAAATGGGCACTTTGCAGGCCTCAAAAGATCAGAATTTGGCACTTCTGGATGAAATGATGGGTCATCCCTCCATGGCCCGCTATCGTGAACAAGGTTTTGAAATCGTATCATTTTAAAACTAACGGGCATTACCCCAATTGGAGTAATGGAACCGGTGAAAAAAAGTGTAACCGTTCACAGGTTCAGGGTTCAACGTTCAGGGTTAAGAACAAAGAAGACATTGAAGATTCGAAGTCCTCATTACAAATGTTCATTTTCCCAGGTAATTGCCAATTCAGCTTCAAATGCTCGATCAGGCCTGACGAAACTGACGCTTTTATCGTAAATACGCATCCCAAATGCAGTCCGGGGATAAGAATGGAACCTTGAACCCCTGAACCTTTGAACCCGTG
>CAYPIW010000155.1:0-87993 GCA_964410925.1 uncultured Desulfobacteraceae bacterium
ATGATCGGATCGCGAAAAAACTTGAGACGGATCGAAAGCTTAATGGGCGGGAGGATCGAATCAGAAGGAAAATACTTAATATTTGAGATGCGACCCCCACCCATGTTCCCCGCCTTAATCCAGACCATTCAACAAAAATACAAAAAATTCCAGATCTTATTGAAACGGATGAAACTATTGAGGATATGAATTTGCCCGGATTGGATTTACCCCAATTAAATTGTTCAATCCGGTGAAAATGTTCTGCCAACTGCAATGAGTTTCTCCCTTGTTCATTTCCTGTTTTTTGAACTGAACATCAGGAACCTTCTTCGTCACTCCTTTTGAGAGAGTGAGGTCAGCCTGCCCTGTTAATTCCTTGACCTTATCCTTAACCTCATAATGATCTTTCCCATAACTCCTTGGTTTTTCTTTGTTCTTGACTTCATTATTCTTTTGATTTACAAAACCCGGCATATCTTTTAAACTAGGTTTTTGTTTTATCAGTTCGTAAAAAAAGCCCTATTAATTCATGTGCCTGTTTTTGTTGTATCCCTGTTTGTTTTTTTTCTTTGAGCTTGTTTAGAAAATTCGGAAGGCTGCCGGGTTTCAGGTAATCGAACCGGTATTTATGGCAATAATCCAGATAATATTTCAACCACTTTAAATAGTAATTGTGGGATGTAACCGGTATATTTTTCTTATTAAGAAAAGAGCTGAAGCCTGCGATGACGCTTTCGGGTATCTTTAGCATGTGGAAATATCCTGAAAGACGGTTATTATTCAAAATTGAGTGATATCCAGTTAGAAAATGCTATCATATACCCCAAAAAATGTGTCAAGACTTTTTTTCTTTGGGAGATATACAGGGTCAGTATACTAACTTGCTCGGCGCTTTGCGCCTCACAACCAGCGGATTCACCTGTCAGCGCCCGTCCATGATCCCTTCGGCCTCATTCCCGGGTTTGCAGGTGATCCGCAGCGATTGGGGCTAAAAGATAAATCAATAGTGGTATCGCAATTGCGCAATATGAATCGCGTTTTCGGTAACTTTATAAATAAATCGGTGTTCATCAGTTATTCGCCTGGACCAGTAACCTGAAAGTGCATGCTTTAATGGTTCAGGTTTTCCAATACCCTCAAAAGGATTACGTTTCGTTTCCTTAATGAGTGTATTGATCCGGCGAAGGATTTTTTTATCCGTTTTTTGCCAATAAAGGTAATCGTCCCAAGCGTTGTCAGAGAAAATGAGCTTCACTCTATTAGCTCCTTTTCAGACCCTTCGCCATTTTCTAGTTGAGCAATAGATTCGATCAAGCGTCTCGTGTTTTTCGGAGACCGCAGGAGATAAGCTGTCTCTTCAAGGGCTTCAAAGTCCTCAAGTGACATAATAACAACCGATTCCGATGATTTGCGTGTTACAATCACCGGGGAGCGGTCTCTGCAAACATTTTCCATTGTTTTCGCAAGGTTTTGCCTTGCTGTTGTATAGGTTATAGCTTTCATATTATCGCCTCCTGTACAGCATATTGTACATATCGAAGTTAAAGTGTCAAGGCGTAATTCGTGCACCAACATTACGCTTTCAGTCGGACGCGCAAAAAGCCGCGCGCCGCTGAAGGGTGCGAACCCCGCAGTAAGATGCAAAGTTAGGCGCAATTAGAATGGCATTTTTTGATGAAGCATAATGAGAAGAAGTTAATTTTTTACAGTTTGAATTAAAATAAAAAATATTTCAAGAAAAATGAACTGTCAAGTGATGTAGTGACCCGGCTTGCTATTCTGCCAAATCAAGTTTAGGTCGGGACAGATAAGAATATTCGATTTTTAGTTGAAGAGGCGTAGATTTAAATTAAAAATCGATAAGATGCTTTTCTATTTCGGGATAGAGGGTGTCAATATCCTTTTGGATTAATATTCGGTTGACGACCTTTATCTAATTCCAACTGGCTGAAGAGGTCTTTATGGTTTTCATCAGGGTAAGTATACCCTGTCGTTGCAAAAGCTCAGGATGCCGTAAGTCCAAGGCGTCCAAGGGTGACGCTGTAGTAAACTACTGCAAACCCTTGGCAACAAAGGAATTATGGTATCATGGGCTTTCCCGAAAGGTTAAAAATATGCCCTGTGAAACGTTTTTTTCTGGAATTCACGCTAGGTTTATTCCAAAAGCTTCTGTTTAACATGCGTAACATATAGAAATGTTATAATAAAATATATTTTTAGTATATTTTTTATGCAACTACAGGGTATAGAGAGGAAAGACATAGTCGATAGTTTTTAATGAAACAGCAACATGTTTAACGATTTCATCTGTGCATAGTATATGACTCCATGGGATTTTGGTTTCTAATCTGAAAAAGCGGATCGCCGTTTTAATACGGCGATCCGCTTTTTTTATATAGATGGGTTATACCGAATTTATTTGGCCGGAGGTGCCGGTACTTGAGATGTTGCTCCTTTTTCCGTTGCTTTTAGGCTCGCCATCTGTTTATTCACGGCGTCAATTTTTTGAGTGATTATATTCGTCTGAAGGTCATTTTTACTGAGTGCTGCGGCTTGGTCAAGATAATGCTTTGCATCTTTAAGACCGGAAAGGGTTGCCTTATCGGCGGCCACATCGGCCTTGTAGAGAAGAATCATCAGTTCGATGTTGTTCAAGCGATTAAAAGCAGCTTCAGTGGCAGCAGAGGTGACCGCATACGAGATCGCCCGGTTTAAATACCCCTTGATTCCTTCAAAATCAGGCATGCCCGGAACTTCCAGCAGGGTATCCGCCTTCTCCACATAATAATTAAAAATAATCGGAAATACGTCTTTTTGAAGATAAACGTCTTTTGTGGTTTCAGGGAGCTGAACTCCGGGAAGTGTAATGAGAAGCTCTTCACCCATGGGAGCGAATCTTCCCTGCCAGATTTCAAGTGCGCCCTGTTTTGCATTCATATAATATTTGGTTTTGTTTATCATGCTGGACCCGACAATCAGTAAAACCAGAACAACAACCGCTGCAATCAGATATTTCATGGCCTTTTCCATAGGGTCGGACACGGTGGTGTCGCTCTCAATCGGTGGTTCAGCCATTTTTGGCTCTGCGGCCTTTTCGGCAGCGGCTTTTTCAGCGGCGGCCTTTTCAGCGGCGGCTTTTTCGGCAGCAGCTTTTTCGGCAGCAGCCTTTTCGGCAGCAGCCTTCTCAGCAGCAGCCTTCTCAGCAGCAGCTTTTTCGGCGGCGGCTTCTTCGGCAGCAGCCTTCTCAGCAGCGGCTTCTTCGGCAGCGGCTTTTTCAGCGGCAGCCTTTTCGGCGGCGGCTTTAATCTCCACTAAATCAAATTTTTTCAGCAGCAGTTCCTTGATCCGTAGAATCTCTTCTTCTGATCCTGAGACAAAGGGCGGTGCAGCAAAACCTTTAAGATATTTTTCATCCTGGCTAACCCTATAGAGCTTATCGGGTTTCCATTTGTCAAATTTTTTATGAATGAGTTCTTTCATTGAAACCTTCTTCTTTTCTGTTTTAGGTGGTGGTTTTTTAGGTGGAGCGGCAGTTCTAATTTTTGCTTTGGGAGCGGGCATGGCCTTTGGAGCGGCTTTAGTCTTTGGAGAAGCTTTGGCTTTAGCGGCAGCCTTGGTCTTTGGAGAAGCTTTTGCTTTAGCGGCTGCTTTTGGCTTTATCTTTTTTTTCTTTTTAGCGGTCGATTTAAGCAAACTGTTTTTTCCCATAAAAAACCTCTTTGAAATTGTTTATAATTTTATATATATATAAATTAGCAACTACCGTATATAAGAATACATTGGCTTTGTAAACATTTTTTTAACGATGATAATCACTAGCGAAAGTTCACGGTTTGTAAAGGAAATGGATAATGGCTTAACCACAAAAAGAGAACATCTGATTTCAATCATAAAAAGTTATGGTTCTCTGCTCGTGGCATATTCAGGGGGAGTTGACAGCACGTTTCTTTTGGCAATGGCCCATGAAGCGCTGAAAAAAAATCTGGTTGCAATAACCGCAAAATCCCCACTTCATCCCGTAAGGGAAAATCAGGACGCAAAATCCTTTGCTCAAAAGCTAAGAGTTCGGCATCTGTTTGTAAAATCAACAGAAATGAACCGGTCTGACTTTACAGCCAACACAAAAAGAAGATGTTATCTGTGTAAAAAATATCTTTTTAAAGATTTGTTGAAGATCGCAAGGGAGAACAACCTGGAATATGTGGCCCATGGTGCCAATGTTGATGATCTTAAAGATTTTCGTCCCGGATTTGACGCCGCCCGTGAGATGAATATCATGGCCCCGATGGTGGATGCAGGGCTGACCAAGAAGGATATCCGCACACTTTCAAAGAAGATGAACCTGAAAACCTGGAACAAGCCGTCTATGTCCTGCCTTGCCACCAGAATTCCGTATGGAACGCAGATAACCTTCGAAAAACTTAAAATGATTGAAAAGGCGGAACAGGTCATATTGGACCTCGGTGTTACCTCCTGCCGCGTAAGAGTGCACGACAAGGTCGCCAGAATAGAGGTCGATCCCGACGATATTGAAAGAATTCTGGATCAAGAGATCAGATCGACTGTTGTTGGGACATTAAGGGAAATCGGGTTTTCTCATGTGGCAGTGGATTTGGAAGGGTATGGACAGGGGAGGATGAACCGAGATATTTAGTTTTAACATCTTAAATTTCAAGTATCAAATTCCGAACAAATCAGGAACGGATTTTGGAATAGGCCAATGAAGCCCGGATAAACTCCCGGAATAAGGGATGAGGATTCATGGGCCGCGATTTGAATTCCGGATGGAATTGGCATCCGAGAAACCAGGGATGATCTTTAACCTCGACCATTTCAACCAGCGCACCATCCGGTGAGGTGCCGCTGAAGACCAGACCTTTTTCTTCAAGTCTTTCTTTAAAGGCATTGTTGAATTCATACCTGTGGCGGTGTCTTTCCGAAATGCTTGAAATGCCGTATGCTTTAAAGGCAAGGGAATCCTTTTTTATAACACACGGATAGGCACCAAGGCGCATGGTTCCCCCTTTATCCGAGGTTATATCCCGTTTTTGCAAAGTTCCGGTCTTTTCGTCATACCATTCCGTCATCAGATATATCACCGGAAACGGCGTATTTTTATCAAACTCCTGGCTGTGGGCGTTTTTCAAGCCTGCCATGTTGCGTGCAAATTCAATGACGGCAATCTGCATTCCGAGACAAATACCAAAATACGGAATCTTTTCTTCCCTGGCATATTTTGCAGTGCAAATCTTCCCTTCAATCCCGCGAGATCCAAAGCCTCCGGGAACCAGTATGCCGTCGACGTCTTCGACAATTATTTTACAATTGTTTTCGTCGATCTTCTCCGAATCGACAAACTCGAGGTTTACCCGACAATCATTGGGTATTCCGCCGTGACGGAGCGCCTCATTCAAGCTCTTGTAAGATTCAGTCAAGTCCACATATTTACCTACAATTGCAATGGTGACAGATGATTTCGGATCTTTGAGGCTCTTGATAATTCTCTCCCAGTTATCCAAATGGGGCGCTCTTGTCCAGATATTGAGCTTTTCCACAATTTTCTGATCCAGGTGTTCCCTGTGGAACACCAGTGGAACTTCATATATACATTCCACATCTTTGGCAGTAATCACCTCATCTACTGTTACATTACAAAATAGCGCTATTTTTGCCTTGATTTCCTGGGGCAGGTATTTGTTTGTGCGACAGAGGAGGATATCCGGCTGAATACCGATGCTGCGGAGTTCCTTTACGCTATGCTGCGTGGGTTTTGTCTTAACTTCTCCTGCGGTACTAATATACGGAACCAGGGTAAGATGGATATACAGGGCATTTTCCTTGCCCACATCCGTCCTGAATTGCCGGATGGCTTCCAGAAAAGGAAGGCTTTCTATATCTCCCACGGTTCCGCCGATTTCGACGATCACGACATCCACGGAATTGGCCACAAGTTTGATACTTCGTTTAATTTCATCTGTAATGTGGGGAATTACCTGGACCGTACCGCCCAGATAGTCTCCCCTACGTTCCTTTGTGATAACCGAATGGTATATTTTCCCGGTGGTAAAGTTGTTGTCGCGACCCAATACGGCGTGGGTGAATCGTTCGTAATGCCCGAGATCCAGATCCGTTTCAGCGCCGTCATCCGTGACATAGACCTCTCCGTGCTGGAAGGGATTCATGGTTCCGGGGTCTACGTTGATGTAGGGGTCGAGTTTTTGTAAGGTTACGCTGAGTCCCCGGCTTTCTAAAAGTGCTCCGATTGCTGCGGAAGCAAGCCCTTTGCCCAGAGATGAAAGCACGCCGCCGGTTACAAATATAAACTTTGTTTTATGATCCATATGCTGCCTCAGATTCAGGATCTCAACTTACTCATATAGTCTCTTAAAATCCTCAATAGTCTTCTGAACTTCATCCAGATCCTTTTTATTTTCCTGTTCCGGTATAGCAGGAGGACCCTGAGGATAGAGAGATTTAAGGTGATTTATATCAAAAAGCTTTTTTGAAAAAGAAGGATTTACTTTTATATTTTGTACATGAATTTCACGAACGAGAATGCCGGCCATAAAAAACTCAATCCGCATGGGGTACCAGGTATTCTGAACCTTTTGCCACTGAGCATACCGAACCTCTAAACTGGTTTCCCGGCTTTGTTCGGGCTTGCCCGTCATGATCCAGCGAAACGGTCTGAATGTGTCCTTATCCAGCCATACCTGAGCAGTGGTTTCATCCGGATATCGGGCGCCCAAAACATATGCCGGTTTTCCCTGAAAGCGCCCCAGACTTGAAACCGTTACATCCACACCCAGGATGGAAAGCTGGTCTTGAAGCATCTTCCCGGGTTTGAAAAGAAGTATGTTTTTATACCTGTCATAACGGGTGTCTGAATCATCGGCAACCTTTCCGTCAATGACAGTCAGGGCTTTTCCTTCTGATAACACATGGATTCTGTGAACATTTTCGGACACCGTGTCCGAACGGAATATATCCGGAAAAACGTACCTCAAGGTTTCATTGAGTTCAATCCCTCTTATTTGCAACGTATCATCATGAATCACCAATGTCTGAGAAACCAGGAGGCTTTTGGCTTTCCCAAGATTTCGGATCATCAGTTTCAGGATATAGGGGCCGGGCAAAACATAGGCATTTGCCGGTGCATACAAACATGTCACTATCGCAACGATTTGAAAAATGACCAAAAACTTATTCGGGTATTGATTCAAAAGATATCTATAGTATTTCATCTGCGAACGTGGCTCCGTCTCCAAGTTCCTCTTCAATCCTCATGAGCTGGTTATACTTGGAGATCCGGTCACTGCGGGACATGGAACCGGTTTTTATCTGGCCGCCGTTTACACCCACCACAAAATCCGAAATAAAAGTGTCTTCTGTTTCACCCGATCTGTGAGATATAACCGTGGTGTAGCCAGCCTGTTCGGCCATGTCAATGGTATCGAGGGTTTCGGTAACCGTTCCGATCTGATTCAGTTTGATCAGGATTGAGTTTGCAACTCCTTTTTCAATCCCCTTGCTGAAAATCTTGGGGTTGGTTACAAAAATATCATCGCCTACGATCTGGATGGATCCTTCCATACGCTCGGTCATCAATTCCCAGCCCTTCCAATCCTGCTCGGCAAGACCGTCTTCTATACTCAGGATAGGATACCTTTCAACCAAACTTTCATAATAATCGATGAGCGTTTCGGCGTTGAGATTTTTATTTTCCGATTTCAGAACGTATTTTCCTTTTTTGTAAAACTCATTTGCGGCAGCATCCAGGGCAATCCCAATATGGCTTCCGGGTTTGTATCCGGCGGACTCAATTGCACTAATAATGAATTTTATGGCTTCTTCATGAGATTCAAAGTCCGGCGCAAAACCGCCTTCATCCCCTACGGCAGTGCTGAGCCCTTTGTCTTTAAGTATTTTTTTCAGGCTATGAAAGGTTTCTGCTCCCATTTGCACGGCCTGAGTGATGGATTTTGCGCCCACAGGGACAATCATAAATTCTTGTATGTCAAGATTGTTTGCGGCATGGGCGCCTCCGTTTATGATGTTCATCATGGGAAGTGGAAGGCATCTGGCGTTAATTCCTCCAATATATCTATAGAGAGGCATTCCATAGGCCAGAGCGGCGGCGCGCGCAGCAGCCATTGATACTCCGAGAATTGCATTGGCTCCCAGTTTGGATTTGTTGGGCGTGCCGTCCAGTTCGATCATGAGTCTATCCAACACCACTTGATCTGCTGCATCCACACCCCGGACGGCAGGTCCGATTTTATCCACTATGTTTTTAACGGCAGTGATAACGCCCTTGCCGCCAAACCGCTTTGATCGCTTATCCCGCAGTTCCAAGGCTTCACGTTTTCCTGTGGAAGCGCCCGAAGGAATTGCCGCGCGTCCCACAGCGCCGCAGGAAACAAACACGTCTGCTTCAACTGTAGGATTTCCTCTCGAATCGAGTATTTCCCTGGCTTTTACATCAATTATCTCAGTCATGTTACACTCCTTCAATGGTTATGGGTTATTCTTGCGACGGATACGAATTATCCATGTGGAATTTATCTTTCCTTTTTTGCATCGCCCGACAACATTCTCATTTTTGCAGCTTGACAACATAGAAATAAATGTTACTCTTCTAATTTTACTATGTCAAGAAGCGGGAATACGATAAGCTATTTTATTGTTTGATCTTAAATACAAATTTTGAACCGTTTTTTTTTCGATGATCATGGAATACTCGGATTTTTATTCTAATGCCCATCTTGTTGTCGCCGCGATAAGGATTCTTACACACCAGAATTCTACGCCCCCTTCTATGGATCAGGTTTGCCGGATCCTATCTTTTTCTCCGGAACAAGGCAATTTCATCTGTAAAAAGCTTAAAGATACCGGGGTAGTCGATGTGGTTGAAGGTGGTTTTGGGACTCGCCTTTTTATCAAAAACCACTTAAAAATAGAAGAAATTCCCAAAGCCAAAAAAGGGGACACGCTTGAAAATTCCCTTAAAGCCTTTCAGAATTCCAGAAAAGATTTTACCCAGAAAATAGAGTCGTTTCAGGCCGAACAGGCAAAAAAGCAAAAGGATCTTTTTGCTGAGCTGAAACAAAAACTTAAAAAAGGCTCGAACAAGGTGTCATAATTATGAAACAGTACCAAGAGGCCATTGAGAAATTTAAAACGGCGATAAAACAACAATCCGAAAATGTAGAGATATGGTGCAGTTGGGGAATAGCCCTTGTGGAGTTGCAGCAATACCAGGAAGCGGTTGAAAAGTTTGAGAAAGCCTTGGAGGTCAAACCCGACTTCGTACCTGCGTTGTACGGCTGTGGCTTTGCATTAAATGCTCTTGGCCGAAAGGAAGAAGCATCAAAGAAATTTAAAAAGGCTAAAAAAATTGCTCCCGATATTGAAGAAGATTCAGTTTAACCCAAACATTGCACCACGCTTCGTATGTTTTCTATGGAATTTTTCATCTTCTTAGCGTTGCAATCAACCGTTTGGGTTCCTTGAAATAACCAAATGCATCAATGATGCTTTTGCAAACAACAGTTGAAGACAGTAAGGTTTCAACGCAAGCGCCCTCTTCTTGAACCAAAGCGATTCCCAAACACGCTTCTTTTAGCATTAATCTGTCATTATTCCCGTTGCCGATACAAACCGTACGGTCTTTTCCGATACCCGAAACATACTCAAGTTTGCTTTGAGCTTGATTTTGATTGGATATTTTTATCAGCTTGCAATTGACATTTTTTAATTCACGTTCAACAAATCCATAAGTGTCAGCGGTAATTACATGAAACTCCAACTCCTTGGAAAGCTCATTAATAATTTCACAAACCCCGTCAATCAGCTTTCCGTCAACAGCGATGGTCCCATTGTAATCACACACAACGTGCTTGATCTCTAATCTGGTATATCCTGGAATATCAAATATCATCATGCGCTCCTTGATTGTTTATTCGGATATGACACGAAATAAACGGGTGATTCGAGTTCTATACAGATTATATTTTATCATCGGTTGCCGGCTCAATATCACCATTTAATACACCAGAACTTATTGAGAAGTTACAGGGTGATGGTCTCGAGGTATTCCTTAACACTGCCGATGGTTGCGATGAACATCCTTGAGCCGGTCATAACCGTGAATACGTCATCCACGTTACCGCATGTCCTGGCAAATTCCGGTCCTATTACAACTGCAGGCTCCGGTGCATCGTCTTTTTGGGTCATGGCAGCCAAATACATATCCAGGCGGTCTTTTAGTATTTGAAAATAATCAATATTATTGCCGATCATCCATCCGGTTGTTGTAGATATGCTCTGTGAAAATTCATGAACTGCCTTCCAATATCCCTCTAAAAGGGGATTTTTCTGGGCACAATTTTCCAGATAATAGGATATGCTCCAGCCGATGCTGATAATTTTCAGTATCTGGAGTTCATATTCAACCTTTCCCCGCTTAATGTCCGCCTCTTCCGGCAGATGTGCCATAAGCGTTTTAATATCCTCATGATTAATGGCAAAATTAAACAGATCTTCTCCTGCTTTTTCGACGCCTGTTCTTTCCCCTTCCGGATTTTCCATTGTTACATGACCTCGGTGTTCGATTCAACTATTTATAAAAAGGGATTGACCATGCCAAAATAAATGGAGGTGGATTTGTCCTCTTTGATGGCGCTTTCAATCACAAAGCGATCTTCATTTTCAACCCGGGCAGGCCGTTTTTTGGCATCGAACTGCCACTCCACTCCAAATCCTGCCAGGCCTTGATCATCGAATACGATTTTCAATCGCTGGACAATAAATACATGCGGGTGGGCAATCACATCGGAGCCCACGCACAGCCCAATAACAAAAAGAGTCAGACATAACAGCTTCTTTTCGACATGAATCATGTGCATGGGATATCATTGAGTATCTTCGGTTCTGACAATCAATACCGGACAGTGCGCTTTGCGAACTACTTTTTCGGCAACGCTGCCCATGAGCATATGCGAAACACCTGTTCTGCCGTGGCTGGCCATCACAATCAAGTCCATGTCTTTTTCCCTGGCTTCTTTGATGATTTCCACAAAGGGCTTGCCTTGCCGTACAACGGTTTCCACTTTAATGGCCTTTTTGATTTGTTCGGTCAATCTGTTTAGCTCTTCATATGCCTGCTCTTCCATTTTTTCCGCAAGTTCCTGGGGTGTGAGAACAAGGACCTGGTAATGTTCAAATTCATGAAGCTGCTCCACTACGTGCAGAATCAAAAGTTCAGCATGATGATGAGATGCTAAAAAGACCGCATATTCCAAAGCGTTAGCGGAGATTTCGGAAAAATCTATCGGGCATAATATTGTTTTTATTTGCATTTTAAACGCTCCTCCTTGATAAGATACGAATAGCAAATACCATATAGCCTCGACTTTTTTGTTTCAACCGGGTGGAATATCTCAAAAGACTGTGTATGTCCTTTATTTTTTTCTTTTGTCTTTTAAATAAATTGCCTTTGAGGGTCCATCGCCAACAGCTCTTTCTTCGATTTGGAATAGCATTGTTGCTGATGCAAGTTCCCCCAACTTTTTGTAACCATAGTTTCTGGGATCAAATTCTGGTGCCTGCTTGGCAATGTTACTACCCACAGATGCAAGATGAGCCCAACCAGAATCGTCCGAAGATGCCTCAACGGCGTTTCTCAATAAATCAACAAGTTTCGTATCTTTCTTAAGTTCGCTGGTTGTCTTGCGTCTTATTTTCTCAGTATAATCATCTCTGGAGCGCAGCACTTCAGTGAAAACAAACTTATCACACGCAGAAACGAATGCTTTAGGGGTTTTTTTCTCTCCGAATCCATAAACAAAAAGACCGGCTTCCCTTATCCTTGACGCTAACTTAGTGAAATCGCTATCGCTGGATACTATGCAAAAACCGTCAAATTTGCCCGTGTAAAGTAAATCCATTGCGTCAATTATTAATGCACTGTCAGTTGAATTTTTCCCTGAAGTATACCCAAATTGCTGTATGGGCTGTATTGAATACTGTAAAAGGACTTCCTTCCAGCCTTTAAGGCCTGACAGGGTCCAGTCACCGTAAATTCTTTTTACATTCGCTGTCCCATACTTTGCGATTTCCGATAGCAGGCCGTCAACAATAGAAGGCTGGGCGTTATCCGCATCTATTAATACGGCCAATTTTTCAATTTTACCGTCTGACATATTTTCCCTTTTATGATTCTAACACTGAAATCGAGCTGATACAAACGCTACGAACTATTTGGATTTACAAAAAAACCGGCTCGGCTTTTGTAGTCATCTCGAAATTTTTGCGTACCCATGCATTGGCGTGAACTTTAGGGGTGAAAGTCCCCTGTATGTGAACCCGGTTAATAACTTTATGATTTCTTAACATAAATACTATCTGAAGGCAAGGGCGTTTCAGTGAGGAAAAGTCTGGAGGCTGGAGCGAAGCGTAAAAAGAGCCGCAGGCGAGAATGACCAAAAGGAACAGCAAGCCGGAGCCCAAATCCCAAAAAAATGAAATCTGCTATGGGCACGAAATGTTCATTTACCGACCGGATTTTATGGGAACAAAATCATATAGTTACGAAGGAATATTTTTTTAAATCAAGCTATAAGCAAACTTTTCAAATATTTTCACGTCAAGCTTATTTACGATAACATTTTCTCTTATTAATGTTAGCGCTTCTATCGGATTCATAGCGTTTCAATAAGGACAGTCGTCATTTGTTAAGGCTTCATAACAATCAATAATACTTAATATTTGGGCAAATTCTGACAAATTATGTTTTCCGTTGGGATACCCCGTACCATCCAGCTTTTCATGGTGGTCCAATGCAGCAAATTTGATCCTCTTATCGCTGAGTTGACATTTATCCAAGACATTAAATCCAATAATGGTATGGGGTTTCATCCCTTCGAATTCTTATGCGGATAATTTTTTTGAAGTTTTCAAAATTTTAGGATGCCTTTTGTCATTAAGACGCATATCATAGAGTGTCTTTCCATGTGCTTTATAAAGAACAAATCCCTTATCCGTTTTCATGTAAAGCGGAACGTATTTATAAAAATTTAGCTGCGATTTTCTTGCCGAAATGTACTCGGACTTCATGGGTCCAAAAGGACATCGCCCTAAAATTGATGAATTCGCAAAAAGTCGTCACTCCGGTGAAAACCGGAGTCCAGATGCTCTACAACTTCTTGAAAAGACTGGATTCCGGCTTTCGCCGGAATGACGGCCTGCAGCTCAGAAAGAAAACGGTATTTTATTACTTTTTGCGAGTTCATCAAATTTGGATTTACATAAAAATGGCATGCCGAGCCGCAGCTTTGAGCAATCCGAATTTATGGGTGTTGCCAGCCTTCGTCAAGACTACGGCGGTAAAGGTCGGCGCGGCAGTCTTCGCTTTTTCAACTTCGTTTTGAAGCGAAGTCTGGTCGGGGCGAGAGGATTTGAACCTCCGACTTCCTGCTCCCAAAGCAGGCGCGCTGCCAGGCTGCGCCACGCCCCGATGATGAATAATTTTTTACCATGCTTTGAATGCGCATGCAAGTACATAAAAACAATTAACGAACTTTTTCAAAAAAATCGTCGATGCCGTTTCGGATGCTTTGGGCAATATTCGATAACACGCTGATATCTTGTAATGATTTTTCTTCAGCGGGATTGGTGATATATCCGATTTCCAGGCACACTGCGGGCATATCCGCTCCTTCCAGAACCAGCAACGGCGCACCCAAAATTTCACTTTTTTTGAATAGTGTCCGTTCATTGAAGCGATTTTGCAACAAGTTGGCAAGAATTTTGCTTGATGTTTGATGCCTGTTTTGAATGGTGGACCAGGGAGCCTGGGAGTGAATTGTTTCCAACGGTTTAGAGGGATCCGTGTCGGGTGTTAAAACCGATTCAGATATTGCATTGAAAAAACAAATGGTTATGCCGCTTGCCTGATGAAGAAAGCTTCCGCCGGCATGAATGCTGATGAAAAGGTCTGCGTTTTCATGGTTGGCTATGGAGCTTCGGGAAGGAATATTTAAAAAATAGTCATCGGTTCTGGTAAGAATTACACGGTAGGTATTCTCCAATTCCGCGGCCACCGTTTTGGCCAGCTCAAGACTCACATTTTTTTCAAAAGTTCCTTCCGGACCCAAAGCACCGGTGTCATACCCTCCATGTCCCGGATCTATCACAATGGTTTTTTTTTGCTGTGCAAAGATCGGTTTTTTGGAGGCTGCCTGTAAGGTTTGGGAGGATATAAGAATGATCCCTAAACCAATTAAAAGGCAATACCGTTTTCTAAAAAATGGATGATATGCCGATGACATAGAAGACCCTCTTGTTGCTTTACTTGACACGCACTGGATTTGATATTATAATTCTATCTTATATTCTGTTGAAATTTAATATATTTAGGTATATTGTCAAGTTATAGTTTGCCGTACTATTCAACCCGTTCTTTTTAACCTGAAAAAAACGGGGCGGTGGCAAAATTTAAGGTTCCCAATAGACTAACACCGTATTAAGTTGCGAGAGTGGCGGAACTGGCAGACGCACTGGACTTAGGATCCAGCTCTGGTGACAGAATGGGAGTTCAAGTCTCCCCTCTCGCACCAGTTTTTTAATTTATGCTAACTTGTTAGAAAGGATTTTTATGAAAGTTTCGGTAGAAAATGTGAGCAGCGTCAAAAAGATAATGAATGTTGAGATTCCCGAAGAAACGGTTGTTCGTGAACTGAACGATGCCTATAAAAAGCTCAAGAAAACCGCTAAAATAAAAGGGTTTCGCCCGGGTAAGGCACCCCGTTCGGTTTTGGAACAATTGTTTAAAAAAGATGTGCATAATGATGTATCTTCCAAGCTCATTCAGGATTCTTTTATCGCGGCGCTCAAGCAAGCCGATCTCGATATTGTGGCAAAGCCGGAAATTGATCCGCCCGGACTCGATGAAAAGAGGCCTTATTCCTATGCTGTCACGGTGGAAATAAAACCCAAAATTGACGATATCGATTTCAAAAACTTACCCCTGAAAAAAAATCTCTACCATGCTACGGATGAAGAAATGGATGCACAGCTTAAAATGCTCCAGAAAAATTTGGCAAAACAAAACCCCATATCAGAAGATCGAGGAGCTCGGGAAACCGATTTTGTTCTGATAGATTATGAAGGATTTAAGGACGGCAAACCCTTTGCCGAAACCCAAAAAACCGAAAACCACGCCATGAAAGTTGGCGAGGGGCATATTTTAAAGGAATTTGACGATCAGCTAGTCGGAATGAAGACCGGAGATACCCGGGAAATAAAAGTAAAGTTTCCGGAAGATTATCATAACGTAAAGCTGGCCAACCAGGAAATAATCTTCCAGGTAACCCTCCATGAGATCAGGGAAGAAGTGCTTCCGGAAATTAATGACGAGTTTGCCAAAAATTTTGGGCAGTATGAAACATTAGACAACCTCAAGGAGGCCATAACCAAGAACCTGGATGAGGGCTACGCCAAGAGAGCAGAGCAGGAGATGAACGAGCAGATTTTTAAGAATCTGATCTCAAAAACAGAATTCGAGTTGCCGGATTCAATGGTCGATTATGAACTGGAACGGATTATTGAAGAGGTTGAACGGACTTTGGCATATCATAACAAGTCAATGGAAGATCAGGGGCTGTCCAGAGAAATCCTTTTGGAAAAACATCGTGAACTGGCTGAAAAGAAAGTAAGACGGCATTTAATTTTAGATAAGATTGTCGAGCAGGAAAATATGGCTCTTTCTGATGAAGAATTAGAAAATGCGTTTAAGGAGATGGCCCAGGGTTTTAAACAACCGGTTGAAGAAATAAAAAAGTATTATGGTCAGAATACCGATACCCTCGAATTATTTAAACAGACGCTACTTGAAAAACAGGCTATGGACCTTATTATTAAAAATAGCATCATTGAAGAGGTAGAGCCCAGCTTAGAAAAACAATCTGAAATTTAAATCCAACAGTTTGAAAGAAGTAAACTGTTGCGAACAAAAAATATAAGGAGACGATTTGTGCCATTAATACCCATGGTTATAGAGCAGAGCAGCAGAGGCGAACGCGCCTATGATATATATTCAAGGCTTCTCAAAGACAGAATCATTTTCCTTGGCTCGGCAATGAATGATGAGATTGCAAATCTTTTGATTGCACAGCTTTTATTCCTTGAATCCGAAGATCCTGACAAGGATATCAATTTTTATATCAATTCCCCGGGCGGTTTGGTGACAGCCGGTTTGGCGGTCTATGACACCATGCAGTATATTAAACCGGATATTGCCACCGTATGTATCGGACAAGCGGCCAGTATGGGAGCGCTTTTACTGACCGCTGGAACAAAAGGTAAGCGCTATACCCTTCCAAACGCAAGAATCTTGATCCATCAGCCCATGGGAGGATTTCAGGGGCAAGCATCGGATATAGCAATACAGGCCAAAGAAATTCTTCGTATGAAGGAAACTCTGAATAACATTTTAGTGTTGCACACCGGAAAGGATTTGGCGCACATACAGTCTGATACGGATCGTGATTTTTTCATGACTGGCCAGGAGGCCAAAGAATACGGGATCGTCGATCATGTTATCTTTAACAGAGATGATCTTGATAAAATAGAAAAGGTGGAGGATTAACATGTCGAAAAAAGGGGATATGAACGACAATCTCTTTTGTTCGTTTTGTGGAAAAAATCAGAAAGAGGTACAGAAGCTGATTGCCGGTCCCGCGGTTTATATTTGTGACGAATGCATACAGCTCTGCAGTGAAATTATTGAAGAAGAAAGAGAAAAAGATATAGATGGTATGGAGCAACCGCTTTTTCCAAAAGAGATAAAGGCCATGCTCGACGATTACGTGATCGAGCAGGATGCGGCCAAAAAGACTCTTGCTGTTGCTGTTTATAATCATTACAAGCGTCTTGATTCTTCAATCAGAACCAGTGAGGTTGAGCTTCAGAAAAGTAATATCCTTCTTATTGGACCCACCGGCTGTGGAAAGACATTGCTGGCGCAAACCCTTGCACGATTTCTGAATGTACCCTTTACCATTGCCGATGCGACCAGCCTGACCGAGGCAGGCTATGTGGGTGAGGATGTTGAAAATATTATCCTTTCCCTGCTTCAGAACGCGGATTACGATGTGGAAAAAGCCCGGCGGGGCATTGTTTACATCGATGAAATTGACAAAATTGCACGCAAATCCGATAACCCTTCCATTACCCGCGATGTTTCCGGAGAGGGGGTTCAGCAGGCATTATTGAAGATTATAGAAGGAACCACCGCCAGCGTGCCTCCCAAAGGCGGACGAAAACATCCGCAGCAGGATTTTGTCAAGGTGGACACCTCTAACATCCTCTTTATTTGTGGGGGAACTTTTACAGGGCTCGAGCAAATTATACAGCGGCGTTTGGGATCCAAAATCATGGGATTTGGCGCCAAAATCGCAAAACAGGAAGAAAAAAACATCGGTGAAACCCTGAAGCTGGTTCAACCCGAGGATCTGATAAAATACGGTTTGATTCCTGAATTTTTGGGTCGTCTGCCTGTTATCGCAACCCTTGGAGAATTGAATGATTCTGCTTTGATAAAAATACTCAAGGAGCCGAAAAATGCCCTTATTAAGCAGTTTTCAAAACTCATGGAAATGGAAGGCGTAAACTTAAGATTTACAGACAGCGCCCTTTCCGCCATTGCCAAAGAGGCTTTGAAAAGAAAATCCGGCGCCAGAGGCCTTCGTGCCATTATAGAAAGCTGCATGATGGATATCATGTATGAAATTCCTTCTATGGAGAATGTAAAGGAGTGCGTCATCGGAGAAGATACGGTAATCAATAAAGAAGATCCCATTTTGTTGTTTGAGCAGCCGAAACAGCAAGCACAAGACAACTGATTAAAGGTATAAATATTACAATGATTAACTTGCCAAAATTTTTTAAGGATAATGATTCAGAATCGCCGGAATTGCTGCTTCCGTTACTTCCGCTTAGAGATATCGTGGTCTTTCCTCACATGGTTGCCCCCCTTTTTGTGGGGCGTTCACAATCTGTGAAAGCGCTTTCCGATGCCATGAACACCAATAAAAGAGTTTTCCTTTCCACTCAAAAAAAGGCAGCTATTGACAACCCTACGGAAAAAGATATCAGCCCGGTAGGAACCATTGCAAAGATACTCCAACTCCTCCGGCTCCCCGACGGAACGGTAAAAGCTTTGATTGAAGGACAATCCAGGGCTTCTATTGTCCGTTTTATCAGGAACCCGGACTTTTTGCAGGTAGCGCTAAAGCCCATCCAAGACACTGAAATTTTGCCTGCCCAGGGCGAGGCTCTGATCCGGGCGATTCATGATAGTTTTGACGAATATGCTAAGGTAAACAAAAATATCTCAAAAGATCTCGTCAAAACGGTTTCTGCCCTCTCAGATCCTTCAAAATTGGCGGATACGGTAGCAGCTCATTTTTCTTTTAAAATAGACGACAAACAGCGTCTCCTGGAAGCAGTTGTTTTGGAAGACCGGCTGTCTCTTCTGTTAAGCTTGATAAAGATGGAAATCGATATCTTCAAGATGGATCAGAGAATAAAAGATCGTGTCAAAAAACAGATGGAAAAAACTCAGAAAAATTATTATTTGAATGAGCAAATGCGGGCCATCAAAAAGGAGATCGGGACTGAGGATGACAATAAAAATGAGCTGAATGATCTTGAAAAGCGAATCAAACGCAAACGCATGTCAAAGGAAGCCGCAGCCAAAGTCAGACAAGAGTTCAAAAAGCTTAAACTGATGACTCCCATGTCCGCTGAAGCAACGGTGGTTCGAGGCTATATTGAATGGTTGATCAGTCTTCCCTGGTTTGACAAGAGCAAAATCCGAAAAGATATCGAAGAAGCAGATAAAATACTGGAAGAAGATCATTACGGACTGGAAAAGCCAAAGGAACGCATACTTGAATACCTTGCGGTGCAATCTCTGGTCAACAAAATCCGGGGACCCATACTTTGTTTTGTGGGACCGCCCGGGGTAGGAAAAACATCTTTGGCCAAATCTGTTGCCAGGGCTACCGGAAGAAAATTTGTACGTCTTTCCCTGGGAGGTGTTCGGGATGAGGCTGAAATTCGGGGACATCGACGCACTTATATCGGCGCAATGCCCGGTAAAATCATCCAGTCTCTTAAAAAAGTCGGTGTCAATAATCCGGTATTTTGCCTTGATGAAGTTGATAAAATGAGCATGGATTTCCGTGGCGATCCTTCGGCCGCTCTCTTAGAGGTCCTTGACCCGGAACAGAATTACAGCTTCAACGACCATTATCTTGATATGGATTACGATCTTTCGGATATACTTTTTATTACCACAGCCAATACGCTTCCTGAGATACCGCTTCCCTTACAGGACAGAATGGAAATTATTCGTTTGCCCGGATATGCCGAGTACGAAAAATATTATATTGCCAGAGACTTTCTTTTATCCAAACAGATCGAAATGAACGGACTTAAAGATAAGAATGTAAGTTTTTCCAAGGAAGCTGTTCTTACAATTATTCGGAGATATACACGAGAATCAGGAGTCAGAAACCTTGAACGCGAAATTTCTTCCATCTGCCGCAAAATCGCCCGCAAAGTAATCGCGAATAAACAGAGCGATGGGTTTAAGGTTACCGCAAGTTCCGTGCAGAATCACTTAGGGCCGCCACGTTTTAAAGAGCTTCAGATAGAGGAAAACGATCAGGTCGGAATTGTTACCGGACTTGCGTGGACACAAGTGGGCGGGGAATTGCTTTGTGTCGAAACATTAATTATGCCCGGTAAGGGAAAACTTACCATGACCGGAAAACTCGGAGATGTAATGAAAGAGTCTGCCCAGGCAGGCGTAAGTTATGTCCGATCACGTGCCAATCAGCTCGACATAGACAGCAAATTTTACAGGAAATTTGATATTCATATTCACATACCTGAAGGTGCCATTCCAAAAGACGGCCCTTCCGCAGGGATTTCAATGTGTACGTCCCTGGTTTCAGCCCTTCTGAAAAGACCGGTTTATCATGATATTGCCATGACCGGAGAAATAACTTTGAGAGGACGTGTTCTTCCTATTGGCGGAATAAAAGAAAAAATTCTGGCCGCTCACAGAGGCGGTGTCAAGAAAGTTATTATTCCTAAAGAAAATAAAAAGGATTTAAAGGATATCCCCTCCACGGTGTTAAAAGAGGTTGAAATTGTTTTGGTGGAACATATGGACGAAGTATTGCCTCATTCATTGATTTTAAATGAAGGGGATACGCTTTTTAAAGAAAATGACATGCCTTTTGACATGATGAAGAAAGAAGTTGATCACAGCCAACCGTCAGCCCTGATATAATCAAACGTAAGCGAACTAATCTTGAATTTATACGAAACATTTGTTCAGAACATTTTAATATTGACTTCCTGCTGCTAAATTGTTAGCGGTAGCTTGCTGTAAAAATTTCCAGCATTTAAAATCTGCTCGCAGGGTATAGGGGCGGATAGCTCAGTTGGGAGAGCATCGGCCTTACAAGCCGAGGGTCACAGGTTCAAGCCCTGTTCCGCCTACCATCTGGGGGTGTAGCTCAGTTTTGGTTAGAGCGCCGGCCTGTCAAGCCGGAGGTCGCGGGTTCAAGTCCCGTCACTCCCGCCATTAATAATATCAAGGACTTAGAGGAATTATCTAAGTCCTTTTTATTTGGTTATCAATGTAATGCCTCACTGTATTCCCCACATTGAGAAATAAAAAAAAATCCGCATCCATCAGCAAAAACCAGACTTTAAAATGTGAAATTAAGAAGTTTAATCAGGACGAAGAATTAATAAAGTTTTTTCAGCAAGTTCGAGGGCAATTTCTTTCCGTTTAGATTTTTCATCAGGCCAATCAACAATCTCTGCATGCCGAGGTGGGATATTACTATAACGCTGGGCAAAATCAGGCCACCAATATTCCGAAAAGGCGTTTTTTCTAATCACCCGACCTTTGATTCCTCCCGTGTTAATTGTATTTTCGAATTCAAGTATCTTGGAGGAGAAAATACAATGCCTTATGTGAGACCCCGGAAACGACCCTGTAGCATCTGCCGCAAGTGGTTTCTGCCTGATGTTCGGCAAGCTGGTAGACAAAAGACTTGCAGTCCTGAGTGCAGTGGAGAATTGCATCGAAGAAACTGTGCAGAATGGAACAAGAAGAATACAGCATATTTCAAGAGCAACTATTTAGATAAAAAACTCGAAGAGGACGGCAGATCCCCACCGGATTCAACTCAACCAGATGTTGAAGCAGATCCAGAGCCAGCACCCAAAAGCCGGATCAACCTGAACCTGCCCCGAGACATCATTGAGAGTAAAATCGGCAGAGATAATTTGATTATGGCAGAATACGTGACCGAACAGATATTTAGCAGAATTCGGAACAATGCCGCCGGCTTTTCCTGAAAAGTAATCTACTTCGGTTTTTAAGACGCATCATAGATATAACCCGTTGTTATGAAAGAAGATATGAACAAAGTAATCGAAACATGTTTTTAAGATTCATTACAGGTATAACCATATGTATATATTAAGGATATTGACGAAGTAATCCCAAACTGTTTTCAAGACGCAATAGACTTGGACATGCCAATGTTTGTATGGTTAGCCATCATGAACGATGACCAGAAAAATAGCGGCATAAGACAGTTAGAAATATCTAGTTTTGATTTGCGTTATGAACATTGCCGTTTGAAGTCAAAAGTTACGGAGAGGTCGCTTTTATCCTCCATATTGGATCATGGTATTCGAGATCCATTGCGGGGCATGGAGACCAAGGATGGATACCGGATTTTGCTCGATTGTTTTAAACGATACAGATGTGCGAAAAAGCTGAGTATTGGCATCGTGCCATACCATTGTCTCGGTGAAGATGAGGCCTTTAGGATCATAACACTTTTGCGCATTGCAAATGCGAAAAGCCTCAGCATCTTGGAACAGGCCCGATTGATTGACGAATTAAACACCATTCATAAGATGTCTGTTTCGCAGATAGCCGGTCTTCTGGAAAAGAGTAAACCCCGATGTTGCATTGAAATTCACCAAAACACATGGAATATACTGTCATACAAGATATATTGCTACCGCCCACAATAATTGGACCTGTTTGTCTCAAATTATTTAACCCCGATTCTCTTTTATGGAAGGTAATAATTTTAACCCGCTACCCCGCAGGTAATATATTAAGATTATGTGAAATATATAGCATATCAAAGCACATTTCCGGGCTTCGAGATATCGTTTTTGAAATGGGTCAAATAAGGTAAGATTTGGGGCCAGATAATGTGAGACTTAGCAGTATGATTCATTTGACTATATGACCAAGAATCAAAATATCATCTGGATAGGACCCACTGGTGTCGGAAAAACCGGTCTTGCAACAGCCTTTCTTATGCATGCAATTGACCATGAATATAAAGGACGGTTCATTGCCTTCCCAGAGCTTACAGAGATCCTCTATAGATCAGTGGCGGATCATTCTGAAGAGAAAATCATGAAAACATTTCTTTCCTATGACTGTCTGCTTATTGATGAAGTCGGATATGTGGAGGTCGAACCGGTTCAGGTTGGATTGTTTTTTACCCTGATGCACAAAAGACATAAGAAGAAAAACACATTGATAACTTCCAACCTTGGTTTTAGTCAATGGACATCATTCTTGAGAAACGATCAGCTTACAGCGGCATTGATCGACCGTTTGACTGAAAACAGCCATGTTATCAATATGAAGAACTGTGTCAGTCTGCGACGCAAACCTGATCCGGCGGGTTGAAATGACAAAAGGCCGCTTTACCAATCACGAACTGCATACTCTACGCAATGACATTCCTATTGACGCATTGATTGATAAGGCACTTTGCATTCCTTCCCGGGTTGCGGAGGGTCATTTTCGTTTTCTTTGCCCCTTATGCCAAGAATTTAACACCGCCGTAAATCCTGAGACAAATCTGGCCAGATGCTTCCGTTGTGAGGAAAACTTCAATACCATAGACCTGGTGATGATAATCAGGGAGTCGGACTTTGTTGAAAGCGTCAGGTTCCTGCAAAACTATCATAAGAGTGCTTCTGTCAGTCGAAATGAGGACTACCGGGTGGCTACCACCGGCAGTGACACTCATGATGGCTCTCAGATGAAATGTGCTGACCGATCAGAACACTCAAATAACAGCATGGTTCATATCGGCCATATTCTTGATCGTATAGTGCCCTCAAAATGTGAGAGAATCCCTTCTGTCTTCAATCGCCCTGCTCAACAGAATATGGCCAATTGTCGCATACTAAGACTGGAACAGAAAGTAGATCGTTTATCCCATCAAATCGAAAATATACTAAAAGCAATCCATATCGATAATCCTTCCCACCAGTGAGCACCTACTGTCTTATCAACGATGATAGAATAGTTTCCTCATTAAGCATCATCCTGCAAACAGTGCTACGTAGCAGCCGGCGGGGGATCGGGTGACGGAAAGGCACGGGTCGCCATATTCGTATTGAACTTGGTTTAGGTGATTTTTCTTTTGGAGTAATAGCTGGGCTGCCGGGTGTGACATCGTAAAGATCATATAGGGAGCAGTTCGGTTTTTTGAGTTTTACCATGCCCGTGACAGGGGGATCGCCCAATTTCTCGGCCTGTGTAAAATGAAAAAAAAACCGTTGGGAGCAAGATATGGGTTTACCGTTAATTTAATGAATCCATATTCCCGGCGGTTACTGTGGCATGGCTCATCTCTGATCCTAATCCTTGAAAAGGAACCATACTGGACAAAAATAAAAGAGAGGACTCCGGCATACCGATTCAATTATTTAGCAAAGTGATGGTTATTGAATTCAGAATTTAGAAAATAGCCTTTGATCCTGAAAAAGTGAGGCCAAAAAATCCTTCAGATTTTGCTTTAAAATCATCGATTTAAAACCTGTGCTAACTGCAATAAACCGCAACTACCTAAATTTGTTTGATATCAAAACAGTATCTTAGCAACCACATCTTTTTTACACAAAACGGTTAATAGCCGCACGGCACAATATACAGCATCATCACCGATCTTAAATTTTTCAGCGGTTAAATCGTTTTTGTAATAAGGGCAAATCTTTTTCCGGGGATTTGCTCTTTTCATTTTTTTTGATATATGCAATTGGCATAAATTCCATTTGTGTTGCTTTTTTGTCAATAAAGCATAAATTTAATATTTTTACACTTTTTGACAACAGGATGACTTATAAAAGTGGCATTGTTATTTGAGCTTGGGGAGGAGATATTGAGTGGGTATGATATAGTTCTTATCGGAGGTGGTATTGTTGGTGTCTCCACTGCTTGGATGCTGAAAAAGTCCTATCCTAATTCGGCTATTTTATTAATTGAAAAGGAATCTTCTCTGGCAAAACATCAAACTGGTCATAACTCAGGGGTGATCCATGCGGGAGTGTATTACAAACCAGAAAGCCTAAAAGCTGAGTTCTGCAAACGTGGTTCAGCCCAAACCCTCGCATTTTGCCGAGAGCATGACTTGCCACATGAGCAATGTGGTAAACTTTTGGTTGCTAGCGATACTATTGAATACGATCGGATGGGAGAACTTGAAAGCAGATGCATTCAAAACGGAATTGAGATAGAGTTTTTGTCGGAAACAGAACTAAAAAAACGAGAACCCAATATTAAAGGTCTAGCGGCTTTGTTAGTTCCAGCAACAGGTATTACCGATTATAAAAAGATAACTCTGAAAATGGCTGAGCTTTTTATTGCATTGGGTGGCGTAATCAAATTTGGATTCGAAGTCAAAGCGCTGAAAGAGACTTCTGATGCAGTTAAAATTCGGTCAGGAGCGCACACCATAAATGCTAAATATCTTGTTGTCTGTGCGGGTTTAATGGCGGATCGATTGGCAAAGATGATGAACATAGATATTGATTTTCAAATCGTTCCCTTTCGTGGTGAGTATTACAAGCTACCAGCCAAATATAATCAAGTCGTCAATCACCTCATCTACCCCATATCCGATCCTGAGTTGCCTTTTTTGGGTGTGCATCTGACTCGGATGATTGACGGATCGGTAACTGTTGGTCCAAATGCCGTAGTGGGTTGGAAACGAGAAGGTTACAGTAGTCTTAACTTGAATTTGAAAGACAGCTTGGAGATGATGAAATTTCCGGGCTTTTGGAAAGTAATCTCCAATAATATAAGGTATGGATTGTACGAAATTAAAAATTCTTTCTACAAACCTGGTTATCTGAGTCTAGTGCGCAAATATTGTCCAATCCTGAAATTATCGGACCTCTATCCTCACCCTGCTGGCATAAGAGCCCAGGCAGTGAAAATTGATGGTAGTCTTGTTCACGATTTTCTTTTTGCTGAAAGCGAGCGTTCTTTGCATGTTTGTAATGCTCCCTCACCCGCTGCGACCTCGGCCATACCAATCGGCGAATATTTATGTAAGAAATTTAGAGAAAAGTTTAATTTTTAATGTGGCTATGAATTAATCTTGGTTGCAATTCATACTATGAAACCATTGACTTTAAACCGTTGATACCTGCGTTGGAGTTCAGCCATCTAATTTTGTTTGATATCAAAGCAGTATCTCAGCAAACATTCCATTTTTCAGATCAATAGGATAATGGGTATACGACACAATATACGGTATCATTATCGATTTTAAATTTTTCAACGGTGATATTGTTTTTTTAATAAGGGGCAAACCCATTTTCCGGCGTTTGCCTTTTTCATTTTTTTGATATATGTAAATCAGTTAGACTTGATACGGGTTGTGCCTTTAGCAAGATCATAAGGGTTTTGACAAACCGGATTTTCGTAAGGTAACAAATGATATTTTAAAAACGATCTCTACTCGTTGTTTACAGTTCGAGTGTGATCTCTAATTGTATTTCCGCCCTGTGCTTGCCGAGGAGCAGGTGAAACCGTAAGGCACACTGTTGGAGGTGTGGGCGTAAGATGCGGGAAAAAGCGAATGCCAGGCTGTAATGGGTTGGATACGGGTTCAAAATTTGCCCGGATCGAAAGAGAGCATACGTCCCGCGGGTGTCCCGTTACGAGAACACTGAAGGAACTACATCAAGAGGGGAAAGCAAAAGACGGCGGCCATTAGGCAGTCTGGTGCACCCCTCGCCGAAAGGCATTGTAGCTATCAGTCAATATCGTAAAGTTGGCGTAAATTTTACTCCAACGGATGGCCCAACAAGAGCTGACCTTTGGGAGGCTTGAGCCGTGTGAGGGAAGACTCTCAAGCACGGTTCCTAAAGGGATTGGGGCTGGTAACAGCCCCCGCCTACCCGGTTAGATCTTCATCACTATTATTGAGGTTTTGATCAGTTATTAATTCAACTTATTGTGTTTTTTATTTCTTATTGATAGAATAAACTGACCCCGGTGAATGCCTTATCTTGTATTTTCGGGATGAAATTGGTTGATAAAAAAACCTCAAATTAAATCTCAAGGGTTTTTAAATATTTGAAGGCTTCCTGAAGTTCCCCTTCGCTGAACACACGGATACCACTTTCTTCCAGAAGAACAGTGGTAATGCCTTTCCCCGGCTTTTTAATTCCGGAAAAACTTCCGTCGTAAATATATGTGCTGCCGCACGAAGGGCTGCCATCTTTCAGAACGACAAGCTTGATGTTGTGCAGGCGGGCAATTTCAAGGGTTTTTTGAGCACCGGTCAAAAAATATTGGGTAACATCCTTACCTTTAATGTTCATCACTCTTGCATCCCCGTACACTACCGTACGTCCGTCGCAACCGGAGATTTCCGAGCAAGGTCTGGGCACCGGAAGCCCCCCACCAACTTCGGGGCAGAACGTCACCAGACGTCCCTGGAGCTTCCACCCCCTTAACCAACTGCTTTCATAAACTTTAAGTCGTCCGTTGTACCGAACATTTTCTCCGATTAAGCAGGCGCTGACAAGTATTTTATTCATTTTCATCCATATTGATTGATCGTTAGATCACCCGGTTGCGCGGTAACCATAAACGCTATTTCATTGAGTTTCAAGGGTTACTTGTCGGTTCTGATTAGTTAGCAGAGCTTATTGAGAACTTACCAAAAAACCTGGGGATGGTTTTAGAAAATCCCACCCTCCATTTTTCCAATAAATTTTCGAACGTAATACTTTTAGTTTTACCCGCAACTGTGCACGCAGGCAATTCATTAAATGATAGGTACCCCTCGGAAAAATTAGGCGGACTCTACTAAATTCGTCATGTTTTTAAAATTTAGTATTTGACACATCTTAACAATTAGTATATCTGAAACCGTTTGTGATTGAAATTTGCAGGACTGCCCAAATAATTGGAGAAAGGCATATGGAATTTTGGAGAGTTCCCCTTGACTCGGACACCATACAAGTTTCTCTAGGTATCGTGCACATCTTGGAGGATCGATGTAAAGGATGTGGATACTGTATCGAGTACTGCCCCAAGCAGGCTCTTGAATTTTCAACAAAATTCAACCAAAAGGGGTATCATCCCCCCGTTGTGGTAAAGCCCGAGGAATGTGTGAACTGTCATTACTGTGAAATCATTTGCCCGGAGTTTGCCATATTTTCAGTAGAAGACCCAGGAATAACCGAAGTCGGCCAGGCCGGAACCAACCCTATTTTGCTATAAAGGTTCGACAGGAGAAGAATGAATCCAGCAGTGCTTACCGGTGAATATTTTATGACAGGTGACGTTGCCTGTGCCGAAGGCGCACTGGCAGCAGGATGCCTTTTTTTTGGAGGCTATCCCATAACCCCTGCCACTGAGATCGCCGAACGGATGGCTATCCGGCTTTCTCAGGTTGACGGATGTTTTATCCAGATGGAAGACGAAATCGGCGCCATGGCCGCTGTTCTTGGAGCATCATGGGGCGGTGTAAAAAGCATGACCGCAACCTCCGGACCCGGGTTCAGTCTTATGATGGAAAATATCGGTTTGGGGATCTGTACAGAAACCCCCTGTGTTGTAGTAAATGTTCAGCGCGGCGGACCATCCACAGGTCTCCCGACACATGGCGCCCAGAGCGACATGATGCAGGCCCGTTGGGGGTCACACGGGCACTATGAAATTATTGCCATGGCCCCGTCTTCACCCCAGGAAATATTTTATTTAACGATTTCAGCGTTTAATCTGAGTGAGAAATACCGGTTGCCGGTTCTCATCATGACCGACGAAGTTATCGGGCATATGAGTGAAAAAGTCATTATACCCGATGCAAAACAACTTGAGATCGTATCGCGTCCCAGACCCAAAGGGAGAAAAGACCGCTTTAAACCCTTTGCGCCCGGACCCAATGGTGTTGCACCCATGCCGGCGGCAGGGGAAGGCTATAATCTGCACATTACCGGTCTGACCCACGATGAAAAGGGCTATCCGGTAATGACCGCAGAAACCCAGACAGAGATGGTTACCCGGATTACTGAAAAAATCCAAAAAAATTTACACGACATCATTCGGACGGATAGTTACCTTTTGGATGATGCTGAAATCGCCCTTATATCTTATGGAGTTTCGGCCCGAACCAGCATGGCCGCTGTGGCTGAAGCCAGGAAGCTGGGAATCAAGGCCGGACTTTTGCGTCTGGTTACGATCTGGCCGTTTCCCGAAGATCAGATTCGCAAGCTGGCGGATAGAGTCAGGGGATTCGTGACTGTGGAGATTAATCTGGGTCAGATCCATCGGGAGGTTGAACGATGCGCCGGGGCCAAGGTTCCTGTGTTTTTAGTCGGGCATCCCGGCGGGACGATTATCCATCCGGACAGCGTTGTTAACCTGTTGAAAGAGGCCTTTTAACCCATGCAAGAAATCCCGACACCCTCCAAAAAACAACCCTCTCATCCCTTGGATGATCTGATTCGAACGGATCGCATTCCCCATATCTGGTGTCCGGGGTGCGGAATTGGAACGGTGTTTTCTGCGTGTCTGGCTGCTATAAAAGGAAGCGGTATCAACCTTCAAAAAACGGTGATGGTCTCGGGAATCGGATGTTCGGGACGTGCCGCCGGTTATGTAAAACTGGATTCCTTTCATACCACCCACGGAAGGGCCATCCCCTTTGCCACCGGATTAAAACTTGCCAACCCCGAACTCAATATCTTGGTGTTCAGCGGTGACGGCGATCTCTTCGCCATCGGCGGAAATCATTTTATCCATGCGGCCCGTCGGAATATGGATATGACGGTGATCTGTGTAAATAATTTAAATTATGGCATGACCGGAGGCCAGGTGGCCGCAACCACACCTCACCTGGCGAAATCCACAACAACACCGATCGGAAATCCTGAAACCCCTTTTAATCTGCCGCTAATGGCCTATGCGTGCGGTGCCACGTATGTGGCCCGATGGACCATGCTGCACACCAGAGATCTTACGGATTCCATAACAGAAGCGATTTGTAAAAAAGGGTTTTCCTTTATTGAAGCACTTTCACCCTGTCCGGTCAATTACGGTCGACGCAACAAACAAAAACCTTTGGATATGCTAAAATTATACCAGGAAAAAGCCATCATTAAAAATGATGCGGATCCTTCCACGCTGGATATAGACTTTGAAAAGGGCATTATTTTGGGCAAATTTATCGATCTGGATCGACCAACGTTTACTGAATATTATGATAAGATCTACCGGCCGAACCGTCTTCAAGAAAATGTTTCGGAGTTGAACTCATGACCGACTCTCAAACTCACAAACAAAGAAAAAAGGAAATTATAATTACCGGCTTTGGCGGTCAGGGCATTGTCCTTGCGGGTATTATCCTGGGAAAAGCGGCTGCCATTGGTGAACAGATGGAAAGCACGCTTGTCCAGTCTTACGGGCCCGAGTCTCGTGGGGGGTCGTGTAACGCTCAGGTCGTGATTTCCGATGAAATGATTCATTACCCGTATGTGAGTCATCCGGATATTTTGGTCTGCATGTCTCAATCAGGCTATGATAAGTCGATCAAGCAGCTCAAGGAAAACGGAACATTAATTATTGATCAGGATCTGGTTCGCCCTGCCCGTGGATTGACATGCGATTTTTTTTCTATCCCTGCCACCGGCATGGCCGAAGAGCTTGGACGAGTAATGATCGCCAATATCATTATGCTCGGTTTTTTAACCGCCGTTACACAAGTTATTTCCATGGATGCAGCCCAAAAATCCGTCCTGGAATCGGTTCCAAAAGGCACTGAAAAACTGAACTCAACGGCCTTCAAAAAAGGTCATGACTATGGCTTGGCCACGCTCAAGGGACGTCAGAAAAAGGCTGCAGGTCAAGCAGGAGCTATTTCATGAAACGTCCCAAAGAACGGCTCCACCGGGTCACCGTTATCGGTGCGACACCGGCCGGTATCGCCGCAGTCAACAAGCTTGCAGAACTGGGTATTCCTATCACCCTTGTGGATTCCGATTACGATTTGGATAAAAAACTAGGCCGAGAGGAATGGGTTCTGAAATCAGGCATTCCGTTAAACCATGCCCATCGACCCGGGCTAATCAGAATTTTAAGAAACCCTGGCATTCGATGCATATTTCCCGCAAAAGTCTGCTCCGTTAAGCACAATCGCCAGGGATTTCGTGTTCACCTGAACATCCCCCAAACCTTTGTAGATCAAGATAAATGTACGCTTTGCGGTCGTTGTGTTGAAATATGTCCGGTTTTGCTTCCCGGGGGAGACAAAGCCATCCGAATTAACAGTCAGCGAAGCCTTCCCGGCCGGCCGGTCATAGATAAACGGTGCCTGCCCCTCTGCCAGGAAAAATGTCCGCTGGGGGTGAACGTCCAGGGCTATATTGCCCTTGTAAAAGCCGGCAGGTTTGCCCAGGCGCTTGATCTTATTAGGGAAAATAATATATTGCCCGGCATTTGCGGACGCATTTGTACCCACCCTTGTGAAGCCGTCTGCAGAAGGGGTGAACTCGATGAACCCGTCGCCATTATGGATATTAAGCGATTTGTGGCTGACCATAAGCGCTCCCATCCCCAAGACAAACCCGCCTGTAATGGCCACAAAAAGTCGGAAAAAATCGTCATTATCGGCTCAGGACCGGCAGGAATTGCTGCCGCTGCGGACCTGGCCCGGTTCGGCTATGAGGTAACGGTTTTCGAGAAAGAGAAACAAGTCGGCGGGTTGCTCTGTTACGGAATTGGGCAACATCGCCTGCCCAGAGATATTATCGATAATGATCTTGAATATATTAAGAAACTGGGCGTGCAATTTATTACCGGCCATTCCGTTGATCTGGCCCGTGATATGGATGTGCTCAAAAAAGACTTTGACGCTGTCATTATCTCCATTGGAACATGGTCTGATTTAAAACTGGGGGTGCCCGGAGAGACCCTGGAAGGTGTTGAAGGTTGCCTCTCTTTTTTGGGGCGTTTTTATCGCAACGAACTAAACGCACTGGATGAAAAGGTAGCGGTAATCGGGGACGGCAACGCCGCATTTGATCTGGCCCGTACACTGCTGCGTCTGGGTGCCCGTGTAACAATTTTATCCTGGTTCCCGGAAGAGTTGATCCCTGCCAATGCCCAAGAAATTCGATCCGCCAAAGAAGAAGGAATTCTCATTCGGGACTGCACCCAGACCGTTGCGTTTTTAGGTCAAAACGGTAAGCTCCACAGGCTGCGCTGCATGACCACCACACCCGGAGAACCCGATGCCCGGGGTATCCCCTGGCCGGTCATTATTCCGGATCGTCCGCCCGTTGAACTCGAGTTTGACAGGGCTTTCGTTGCCATCGGTCAAAGAGGCGCACTTCATGGAAAGAACAATTCATTCAGCTTTCATGTCTCGGCACGCGGCTTTATCGAGGTTGATGAATATTTGCGCACGAATTTACCGAATGTCTACGCTGCAGGAGATTCGGTTTCAGGACCCTCATCCGTTGTTGAGGCCATGGCTGCCGGAAGAAAGGTTGCCCGCACCGTTCATCGCGATATTTCTAACGAGGAGATTTTTTATCCTAAATTCTCAAGACCGGAGGACAAAGAGTTTCCGGAAATTTCTCCGGATATACCTTCACAGGCACGAACGATCATGCCGGAAAGGCAACCTGCGGCGCGTAAAAAAACTTTCTCAGAAGTTTCCATGGGGTTGAGTGAACAACAGGTTTTTTTGGAAGCATCCCGATGTCTTCAGTGCGGAGTGTGCAGTGAATGTCTCCAGTGCGTTGATGCCTGCGGTGAAATTCATGCGATATCCCATGAACAGTTACCGGAAGAAACCATTGAGCAAACCGGTGTGCTCATCATCGCGGATCCGGAAATCGCTCCGACGGTCAAGGGGGATGATGTCATCCGGGTGTACGGGCCCAAAACGGCGAAAGCGGATGTTAACGCCATGTTTGTTCGCGGTTTTGCAGCGGCTTCCCAGGCCATGATATTGCTTGGAGGAACCTTCCAGCGGCCAAAGGGGTATGGGTTGTCATTTTCCACTCCTGATCCGGGACTGTCCCCGGAAATTCGTCTGGGAATTTTTGTCTGCAAATGTAACAATACCTTTGGATGGCTTGATGATATGAGCCAATACGTCGCTGGATTACCGTCTCAAGAGGATGTGGTCCATGCCCAGATTGTCAACTCGGCCTGTACTCCTGAAGGATCTTCGAGCATTATCCGGACCATTCGTGAAAAAGGACTCACCCGGGTGGTACTGGCATCCTGTGTATGCTGCCCGCTCAATTTTATTTGCAGCGCCTGCACGGACCAGCGAAGCCGCTTGAAAAACGCCTTGTTTATCGGAACCGGAATCAGTCGTTCGATGGTACAGACGTGTAACTTAAGGGGAGAAGTCCTTCGTTTTTTAAAACGGAATCATTCCCTGGCCCTGAAAAAATTTACCGGGCTCATGGATCGTTCCATGAATCGGGCAAGAAGATTGAAACCTCTTCCGGATCTTATTAGAAACTATAATTTCACGACGGCGGTAATCGGGACCTCGGAAGTTGCCATAAGCAGTGCACTGACCCTTGCCCAAGCTGGGCTGGAGGTCTTTTGGTTCCCACGGTCGCAAAAACCGCCAATTCAAATTTCTGATCATCCCAATGTGCACAGTTTCGGGGGCTTTTCCATCAAAGAATTAAGCGGGACTCTGGGTAATTTTCACATCATTGCGGAATCAGGCGATTCTCGACAGATAATGACGGTAGGGTCAGTCATCCTGGATGAAAAATCAAGAAAGAACATTAAATATATTCACCAGGAAGGTCTGCCGGGTCGAACCGTGTCTGCTTCGATGCAGGACATGGGCATCCCCGGAATACCATTTTTTTATCCGGGGTCAACCGCCATTTCCGGACTTTTTTTGGCTGAACCGCCGGGGATCAATGTCTCTAACCGGAAAAAAGGCGCTGCCGCCGCGGCTCAGGCGGCCGCCATTATGCCGCGGGAACCGCGCCACAGCAAGGGATATACCGTTGTGGTGGATGAAAGCCTGTGCCGAAGTTGTGGGCGCTGCATTCGCGTCTGCCCTTATCAGGCGGTGACATTTCATAGAAACGCTATTGGCGGATGGGCCGCCTGGGTGGACGAGACTTTGTGCAAAGGCTGCGGCAATTGTATTTCCGTTTGCCCCACCAATGCCGTGGACAGCCCGTATCGTAATCAGGAATTTCTCGAACAGACACTTGAAAAAATATTGCAAACGTAAAAAATGAACGACTTAAAAATAATCTTATTTTTATGCAACTGGGGGCCGCATACCGCGTTCCAAACCCTTCAGGACACTGAACGTGAAATTCCCGATCAGGTAAGTATGATCCGGATTCCCTGCACCGGACGAATCAGTAAAGCCCTTTTGTTCAAAGCCTTTGAAATGGGAGCGGACGGTGTGGTTCTGGCAGGGTGTAAACCCGGGACCTGCCGGTACGGCAGCGGTACGGCCACCGCTCGAGAGAATACCGAAGACACGCGGGATATTATCGGACTGTTAGGCATGGGCAAAGAACGGTTGCGGCATGTCACGTTTCTTCCTGATGAATCGGATCTATTATTGAAATTCTTGAATACCTTTTGCAATCAAATCCGATCATTGGGCCCGAGTCCCCTGTTGCCGATCCCCATAACGGAATCAGAAACTGTCAGCCGGAAATCTTTGGCCGAGATCGTTTCTTATCATGATGCCTTTGCCTGTCAGGACTGCGGGAAATGCTCTTCCGCATGTCCCCTGGCGCTGACCGGTAAACCATTTTCACCCCGGGAACTGGTCAACTCCATCATCGCCGGTGATATCGATTCTCCTTCCGTAAACAAAGACATCTGGTCCTGCCTGACCTGTGGCCTTTGTTATGAGCGCTGTCCATCGGCAGTTAATTTTCCCGAGTTTATCCGGGATATTCGCCACGTTATCAGAAAAAACGGAGGGAAATCTCATGAGGCGCACGGAGGCTTTTTTCGGTCTCTGATGCGAGCCATGACATCACCCGGGCTCAAAACACGGCGATGGGATTGGCTGCCCCAAGATGTGGAGGTTGATTCCAAGAGTAAAATCCTTTTTTTTGGGGGGTGCTCCCCGTACTTTGACATATTTTTCAGAAATCATCTGGGCGTTGAAACCCGTAATATTTTAAAAGATAGTCTTCGCCTTCTCAATTTCTTCGATATTAAACCGGCCCTGCTCCAGGATGAACGATGCTGCGGACATGATCTGCTCTGGTCGGGAGACAAAGATAATTTTTTAAAATTAGCGTCAATGACTGTGGATTCGATCCATAACCTTGGAATTGAGCAGGTGATTACGGCTTGTCCGGAGTGCTACAGGACACTGGCCTATGATTATCCGAAATATGGGATTACATTAAATTTCAAAGTCATCCATATTTATGAACTGCTTGAAAACGAAATCGGCAAAGGTGCCATAAAATTTAAAGAAATTGATAAAAAGATAACATTCCAGGATTCGTGTCGTTTAAACTGGCTTAAAGAACCTGCAAATCTTCCCAGAAAATTGATTCGGCGCCTCAAGCCAATCCGCTTCAGGGAAATGCAGAATAACGGAAACGCTGCCATATGCTGTGGGAATTGCGCCTGGACCGGATGTGATGCGTTCAGCAAGGCACTTCAGGTCAAACGCTTGAGACAGGCGCATGACACAGGAAGTGATCTTATGGTCACCGCCTGCCCTAAATGTCAGATTCATCTCCGTTGTGCCATGGAAGATCCTTTTCTCGGAGAAGAACTTAACATAGAGATGATAGATTTGACCGGTATTATTGCAAAAACCATTTACTGGGAGTAACCGTTTATAAAGGTTTCAGGTGTCAGGTGTCAGGTGCCAGCGCCTCTGTTCATCATTCCTGACACCTGAAACCAAGCATACGGAAAGGAATAAATATGGGATATTTTTTAAAGCTATATTATGGGCAATTTTAATCATCCCGAATATTAACTGATTTCAAGGATTGTTATTTTCCCAATACAATTTAGAAAAATGTAAAATTTCCCCGATGGTCTTATTTAAGGAATAAACATGGAACCTGCTACTACTTCAATAACTGCAAAACCCCAGATTCGTATTGGCGTCTATGTTTGTCATTGCGGCTCAAATATCGCACAGACGGTGAACTGTCCAAAAGTTTCCGAAATGGCGTCCCGGCTTGAGGATGTTGTTATTTCAAAGGATATCGCTTACGCCTGTTCCGAACCGGGTCAACAGGAAATCCGGCAGGACATTCAGGAATACGGTTTGGAGCGCATTGTCGTGGCCTCGTGTTCACCGAGACTTCATGAACCCACTTTTCGACAGATGATGCAATCCGCCGGTCTTAATCCATATCTCTTGGAAATGGCCAATCTCCGTGAGCAATGCAGCTGGGTCCATTTGAATGAACCCGATGCAGCAACACAAAAGGCTGAAGACCTTGTAAAAATGGCCGTTTCCCGGGCACGTTTACTCCAGCCGCTTAAAGAAGAAAAGCTGCCCCTCACCAAACGAGCCCTGGTCATCGGTGGGGGTATTGCCGGCATTCAGACCTCCCTTGATCTTGCCGACAATGGGTATGAAGTTATTCTGGTGGAAAAAAATGCTTCCATCGGCGGAACCATGGCCCAGCTTGATAAGACCTTTCCCACCATGGACTGTTCCATCTGAATCTTGGGTCCTAAAATGACGGATGTCGGTCGACATCCCCGGATAACCCTTTACACCCTGAGCGAAATCGTAGATGTTAAAGGCTATGTGGGCAACTTTGATGTCAGGATCTTAAAAAAAGCTCGTTATGTGTCTGAGGAAGAGTGCACGGCATGTGGCGACTGTGCTATGGCTTGCCCCGTGGTTCGTCCTGATGAGTTCAACCTGGGCCTATCATCGCGCAAGGCCATTTTCACCCCTTTCCCCCAGGCCGTCCCCTCGGCCTATGTTGTCAATATCAATGAATGCCTGGGGCACAACCCCGTGGTTTGCGCAAAATGTCTGGACGCCTGTGAAAAGGGCTGTATCAATTTTCACATGTCCGATAATGAAATCCGGGAAAGAGTGGGAGCCATCATCGTAGCGACCGGGATGGAGCCCTATGATCCCACTGAACTTGATGAATACGGATATACACGGTTCGAAAATGTCCTTACCAGTCTTGAGTTCGAACGCCTGATCAATGCCGGGGGCCCTACCAAAGGAAAACTGATTCGCCCCACAGACAGAAAGATTCCTAAATCCGTAGGCTTTATCCAGTGTGTGGGCTCACGATCTGCCAGGAAAGGCAGCAGCTATTGCTCCAACACCTGCTGTATGAACACCATTAAAAGCACACTGGTACTCAAAGAACATTATCCCGATATTGACATAAAGGTTTTTTATATTGACATTCGTGCCTTTGGCAAAGGATTCGAAGATCTTTTTATGCGCAGTCGCCGTTTGGGAGTGCATTACTTGAGAGGGTTGCCGGGCAACATTGAAGAGCTGCCGGATCACAGCATGCGGGTTGCGGTTGAAAATACGGTCACCGGCCGGCTGGAATTTTTCGATCTTGAAATGCTCGTCCTGGCTCTGGGGATGAAACCGGCCAAAAGCACTCAGCGGCTCCAGGAAATGCTGGGGCTTCAGCTATCCCCTGACGGTTTCTTCCTGGAAGCTCATCCGAAACTTCAACCGGTTGATGCTGCGACTCGAGGAATTTTTTACGCCGGATGCGCCGAAAGCCCAAAGGACATCAAAGAGAGCGTTACACAGGCTTCAGCAGCTGCGCTCCGTGCCATTCGTCTGATGCATAAAGGGGAAATCCATACGGAACCGATTACTTCCGAAATAGATCCCGAAAAGTGTACTGCTTGCGGCAAATGTATTGAAGTTTGTCCCTATAATGCAATTACAAAAGGTATCAAAAAAAAGACACCCTGTGTCGTGAATACGGCGGCATGCGCCGGCTGCGGAACTTGTGCTGCGGAATGCCCTTACAACGCCATCGTTATGAACCATTTTACGGACGACCAGATTAATAACCAAATCGATTCCATGCTCGAAAAAAATTCTCAAGAAAAGATACTGGTATTTGCCTGCAACTGGTGCTCATATGCCGGCGCGGATTACGCGGGGGTCTCACGTCTTCAATATTCCTCAAACGTGCGCATTATCCGAACCATGTGCTCAGGTCGAGTTGACGAAAAATTTATCTTTAACGGATTCCTTAACGGTGCGCCAGTTGTTCTGGTCAGTGGATGCCATATGGGTGACTGCCATTATATTGATGCCAACCGCTGGACTGAAAAAAGAGTTAAGAAAATACACAAAAAAATGGAGAAACTGGGAATCCGGCCCGAACGGCTTCAGCTTGAATGGATCAGCGCGGCAGAAGGTGGTCGATTCGCCGAGATAATGGGCAGGATAGAGAAACTTCGTCAGTCTGTTTCCATACAGGAGATCTCACAAACCATTGAGATCCTAAAAAATTCGGAAAAAAAATCCGGGGCTCAAGAATGACAAAAAATTGCTGAAGATACTCCACCTGCATAAATTTTACCCACCGGCAGCATTTCCTTTCTAATTCCAAAAGAACTGGATTACTTGTCTTAATAAATACAGGAGGATCACATGGAAGAATGGATCCATCAACTCCAACATAGCGTCAACACTCTTGACAGACTGAAGGCGGTTGTCAACGTCTCCTCGAAAGAAGAAGAGGCCATAACGACTCTAAATACGAAATGGGGGACAACCCCTTATTTTGCTTCTTTAATGGATCCGGATACTCCTGATTGCCCCATACGCAAACAGGTTATCCCCTCAATGAAAGAAACAGAAAATAAATTTGGAATTCCCAATTATCTGATCTGGGAAGAAAATCGTAATACCGGTGAAGTCAGACCCGACTGTATTGCCAGGCAGTATCGAGACCGCATCGCCTTTACCGTTACCGATATCTGTGCAACTTACTGTCGTCATTGTTTTCGTAAAGAAGTTGTGGTTAATCGGGATCTTAAGCTTCGGTTTGATTTGGAAGAGGGCCTGAAATATATTCGGGAACATGGAGAAATTCGGGATGTTCTCATTACCGGCGGTGATCCTTTTATACTTTCGGACCAGAAGATTGAATATCTTATTCGTAAGCTGCGAGAGATTCTCCATATAGAAATGATCCGCTTTGGCACCCGCACACCCATTGTTTTGCCCCATCGAATTACCGAGGGTCTCAAAAAGGTTCTAAACAGCTATCATCGGATACCGATCTGGTTGAATACTCAGTGTAATCATCCAAAAGAAATTACGGAAAAGACGGCAAAAGCTGTTTTCGATCTCCTATCCTGCGGAGTCAATGTGGGAAACCAGGCTGTTTTGTTAAAAGGAATTAATGATGACGTGGAGACTTTTAGGAAGCTGCATCAAAAACTTTTATCGGTCCGAATCCGGCCCTATTATGTCTTTTACTGTGAACCGGCACCGGGAATCGACCATTTTCGAACACCGATTGAAAAAGGGTCTGAACTTATTCGAGATGCACTGCAGGGTCATACCACAGGTCTGGCCCAACCCATGTATGTTATCGCCACCAATGTCGGCAAGATTCCTTTAATACCGAATTATTATATCATCAAAAAGAACAAAAAAGAATATACCTTGAGAAATTATCAGGGAATTTACAAAACCTGGCCAAATATGCCGGAATAACGAGAATATTTCATATAAACTCAGGGCTATTGGGCAGGCAGGTGCGTCGTCAGATCCTTGATGTATTCTGTTAGTATTTTGAAACCGGCATCTGTTAATACAGAAATTGCTTTTTCCTTATCTTCAGCAGCCACCCTCATAATAAGCTGATAAATTTTCGGGAAGTTTTTCACCGGCCAGGTAACCAAACTTTGGATACTAATCTCCTGATCCTTGAGGAGTCTTGAAACCTCAGCCACAACTCCGATACGGTCTTTAACCAGAACAATGAACCGGCCACTTCCCTCATTTACGCCGATGGCACGGAGCAGCACCTCCAAAACATCGGTTGTCGTGATGATTCCAACGAGTTTTTCTTTTTCCATGACCGGCAGAGCGCTGATCCGGTTTTTCTGCATGATCAGGGCGGCAGTTTCAATGGTGGTGCCGGATGATATGGTGATGATTTTTTTTTTCATGATCATCTCAACGGTCAACTGAGTTAACAGATAATTCAACTCATGAACGCTGAGAGTTGTGGCCGGAGAGGCCCAGCTCTGCTTGACATCTCTGTCCGAGACGATTCCAACCAGATTACCATTTTTATCCACGACCAGAAGGTGGTTGATCTTTTTTTCAGCAATAATATCCTTGGCTTTGATTATACTTGTCTCAGGGGGCACCGTCACAAGGTATGTATTCATAACACGACCGACGTACATAGAGTCCACCTCCTTTACATAATAAAAACAGCCTAACAAAAAAGCATTATACCAGCTTTACATGTAATAAGAAAGAACAATTATTTGTTAAACTCTGCGCTGTTTAAACAAAATCGACCTTCTTCGGTATAATCTATGGCATGGAAACAGCTCTCTTTTTCATATAAAACCTGATGATATTGTATGGCCTGTAATATTTTACAATCTTTGGCACATCTTTCTTTAGGTTGATTTTTCTTGTGGCAATTTGCACATGGAGAAGAAATCATAATGCCCTCCTCTGATGCTATTATTATAATGAAAAACCATCTCCCTTAAATTTTAATTGCAAATAATTTGCCGGGTTGACTGTAAAACTTAAACAAACATTATATCAAGAAACGCTAGGGTTTCTGAATTTCTCCAGTGGTCTTTTTCTGGTCCTGAAAAACCTCACAGTTCTTACACCAATTGCGAATATTCCCTTTCCTAAAAATTTCCGTGCAGACTTCACGATAATATTGCATTTTTGGATCTTTAGGACAGATTATAAATGTTTTTCCCATATCGTCTTTCCTTAGATTTTATGGTCTGTTCATAATTATTCATATCTAAAATATTTTTTTGATATGAATATAAAATAAAGTATCTTGTGTGTCAAGGAAAAAGATACCACAATATATTGAGGTGATCGTTAAAATGTCAGTTAAGCAGGCCATATGGAGTTGTTCTGATGACGACCCAAGGGCATATGTGGAAATTGATAGCTATTTCATGTGATTGCACAATACATGAGGGGTGTGACAGAAAGATGCAAAACGTGAGGCAAGCCTCATACCGGTCCTGAAAAAACGGAGATGATGCTAAGGTAATGCCGGATCCATTAGTTTTCGATTCTTTTGGTCACCGGTTTAATCATTAACCAGCGTTTTATTTTTTGAGAGATTCTTTTTAAAAGCCATTCTTGCGCCTCCGGACTCGCCTTGTCAGCTATTTGATCAGCGAGTGTCACATCACCTGCCTGGTACCGCATATATACTTCACTTATATGCATTTCCAAATCAACGGACAAGTATTTTGCATAAGCCATCGCAAGTTGCCAGTGGGCAAAAGTTTCTGATTCGTCGTATTTTTCTATAAGAGATTGAGGATGTCCGATTTTAGACTCAAGTCTGATAATAAAATTTAACGTCTGGGGAAGACGCAGCCATTGGGGAGCGGATTTGTTTTTAGGACGGCCCACAGCCTTCCAAAAATCTGTCAGGCAAAGCAGGTCATTCTTTACCTTAATTTTCTGTCCGCTGTAATTTAGATCCATTTTTTTATAACCCATAATTTCCCTTTTGTTTCCTGATGTCTTTTAACTTCATTGGTAAAAAATAATAAATTGAGGTTGTTCCGTCACATTATATTTAATATATTATAAGGTTGGGTGTCAATTATATAATGTTATCTTATTTGACACGCAGGCACCGTTATTATAAAATTATGTTTCAACAGATGGAAAGGAGTTGTATATGCTAAAAAGAATTTTTGTATTACTGATTCTAACGTTTGTTCTTCTGGCATGTAAAGAGAATTTCCTGAACCTTAAAATCCGGTTTCATCAGGTTCAGGGGCTGAATCAGGGAAATAGAGTCATTTTTGGACAAAATCATATCGGCACCGTCAAAAATCTGTTTCAATCTGATGATGATTCTTTTATTGTCAATATTGCTATAAAAAAAGACTTTGCCGACCATGCCACAGAGTATTCCAGGTTTTTTATCATTACGGACCCCCGGCACAAGGAAAATAAGGCCGTTGAAATGATCCAGATCCGTAACGGAGGAAAACGGTTACAAAATAATGAGACAGTAGAAGGCTCCAGCGAAAATTCCGTCTTTTTTTATCAGATTTTTGGTGAAATTGGGAAGGTGATCAAAGATTTTGAAAAACAGTTTGAACAATTCTCCAAAGACTTGAAAACTATTCCGGAAAGCCAGGAATTCAAAAAGCTTGAAAACGAATTGCAGTGCCTCTTAGAAGAGATGAAGCGATCCGGCCAATCGGTGCAACAAAAGATAAAGGAAGAATTTTTGCCCAAGCTTAAAGAAGAGATGGAAAAACTCAGAAAAAGGTTGCATGAACTCGATCGTGAGGATGAAATGAAACCTCTTGAAATCGAAATGGAAAAAATTCAAAATATATAATAGTATAATTCCTTCATGAAAAACAAGAAACCTTGCATCTTCAAAAGGTAATATGCTATGATATTTAACACGACGCCCTGAATCGGAACCGGCCTGCCTCCCGAGCATAGAGTATAAAGCTCTGAGGAAATCAAAACGGATTGAAAATGTTGATTGATTAGAGCGATTATGGATGTTAAAAAACAGCTGAAAAACTTTCTAGAAACGGCGGAGCTTTATCGATCCCAGGGATTATTGTTCGAGGCCAAGGGGAAATATGAAGATGCCGCAGCCTTAATTCAGGATACCGGGTTAATAAAAGACGGGCAAAACCTGATAGACATTATTTCAAAGAAAATTAATGCCGTAAAAAAAGATATTGAAAGAATAGAAAGGCAACCCACATTACCTGAAGTGTCAGAAAAAGATCAGGATGTTATCAAGAAACTCTTCTCTGAAACAGCAGGAAAAGACGAGGATACGGCGACTCTTGAAGGCGCCGTCACACTGGCAAAGTTCGGTCAATTCGATAGAGCGTTAAAAGATTTAAACGAGTTGTTAAAAAAGCCTCCTATCCGAATGAATGCCGCTAAAAATATTTTGCGTTGTCATATGGCACGTACTTCCATAGAGGATGCTGTTGCTCAATTTCAGAAATGGCAGTCCAGCGATATTTTTACAAATGGCCAGTTGATAACAATCCGTCTGTTTCTTGAGGTTTTCCGTTTCGATAATTTTAAAGAAAATATTTCCCTTCAATTAAAAAATCCCGTAGATGTTGAAATGCTTGAGATAACCAATGGCAAGATTCCCGATATCTGTTCCGCGATAATAACTTTGGTGGATGGGCCATTGAAGGGAATGACATTTGTTCTTGATGTCCGTTTTCAAATAGGAAATATAATCACTTTATTCATCGAAGACCACAAGGAAGAGTTGCTGGAAAGTTTTGAGGTTGGCAAACCTCTTGACAAGCTGCAGTTTAATACCCCTACTGCCATATTTAAAGGTAAAGGTGTTGTCGCTGAAAAGATAAGGATTGGTTCCGGGTCCAGGCGGGGAAATTATCGGGTCGACATACGGGTTATGAATTCGTAATCGTTGATGCATTCGATTTTTTACAAAACAATACCCGTAATCTTTTTAGTTTTCCAGTGATGTTTTGTTCCTGGCTTTACCTTTATCGCTTGTCACCTGACAAGAATCCTTCAGTCAGGTGGAAATTCCTGATTTTGGCAGGATATAAGCCTGCAAAAGATACCAGATCCCTATAATTATAACCAACCCAAGCAGTTCTTTCATATTTTATTTCCTTTATTCCGACACCTTGCACGGTGTTTGATAAAAAAGGTTACAGGTGACGGTTCACGTAATCATGTGCATGCAATACCACCTTTGTGATTTCTTTTGAATGGGGAAGGGCTGCCTCGATCTTTTCGATATACTCACAAACCTTAACCGTTCGGAACGATGGAACAAAATTAAGATCATACACCCAGCTTATCTGGAGCAGTTTAAAGTCATTCAAGGTTCTTAAGTCCCGGATACGGGCAAGTTGGCCCCGGCGTATTGCTGATAATATTTGTGGTGAACACTCAGGGTTATCGGGAAGGCCGATCTCTAAAACCGGATTCGGCTGTTTGTCACGCTCTTTATAGTAATCTGTGAGAACTTTCCAGATATCGAGCTTATCGGCATCTCTCAAAAGACGTATATAAAAAAGTGTTTTTTCATCCTCATCTTGGGGCACTGAAGCTGCGTTGTGACAGGCAATAGCCTTGGTGATATAGCGCTTCTCTTCTCTTGTACATACCGCCAGAACATTATGTGTAGCCATTTCTCTCAGTCCGAGCTTGGCATGATTTTCGGAGACCCTGTCATTGAACGTTCCATATACAGCGTACTGTTTGAACCGGCCGATATCATGAAACAGCCCCATGGTCTCCGCCAGTATCACTTCCTGGTCAGTTAGACCCAGGTCTTTGCCAAGCATGATAATATTTTCGCATACGCGTTCTGTATGTTTTTCCTTGATACGTATCGTGCAACTGTGTTTGGGATAATCCGTGTAAAACCGATCAACATAATCGGAAAACCATGTCTTTAAATTTTTCAGATCTTCTCGGTTCATAAATATTTTTTTTCTATCATGTCTGCCAGTGATTTAATCTCTTCCAAACCAAATACCGGAACATTTACCCTGATATCCGTATCCGTAACCATAGCAATGACGGTTTTATCGTTTTGGCAAAGTGGGGGATTGTTTTTAGGAAAGCGATATATTTCTATTTTGGGCCTGTTTTCTTTTTTGAACCCTTCAGTAATAACAAGATCCACGTCATCAAAATATTTTCCTATACGTTCCAATCCTGCGCCATTTTCGTCTTTTACCATGACAATTTTTTCCCTGGAAGTAATAACGACCGTATCTGCACCGGCCGCCTTGTGACGCCAGCTGTCCTTTCCTTTTTTATCCATATCAAAACCATGAGCGGCGTGTTTAATGGTCCCTATACGGTATCCCCTTTTTTTTAGTTCAGGAATCAGCTTTTCGATCAATGTGGTCTTTCCGGATTCAGATGTTCCGACAACAGAAATAATGGGCGGCATGATAAATTCCCTTTTTATTTGTGACCGTTCAAAAACACAGATCTGTTTCTTTTTGTCAGAATCTGACGCCATAATTTATTGTGACGTTCCTATATGTTGGGTGAACATAAGTAAAAAAGCAAATAATGTCAAGATAAGCACAAAAACCGTTCAGAGCAAACCCATTTGATTTCGGTGCAGTGTCTCCCTGTATCGGGATTCAAATGCGTTTGTCCTAAAAAACCCTTCTTACCCGCTTGACACCCAGGACCGGTTTCTCTAAACTTGATTATAGACAAGATTGGAGACACCTACTCCATTGGGTAAAAAAAATATGTTGAAACAACACTCAAATTTTTATTGAGATTACCATGTACGGATGGTGCGGGAAAATTGCCAAATTAAACCTTTGTGATCACACATGGGACATCGAAACCGTTGATCCGGAGATCCTGAAAAAGTTTATCGGAGGCAGGGGCCTGGCCGGATATTATCTTGGAAAGAAAATAAGGCTTAACTGGCACGATCCGGATATGCCCCTTCTCATTTTTACCGGTCCTCTCGTTAATACGCGATCTCCCACATCCGGACGGATGACTATTATGTCCCGGTCACCGCTAACCGGTACGGTGGGTGATTCTTCAGTGGGAGGATCTTTTGGCACTGAATTAAAAAAAGCCGGGTTTGACGGCATTATTATCACCGGAAAGAGTCACACACTTTCCGGTATAGAAATATTGAACACTTGTATTCAGGTTACAGGTGCAAGTCATCTTGCCGGCCGGCAAACTGGTTATGTTCATTCACTGCTAAAGGAAAAAGGATCTGTGGCCGTTATCGGACCCGCGGCCGAAAACGGGGTTGTTTTTTCAAGCATCATTGTAGATCGACATTTTGCAGCGGGTAGAGGCGGCATCGGCCGGGTATTGGCTTCCAAAAACATAAAATACATTACCGTAAAAGGGACGGGCACCACTAAAATCTATAATTCCCAGGATCTTAAGAGCGCCCGGGAAGATGTTTTCAGACTTGCAGGAGCTTCTCCGGTTTTTCTTGGAGAATTCGGAATATCCCGATTCGGCACCGGCGCCTTGTATGATCTTATGGATGCAAGACGCATGATGCCCACCGATAATTTTCGCCAAACAAGGTTCAGCCGGGCCCCCCTGATGAATGCCCACGCATTCAAAAAAAACATATGCCCCTAAAAAAAGCGGATGCCGGGGATGCCACATTCTTTGTAAGAAAACAACCAAAAACAGGACCCCTATACCCGAGTTTGAAACCATGTTTCATTTCAGCGTGCTTCTGGAAAACAGCGATATGCATACGGTAATGCGAGCAAACCGGATCTGTAATGAAATGGGCATGGATACCATTTCGGCGGCAGCTACCCTGGCGTGCTTTTCGGAAATTTCCCAAAAAAGACTGTTGCCGAATGAAATCGTCTCTCTGCTCGTTGATATTGGAAAAAAAGGGGGTTGGGTACAGAGCTCGCCAGTGGCGCTGCATCATATGCAACGCGTCAGGGCCGACCCGATCTTGCGATGACGGTGAAAGGCCAGGAACTTCCGGCCTATGACCCGAGAGGTGTATATGGGATGGCCCTGGCTTATGCTACATCCACTCGTGGCGCATGCCATTTGAGAGCATACCCGATCAGCCACGAGATTTTAAGAAAGCCGGTTGCCACAGATCGTTTTACTTTCAAAGGCAAAGCCAGAATAATAAAAATCGGTGAAGATTTAAATGCAGTGGCCGATTCCCTCACCGCATGCAAATTCATCTTTTTTGCCGCATCCCTGGAAGAGTATGCCAAGATTTACACCGCCGTCACTGGGATAAAGACGTTCGGGCAGGATCTGTTTAAGATCGGTGAAAGAATCTGTTATAATGAACGGATCATGAATTCTGCCAACGGGTTTACAGAAAAAGATGACGACCTGCCGGAGCGTTTCTTTACATCGCCGGGTTACCAAAACGAAAGTATTGATATTGATCCCATAGACAGAAAAGCGTTTTTAGAAGCGCGGTCCAATTATTATGTGGTCAGAAAACTGGATAAAAAAGGGATGCCGGTACCGGAAACAGCAAAAAAGCTGAGCCTGGAAGTTTTTTAGTTCTCTTATAAAGGCAAAATGTTACATAGTGCCCAAACGAAAATATGGATCAAATTTTTCGTACATATGAAGATAAATTCCTAAAAAACGGCCTGGCAGATCCGGGGGGGGCGCTGCTCAGCCTGCTGGATGCCCGCCTTTCATGGAATAGAGATGACAAAGCATGTGCTGTACTTGAAAGACTGTTTGAGCATCTTAACATGAACGCCCTTGTGTTTTCGCAGCCTGCCGATCCGTATCGGAGCATTATAGAGTATCTGGGGGAAACGTCGGGCGGGACTATCTTTCCCCGTGACTGTGAAACCAGAACATTCCTCCATGACCTTCCGGTCTCATTCAATTTTTCATCAGAGTCCATTATTTCAGCCCTGAAAGAACGAAAAAGCGTTATTATTCCCGGCCATGGGATTGTCACTTACGGTACTGTGGGCCTTGAACAGGCTTATGTTACATTTTCTTCGGTCTGCTTTGCCTGTTTTGTAAAATTCTTTTCAGATTACCTGCACGACATAAAACATGGAAAGATAAACAACACAAGGCAAAATCTATTTGACTCGCTTGTAAAAAAACTCGAACCGGCCCCTTGTTTTAAGGGGTCACTCATGAAAGGACCTTTTGACTCGGAAACAAGTGTTTATCAAGCCATACAGGAAGCAGGAAGGCTTACGGTTGAACACCGTTTGGTGGATTCCTATTTTGGCAATATTTCGTTTTGCTATAACCATACGCTGTATATCAGCCAGACCGGAAGCAGTCTGGACAACCTGCAAGGATTTATAGATCCTTGCCCGTTAAACGGATCATCCTGTACGGCAATCACCGCTTCCAGCGAACTTCCGGCACACCTGAAAATCGTTAAAAATACCCATAGCAACGCAATCCTGCACGGCCACCCGAGATTCTCCGTCATACTTTCCATGGACTGTAACATTGAGAACTGCCCATGTAGAGGTCAATGCCATATGAAATGCCCGCATGAACGGTTTGTTGGTGACATTCCCATTGTTTCCGGCGAGGTGGGTTCAGGACCGTACGGACTGTGCAACACGGTTCCTGAAGCCATTAAGGGCAGGCCGGGCGTTATCGTTTATGGTCACGGTATTTTTACAACGGGCCAAACGGATTTCAACCGGCCGTTTGAGAATCTTATGAACATCGAAACCCATTGCCGAACGGAATATTTTAACAGAGTCCGCAAATTTCGCAGATCCGGGCGACGGTGAATCCCCATATACAGGGAAGACATGTCAGGAAATTTACAGGACCCTATGTCATGTTTGATCATTTTGACATCATTGCGCCGTTTTATGATCGGGTTATCCGTAAACTCGACTTGAAACGCTTGATCCATTTGCTGAAGTTGCCCGCCAGAGGCCGCATGCTTGATGCCGGCGGTGGAACCGGCCGGGTGTCATTCCGTTTACGGTCCTTGGTCGATGAGATTGTGGTATGCGATCTGTCATCGTTTATGCTGAAACAAGCCAAAAACAAAGGCCATTTGTTGACGGTTCGAACCCACGTAGAACAACTTCCGTTCCCCAATGAGAGTTTTGAGCATATTATAGTGGTAGATGCCCTGCACCATTTTTGCGATCAGCGGAAATCCATTCAAGAATTGTTGCGAGTGCTCAAAACCGGAGGGCGTTTGGTGATAGAAGAGCCGAATATCGATAATTTTTTGATCAAATGGCTTGCTATAGCGGAAAAACTGGCGTTAATGCAAAGTCGTTTCTGTTCTTCTCGGAAAATTGTCCGTATGATAACAGATCGGGGATTTGATGCCCGTGTTGAAAGTGATTGCCGTTTTTTTTTCTGGGTGGTGGTCGAAAAAACGGATAACGGCGAAACGGAATGATAACACATCGGACGGTTAAATACGACCCCCGCTCCATCTAAGTTTGGCCTTGAGCACATCAAAATACTGCTGACCCGGCAATGTGATCATTTTAACTGGATAAAAACCTTTCCGGATAATGATGGTGTGCTCTTCATTGATTTCGAGGCCGGCCTGGCCGTCAAATGTCAGCATGATATCCGACGCTTTTTTTCCAAGCCCGATTTTGATAGTTGCTGAGTCAGGAACAATAAGTGGCCGGTTGGTCAGGGTAAACGGGCAGATCGGTGTCATCAGGATACCCGGAACTGCCGGATGGATAATCGGACCACCGGCAGCTAGTGAATAGGCGGTTGAACCGGTGGGGGTTGCAACGATAAGTCCGTCTGCACTATATGTGGTCAAATAGTGATCGTTTATATATGTTTCGATATGAGCAAGTCTTGCAAGGGCGCCCTTGTTTATGACAATATCGTTAAACACAGTTTCACGGGCCAGTTCCTCTTCCCCCCTGAAGACTTTAACCAGAAGGCGCATCCTGGGTTCTATGTTGAACTGGTTATTTAAAACAGCCTCGGCAGCAGAAAAAAGGTTTTCTTCCACGGTTTCCGCCAGAAAACCGACTTCACCGAATTTGACTCCGATAATCGGTATATTCTGGTCTCCGATCCAGCGAACCGCACTCAAAAAAGTGCCATCTCCTCCTAAAACAAAAATGTAAAGCAGGTCCGCCGGAGCGAATGATTTATCTTCTTCTGCAATTCTGCGTCTTGGAGGCAGGTGTTCTTTTCTGACAACATATATATCTTTTGAACGCAGCCAACTTTCAAGTTCATCGGCCTTTTTCATTGCGTCGGAGTCCGGTTTTACAACAATTCCTATCTTTTTCACGGCCAGGTATTACTCCTTTATTATTCCTGAATTTCCCCCCTGCCTTTTGATTTGTGGTTTTCGGTTTTCCAGGGTCTTGCGGCCAGAATAAAAGCGATGACCAGATTTATCAGCAGCCAGACGATACCGATTAAAACAACCGCCGTCCAGGAATAGCCTCCGTAAGGTTTGCTCATTTCATTATAAAAATCAATGGACAGAAGGGTCAGAAGTACGCCCGGGGTAAAGACTTTAATAAAAAACTCCCATCCGGCGCCCACCTTGATGGAAGATATCCTGTTAATATGGTGCCGTATTATTTTGATATTAAACAGCCACCCAACAAGCAGACACTCTGCTATGGCAACGATTAACAGCCCGTAATGGGTTAAAAAATGATCGGTAATATCCAGCCAGAACAAACCCGCATGTGTTGTAAAGATAATGGAGCCGATGAAGCCGAGAATACAGAGAACCGTAACAAACGTTTTTCTGCTGATGCCGAACTTGTCAACCACAGCGGACGTAAAAGCCTCTATAATTGAGATGGAAGAGGATACCCCGGCAACTACCAGACAGAAAAAGAAAACAGCGCCAAAGATATTTCCTCCGGGCATTATGGACAGCGCTTTTGGATAAGCGACAAAAGCAAGGCCGATACTTTCTGAAACCACTTCAGATATTTCTCGGCCCTGTGAGACTGCCATAAAGCCGAGCACTGAAAAAACGGCGAAACCGGCAAAGAGAGAATACCCACAATTAATTAAAGCGGTAAGATAGGCACCGCGTGTCAGATTGGCCTTTTCGGGCAAATAACTTGCATAGGCGATCATAATACCGAACCCCAGAGAAAGGGTGAAAAAAATCTGACTGAAAGCATCTATCCATATCCTGGGTTTAGCAAGGATGGTGAAGTCCGGTTTTAGATAGGCTTTTATACCAACACCCGCACCGTCAAGGGTCAAAGACCAGAAAACCAGTATGGCTGTTAGAACAAGAAGCAGCGGCATAAATATTTTATTGGCGAGTTCTAATCCTTTCTTTACCCCTCTATATACAATGGCCCAGTTAATAAACCATATAAACACCACGCCTGTAAAAACAGGAGTGACAATGCCCTTGATCTCGAAAGGAGATTTGCTCACGGCTAAAAATTGGGTGAAAAAATAACGATTGGGATCTTTTCCCCAGTCCAGGGACAAGGATTTGATGAAATAATTTAAGCACCAGGAAATAATGGTGATATAATACAGAACAATGCCGAACATCACAAAACTGACAGACCACCAGCCGAGCCATTCCCATTTTTTATCTATCTTTCTGAATGCCAGAGGGGCGGATCCGATTCGCTCATGTCCGATTGCAAATTCAAGTATCAATAACGGGATGCCTACGCTGAGAAGGGCCATGATATAAGGAATTAAGAATGCGCCTCCTCCATGCTTATAGGCCATGTAACTGAACCGCCAGATATTACCGAGTCCGATGGCGGAGCCCACCGCTGCAAGAACAAACCCTATTTGACTTTGCCATTGTTCTCTTGCCATGATACGAGCTCTTATTTAAGCAACATCGACAATATGTTGCCCATCTTCTAAGCGTTAACTTGAAAGATGCTTGGAATTTTTAAAATTTTTATTTAAATGTAGCACAACCTCATGAGTTTAGAAACAGGTATTTTCAACCTGGCGCTTTCCATGTCTGGGAAAATATAAAACCACTTTTTATTAGAATTTGATGAATATAAAATACGGGTTAAGCGCTTTCCTGAAGCCTTTTAAGATTCTCGCTGAGCTTAACCGGGTAAGCTTGATATTCTAAGATCGATTTGCAGCGATTATCCAGCAAAGCAAAATTATTTTTAAAACTCTCCTGTATTCCCTGCAACGAAGGATGGGGTTGTAATATCTCTCCGTTTTCCATAACCTTTTTAAGCAGGGGCATTCCTTGCTTGATAATATCGCCTCTTAATCCGATGATATCTTCCAGATATCGTCCGTTTGGGTCTGATTTTCTAAAGACCTGCTTTTCACCGGCCAGAGTAATCTTGCCGGGACTCAATTTCCTGACATCACGGTTCTTGAAGCGAACCATCTTATAAACCGCATCAAGATAGGGTGCGTCTGCGGAAACCCCGACTTTGGTACCGACTCCGAATGCATCGATTTTGGCACCTTTGGAAATGACCTCTGCAATTTTGAACTCGTCAAAACCGCTGCTGGCAAAAATCTTGACATCAGAAAGACCGGCATCATCGAATATTTTTCGCACCTTTTGGCTCAAATCCACCATGTCTCCGCTGTCAAGGCGGACGCCGATAAGCGAATGTCCGTTTTCTTTCATCTGTTTTGCAACCGTAACGGCATGTTTTGCACCGTCGATGGTATTATAAGTATCGATTAAAAAGATAGAGGTGTCGGGAAAAGTTTCGGAATAAGCGGAAAATGCCGCAAGGTCACCACTAAATGCCTCGATATAGGAATGGGCCATGGTTCCGGAAATGGGAATGCCGTAAATTTGACCGGCAAGGACATTGCTTGTGGCGACAAATCCGGCAATATATGTGCTGCGTGCAACTTTGTGCCCGGCATCCTGACCCTGAGTCCGTCGCAGGGAAAAGTCGATCAGTGGACGGTTGCCGGCAACATGAACACATCTGGCGGCTTTTGAGGCGATCATACTCTGAAAACCGATGGTGTTGAGCAAAAAAGTCTCGATGAGCTGGGCTTCAATAATAGGCGCTGTCACTTCCAGAACCGGCTCATTGGCAAAGAAAATCGTGCCTTCGGGCATGGCAAAAATTTTCCCTGAAAATCGAAGTCCGGCAAGATATGAAAGGAAGTCTTTTGAAAAAGCACCGCTGGTTTGCAAATATGTTATGTCTTTCTCCGAAAATCTGAATATCTCCAACTCATTCAGAACATCTTCAAGACCCGCTGCAACAAAAAAGTTTCTTTTTAAATAATTTCCTCTGATAAACAGTGAGAAGGTAGCCGTGGAAAATATCCGATGGGCAAAATAACTGGCCGCCATGGTCAACTCATAAAGATCTGTAAACAGTGGTCCCGCCCGGTGTAATTCCGTCATGACAATTCAGCCCCGCAAATCTGCTTCATCATTAAAGTGCGACATTGAACAAGTTCCTGAGTGAATCCGTTGAACGAAAAATATTCATTCCTGCATCGGAAAATCGTTGAAAAGCAGCATCACCCTGATCCGTATAATCCACCACGCCGGGAATCACCACCGGAGATGTGCAATCTTCCAAAAGATATACTTTTTCAGCCAGTCTCTTATCCGCGGATTCTATCTCACGCAACAGATCGTCAATGGTCCATGCCATACAATGACTTTTTGCCTGCCCGGCAATGATGACCGCATCAAATTCTAAAAGTTTGCCGATAAACCTGGTGTTTTTTTGTGCGATTTCATTGCCGTCGTCGTCATCCAGCACCTCCGGGCTCAGCACCGAATAATTCTCCGTAAACGGGTTGCTTCCCTTGACTTGAAAATCAGGCAGACTGTATCGAGAAATACCATGGAAAAAAACGGCCTCCTCAACCGATGAAACCAGTGCATGGCCAATGCCTCCCAGCATGGCATGATATGGCCAGATGGTGAGATTGTATTTGCCGCCTTCTTTTAATTTCCGTATATAGTGACGCAGGAATTTCTGACCGTATGCTACATCGATGTTTAGACTTTGGGCAATCTCGGGATTGAATTTCCAGATACCCTTCTCGACATCTTGTGCAGAAATAAGTGTATAAGGAGCCGGATGGTGTCCCTTTTCATTGACCAGAAAGATACCATGAAAGATTTGTACAGCTTGATGGGTATCCATGGTGGGACAAACCTGGGTAATAACATCCAGATTACGATAAATAAATTCGCACAACCTTCTATTGTCATCCACCGCAGCGGTTCCTGAACGTCCGCCGACAAAGATCTCAAATTCCGGGATACAAAATGTGTTCTGAACATCCACAAGTAAGAGACAGATTCTGAAAGTATCTTCAGAAACAGCTTTTATATCATGCTGCTTTGCCCATTTTCTTGCGTCTTCACTGCGTTCCTGATATGAAACTCTCCAAACCTGTCCCACTTTGCCAGGATCAAAATGAGCGGGAATGGGCAGATCATTTGGCGACATGACCGCCTCCTTTTTGTTGAATGCTTTTTTGTATTAAAATATGAATAAGAATCTTAAACTTCAAGTAAATTTTGGAAATTCCGGAAAAATAAAACCCATCCGGAACCCTGCGCGGACATTTTCCCTTCAAGTCCGCTCTCCCCGGAGGATCATCTTTTTGATACACTCAAAGAAACAGTTTCCGGCAATAAAATCAGAGGGATTGATTTTTAGAGAAACAGACTATATTTTAAATGGAAAGCAACCTTTTCCTGAATGTTGCATGAATGTTGTGGAGAACAAACAGGATGGATAATAATGCGCAAATCGTCGTCCGGTGCTCAAAATGCGGCATAAAAAACAGAGTATCACCGGAAAATATCAAAGGAACCGCAAAATGCGGCAGGTGTGGGACCCCCCTTGAATTGGATCCGGCCGAAAAGAATGCCGGTGAATCCGTTGTTTTCCGATGTGCGGCATGCGGAACCCGCAACAAAATCCCCCTTGCGAAAATCCATGGCGGCCCCAAATGCGGAAAATGCGGGGCCGTACTTGAAACAAAAGAATTGTTTTTATCCCAGCCGATGATGGTTACGGATTCGAATTTCGATAATCTGGTACTCAAATCCCCGCTTCCGGTGCTCCTGTTCGCATGGGCCCCCTGGTGCCCCTCATGCAGGACGTTTATACCGGTTATTGATGACTACGCAAAAGATGCACAGGGAAAAATCAGGGTCGGCAAATTAAACGTGGATTCAAATCAGGGGCTCTCTTCAAAATACAACATTCTCAGCGTCCCGCAAATTTTAATTTTTGATAACGGCCGGTTAAAACAAACCCTGCCGGGAACCCTGCAAAAGCATGAGATTATGATCAAAATGGCGCCGTATCTATAGCCCGGAATGCACGCCGAGCATGGGGCCTGGGAGGGTGTCCGGGTATTTCCTGGCGCACCTTTTTCGGTGGTATCCACTTTCCGGATCTGTTATTTCTAAATTGAGCGATTATCGAGATTGCCGCAGATACAAGAATGTTTCGGATTAATGTGTTTTAGAGTCAAATGAACCCCACTTCTCGAGCAAAAGCCTATCGTAATTTGCCTCTGGCAGGCGCTCTCTTCGTATTGAGTGCATCTTTCACTTTTGCAGCTATGGGGGCGCTGATAAAAGTTGTCTCAACGTCTCTTACCAATGAACTGATTGTGTTTTTTCGCAATTTCTGTGCTCTGGTCTTCATTCTGCCGTGGATCTGGTACAGCCGTTCTCTTAAAGGCGTAAAAACATCGTTCTTTCAACTCCACCTGCTGCGCAGCTTGGCGGGGCTTGGGGCAATGTACTGCTTTTTCTATTCAATCGCTCACTTGCAGCTCTCCGAAGCCTGCCTGCTCGCTTCTACGGCGCCTCTGTTTATTCCGGTGATTGCCTATATATGGATTCGTGAGCCTGTCGCCCGGAAGGTAAGAAGGGCGATAATCATCGGTTTTATTGGAATCCTCTTAATTCTCAAGCCTGGAATCGGCGTCTTTCAGCCAATCGCCATCGTGGGTCTGGCATCGGGCATGTTTGCCGCTTTGGCCATGGTCACCATCCGACGAATGTCCGCTTCAGAACCCGCGATCCGAATCGTTTTTTATTTCTCGGCCTTGGGCACTTTGATTTCAGGAGTTCCTCTGTTTTGGTCCTGGCAATCCCCTCAACCAAAGATATGGTGTTTACTCATCCTTATCGGTATGCTGGCCGCCGTTGGGCAAATCCTGATCACCAAAGGATACAGTCTCGCACCGGCGGCCCGGGTAGGTCCATTAACTTACGGGAACGTGGTATTTGCAACCTTCCTCGGTTGGTTGTTTTGGGGAGAATCTCTCGACGCTCTGACATGGGCCGGCGCGGTTATGATTTGTATTGCCGGAATCATTACCACCCGACAAACAAAAACTCATACACTTCTGGGCACTGCAACCAGAGAAACAACAGATCCTATCCCCCACTGTTCGGACTAGTCGGAACGAGGCAACAGAATCGCAAACACAAGACAGACACTCGATGCCAGCAGGGATATCCAGAACACCGGCATGACGCCGTGGCCCACGGCTTCCTGCAAAGCATGCTGGACATCTGTTGACATGAGGGTCTGAATTTCCGGGAGAAAAATGTTCCCCACGTTTTGTTGAATCCGGGACAAAAGTTCCAGATCGATTGTTTGTTGCAAATCCAAACTCAATACCTTTTCCAGAGCGTTTAAAAACGTAACCGTGACGAGACTGCCCGATATGCCGATACCGATGGTACCTCCGAGTGTCCGGGTAAACTGGTGAGAGGCGGTGGAAACGCCCAGGTTTGAAATGTCCACACTGTTTTGCACCACAAGGAGTGTGGCAATGGATACAAAACCCATGCCGAGCCCGGCCACGGTCAAAATGATCGAACATAACACCAAAGAAGTCGCCGAGGAAAACCATAAGGTCATGGCGCTGCCGGCCACCAGAAAAACGCCGCCCAGAATGCTGGCGGTTCTTTTTCCAATCAAATTGACCACCTGCCCGCAAAACAGTGCGCCGAATGACCATCCCAGGCTCAAGGGCATCATGGCCAGCCCCAGTTGCGCCGGTGTTTTGCCCAGAGCGCCCTGAATAAATAAAGGACTGAATGAAAAGAGCGAGAAAATCGCAAAACTTGCAAAAAAGGCGGCCCCGTTGCCGAAACCAAAGCGTTTCAGCTTGAAGAAATCCATGGACAGAATCGGTTCTTTAGCCCGCTTTTCCACATGGTAAAAGGCGAAGCCCCCCACTGCAGTGACCGCAAACAGTCCGACAATTTGAACAGACAGCCAGTCGTAACTGCGGCCGGCCATCAAAAAGGCGGTCAGCAAGGCCAGGATGGTGGAAGAAAGGATGAACATGCCCGGATAATCCATGGAAACGGATTTTCTTTTTTCACGGGTTTCGATCAGATACAAGAATATTCCCAGCAAGGAAACCGCTCCCACCGGCAAGTTGATAAAGAAGATCCAGCGCCAGGAGAAATAATTGACAATAAACCCGCCGATGCTCGGACCCAGAACACTGGCCACTCCCCACACAAAACTGGCGATGGACATCATCTTGCCGCGTTTTTCCATCGAAGAGATATCGGACAAAACAATATAGGTCAGGGCAAAGCTTCCACCGGCACCGATGCCCTGAATCACCCGGGATAAAATAAGCTGTGTCATATTCTGGGAAATCCCGGCCGATACGGAGCCGGTCAGAAAAATACAGATGGAAACATTGAAAAGTTTTTTGGTGCTGTAAAGATCGCTGAGCTTGCCAAAAAGCGGAAGGGCCAGCGCTCGGCTCAAAAGATAGGACGAAAAGGCCCAGCTGTATAGATGCAGTCCGCCCAGGTGAGCCACGATAGACGGCATGGCCGCTCCCATCACCAGGGCATCCAGGGCCGCTAAAAACAGGGCCAATAACGATGCCACAATGATAAAAATACGGTTTTTAAGACTGATCAGCTGTTCCGGAGGGAGCGGAGCTTCGTGCAGTGTTGGGGCGGCGGTTGAAGAGGTTTTGTTTTGGTCCTTCTGCACGGTTTTGTTTTTTATATATCCTTTCTATCTAATAAAATTATACCGAAGTATCAATATCTGCTGGGTGTAAATCAAGGCTGTTGTTTGCTAAGATTGCCATGGCTGTTTGGTGTCCCCCTGAAACCTGACACCTGACACCTTAAACGCATTAAAAACCTTATTCATTCACTTACGCTCGTAAAAATGGAATTGCCTTGGGAAAAAACCAGCAACTGGCCCGGCTCAACCCCGTTCCAATTCTCATTGCTCAAGGGCTGGCTGGCCACGATGTATCCTCGTTCCTCCGGATCTACGACGTCTGCCAAATTGATCGTCAGGTATTGGCCGCGAAGTCTGACAACCGGGTATGGCGCCTGGCGCAATAAAAAATGCAGCCCAACGTGCCCTGATCTGTCGTGGTATGCGAACAGGTGCCTGCCATTACTAAAGATCAGATTCAGCGTTCCCAACCGGTTGATTTCTCGTAATTTCTCATGCAAGAGCATAAAGCCATCTCTGTCGGCCAATTGAATTCCACGATAGCTGAGCCATGATAATAAACCACAAAAGATAAGCTCGGAATCGGTTTCCCCGATTGGACTGAACTCTCTGTTGGGAAAACCCAGTTGACGGGGATCTATCGTGCCATTGTGGGCAAAAACCCAGGTTTTCTGATCAAATCTTCGATAAAAGGGATGTGTGTTGATGTAACCAACCCTGCCTGCCGTCGCACGGCGGATGTGCGAGACAAAAATCCGCGACCGAGCGCCTGAATGTTCCAGAAAACTTGTGGCAAGACGACTCCGGTCCACCGGTCTGGATTCTTTTACGATTTGGGTACCATATTCATCATACCAGCCCACGCCCCAGCCATCAGGATTATTCATTGCTCCGGCTGTTAAACCGGAAAATGCCAAATGAACGGAAACTTCTGTGTTGAAACAAAGACCCAGTAGTTCGCACATGAAAATTGCCCCCTCACGAAACATGACCAACCCAGTTGGCCATGTAAAAATACCCTGCCATACAAACCGTTTACGACTTATCCTTTGACAAATCGGAAGGTAGGGATTGCCAGTCTTTTAGTTTAGTGGATGGAACATATATTTTGTCCAATCTGATGTATCTTCCGTATAATCATGCTTTCTGATAAATTTCCACCGTTTTTTGGTTTGTCGATAGATCGAAAGTTTTCGGGTCAGGCGAAAAGCTCCTTTTCTGTGTGGAAAAATTCGCCCTTTGATTTCATTTTCCTGCTGGACAAATCATCAAATGCGTCTTATTTTATATATTTTTGGTAAATTGATACCTGCTCCCATCCGGCGCAAATATAATTCGTAACAAATCGAGGAAAGGAAATTTTATGCAAATCGGATTGTTAGGTCTGCCCAACTCCGGCAAGACAACCATTTTTAACGCCCTGACACGCTCCCAAGCCGAAGTCGGCGCTTATGTGAACAACAAGGCCAAACCCAACGTTGCCGTTGTTGAGGTGGGCGACGAGCGCATATCCCGCCTCACCCGGCTTTATCACCCGAAAAAAACCACCTATGCCAGCATCGAAATCGTCGATTTTGCCGGATTTGCCGAAGGTTCGGCCCGAAAAAACGATTCTTTCAGCGCGCAGATGAATCTTGTCCGAAACCTCGATGCCATTGCTCTGGTTATCCGTAATTTTAGTGATGACGTGACCGGCAGTCCCATGCCGCTTGCCGATATTGATACCATGGTCACGGAGTTTATCCTGACGGATATGATGATCACCGAGAAAAGGCTCGAACGCATCGCCTGGAGCACCCGGCGCGGCAAAAAGACCAACACCATGCAACTGGAAGAGAAGGTTCTCCATAAGATCCTCGAAGAATTATACCGGGGCCAGCCCGTCCGGGAGTTGACGTTGAACCCCAACGAACAAAAGCTGATCAGCGGCTTTCAGTTTTTAACCCTCAAGCCTTTTTTTGTTATTCTTAACTCCGGAGAAAATAACTTCGGTCGCACCCCGGAACTTCTGGCCGAAATAGAAGAAAAATACAAGGTGATCGAATTTGCGGGGAATTTCGAAATGGAGCTGGCCGCGTTCAGCGACACCCAGGAAGCTGGGGCGTTCATGGAGGAAATGGGAATCGCCGAATCCGCCCACGACCGCATGACCCGATTTGCCTATGAAGTTCTGGACCACATCAGTTTTATTACCGTGGGACCCGATGAGGTCCGGGCCTGGACGCTGCGCAACGGGGACACGGCCCTGGAAGCCGCCGCAACCATCCATTCCGACCTTTGCCGGGGGTTTATCCGTGCTGAGTGTTTTTCTTACGACGACCTGATGGCCTGCGGTTCGGAGAAAGGCATCCGCGACAGCGGCCACTTTCGCCTGGAAGGCAAAAACTACAAGGTAAAAGACGGGGATATTTTAAATATTCTCTTCAGCGTATAGAGCTTAGTTTACGCCGTTTTTATTTCTCCGCTTCTTAAAGGAAAGTACTTTTTTGTGCAGCCTGATAGATCGTGGAGTAACCTCCACCATCTCGTCGTCTTTTATAAAATTTATGGCCTTTTCGAGAGTCATGGGTTGCACCGGCGAACAGACCGTGCTTTCATCTTTTCCGGCGGCACGCATGTTTGTGAGCTTTTTTTCCTTGCTTGGATTCGCACTGATATCAACGCCCTTGTTGTGTTCGCCGATGATCATCCCCTCATAAACAGGTTCTCCGGGAACAATGAAAAGGCGGCCCCTGGGTTCGAGGTGGTAGAGGGCATATGCAACAGAGCTCCCCTGCCGGTCCGACACAATCGAGCCGGTGAACCGGGTGGGAAAATCTCCCCGAAACGCCTCGTACCCGTCAAAAAGGGTGTTCATGATTCCGGTCCCCTTGGTGTCCGTCAAAAATTCATCCCGGTAACCGATTAAAGAGCGTGATGGAATGGAAAATTCAGCCCTTACCCTTCCGCTGCCGTTATTGACAAGGTGTGTCAGCCGTCCCTTTCTTATGGAAAGCTTTTCGGTCACAACCCCGAAAAAATCCGCATCACAATCCACAAACAGTTTCTCAATGGGCTCGAGCAGGGTTCCGTTTGCCTGTTTGCAAATCACCTTTGGACGGCCCACGGAAAGTTCAAACCCTTCCCGCCGCATGGTTTCGATGAGGATGGCCATCTGAAATTCACCTCTGCCTTTTACGATAAATCTTTCCCTGTCCTCGGTCTGTTCTAACCTGACGGCAACGTTTTTAAGGGTTTCCTTGATCAGCCGTTCGCGTATTTTACCGGACTGTATGATTTTGCCTTCCTTCCCACTCAACGGAGAAGTGTTTATGGTAAATTCCATGGAGATGGTCGGCTCGTCTACGGTGATTCTCTTTAAGGGTTTTGGATACTCCCGAGTGCAAATCGTGTCACCGATTTTGACATCCTCAATTCCAGAGAGAACAACAATATCACCGGGTTCCGCCGCATCAACCTCTTTCAGATTCATCCCGTCATATACCTGAAGCCTGGATATCTTGAGCGGAAGATGCTCCGCTTTGTCGTTGATACAGACCATGGTGTCATGAAACTCGGCGTTTCCGTTAAAAATTCTTCCGATGGCAAGCCGTCCGAGATAATCCGAATATCCGAGATCAGACACCAGCATCTGAAACGGTTCTTCGGAGTCATATTCAGGAGCCGGAATCTCATTGAGGATGGTTTCAAAAAGAAGATCAAGGTTTTCCCTTTTTTCGGCAAGAGTCTTTTTTGCAATGCCTTGGCGTCCGATGGCATACAGATATGGAAAATCGAGCTGTTCGTCGCCTGCATTGAGATCGATGAAAAGGTCATATATCTCATCGAGAATCTGTTCAGGACGGGCATCCTTTCTGTCGATCTTGTTGATCACCACAACAACCTTGAGGCCTTTCTCAATGGTTTTCTTCAACACGAAACGGGTCTGGGGAAGTGGTCCTTCAGACGCATCCACGAGCAAAATTGCACCGTCCGCCATGGACAGTGCGCGCTCGACCTCTCCGCCGAAATCGGCATGTCCGGGCGTGTCGATGATGTTTATCTTTACCCCGTTCCATTTCACGGAACAGTTTTTTGCAGCAATGGTTATTCCTCTTTCCCTTTCGAGGTCCATGCTGTCCATGATTCTCTCATCAACTTCAAGACCCGGTCTGAAGAGGCCGCTCTGTCTGAACATGGCATCAACAAGGGTCGTCTTGCCGTGGTCAACATGCGCAATGATGGCAATGTTTCTTATTTTTTCATTTCTGATATTTTTTTTCACTGAACACACTTCCGTATGAAAACCAATAAAACGTCAACGGGCAACAATGATGAACTCGCAAAAAGCCATAAAATACCGTTTTCTCTCCGAGCCGCAGGCCGTCATTCCGGCGAAAGCCGGAATCCAGTCTTTTCAATCGGTTTCAGAGCACCTGGACTCCGGTTTTCACCGGAGTGACGACTTTTTGCGAGTTCATCAACAATAAGCATGGAAATATTTTTTGCAACCTCAATTGGATGACGGGTGTCGCGAATTTCCTGGAATGAGGCGACTTCATGTACGCCGCAGTGAACCCGAAATCAAGCGCAATGCAGAAATTGGATTTTTTACCCGGCTGTCAATCTTTGACACCGGACGTCGTATGTTACCCTAATCGGCAAATTTGGCCCAGATTTTTCTACCGTCCAATGTCGCACCTTTAAGGGATTTGAGGACTTTTTTGGCCACGCTTTTTTCAACATCAAAGAGTGAAAACTCTCTTTTAAGTTGGATACGGCCGAGTTTTCTGGAGGATATACCCGATTTGTCGCAGACCAGGCGGACGATGGCGCTTTCTTTGAGTTTGTCCAGTCGGCCGACATTCATGAAAAATCGCCGGGTATTGCCTTCGAGGCGGTGTTCGGCTTTATCTGCCTTTGTTTGGCGTTTTTTGACTTTCACGTTTATGTCCTGGGCTCCTCGGTAGTAATCGAGAAAGCGATTGAACTCGGCGGAAACGAATCGACGGATCAATTCCTCCTTACTCAGAGCCGAAAGGGTTTCAAACACCGGAGGAAGGTAATTATCGATTTCTTTTTTGTTGACCTCCGTGTAAACCAGTCGATCCACCATTGCATAAAGCTGCTTTTCGCAAACCGCTTGGCCGCCGGGGATTTTTTTATACTCGAACCGAATGCCGCTTTTAGATTCCAGTTCTTTGATCCGTCGGACTTCCCGGGTGTTTACCAGAACGATGGATACGCCGGATTTACCCGCCCGCGCCGTTCGACCGCTCCGATGGGTGTAACGATCCGGTTCATCGGGAAGATTGTAATTGATAACGTGGGTGATGCCATCCACATCCAGACCCCGTGCGGCCACATCGGTGGCCACCAGCAGTTGCAGGGTCCGTTCCCTGAATTTTTTCATCACTTGATTCCGTTGCATCTGGGACAGGTCGCCGTGCAGCGGTTCGGCATTGTAGCCGTCTTTCATCAGCTTGTCGGCCACGGTCTGGGTCTCCACGCGCGTACGGCAGAAAATGAGGCCGAAGATGTCGGGAATATAGTCGATCATCCGCTTGAGGGCCGCGTACCGATCTTTTTCTTTGATCACATAACAGGCGTGAGAGATGTTTACAGCGGCTGTATTGGGCAAGCCGGCGGTAATGGTTACCGGACGGATCATATAGGTGTCAGCGATTTTGCCCGCAGCATCGGGCATGGTGGCTGAAAAAAGGCAGGTTCGCTTGTGAGCGGGGGTCCGTTCCAGAATGGTGTCGATATCTTCCTGAAACCCCATGTTGAGCATTTCATCGGCTTCATCCAAAACCGCATGGGCCACCGTTCGCAAATTGACGGCCTTTCGGTTGATCAGATCCAACAGTCGGCCGGGCGTGGCCACGATGATCTGAGCCCCTTTTTTTATCAGGGTAATCTGCTCCCGAATACCGGCCCCGCCGTAGATAGCGGCAATCCGTGCGTTCGGGATGTGCCGGGCAAACAGGTTCAGGTCACCGGTGATTTGAAGGCAGAGTTCCCGCGTAGGGCAAAGAATCAGTCCCTGGGTTTTTTTTGATTCAAAATCAATCAACTGGATCAGGGGCAGGCCGAAGGCGGCGGTCTTACCGGTGCCGGTCTGGGCCAGGCCGATGACATCCGTGTCACCGGTCAGCATCCGGGGGATGACCTTTTCCTGAATTCGGGTGGCATGTTCAAATCCGAGCTGGTCAATGGCCCGGATGATTTCGTTTTTAAATCCAAAAGAAGAAAAATTCATAAATGCTTTCCTGATGAAGGCCGGTGGAAACCGCGGCCGGTCCTGTCGCTTAAAACAAACAAAAAACCGTCTCGGCGCGTTTACCGGACGGCTTTGTATGGTTTTCGGTATTGGATCCGGTGATATTGCCAAGCGGCATTGGCATATCCGCCGGATTATTTTAATAACTGTGCTTTAATATCGTCTATTTTTAAATTAATCAATCTTTTTTTATCAAACCAATGGAATTCGTCGAAAAGAAAGTATGATTTATATTATTCATGGGGATAAAATAAACTTATAACCGGTAGAGTCGGTGCTTTTATTCGTCAACGAATACGAGTAACCAAAAGGTATGGAACTGTTCTTTCTTGAGAAAATATTACGATATATTGCTCAAGCTACTTCAAGAAAGTCCAGATCTTTGATGGAGAATTTAAAAATCAGTATATCACAGATTTTATCCAAATTATCCTGAAGGGCCTTTTTCCTGAAATTCCCTGTCAGGCGGTTTTCAGCCACTGCTTTAACCATAACTGCAAGAAGCTGAACTCTCTGATGAAACACGCGTTCCTCCTCTATCTCAACCTCGGAGGCGATACCCGCCTGACGTTTCGATTCGTGATTTTCGAATAAATTTGCTTCGCCGGCCAATTGCAGGGAATGATAAAAAACGTGACGGGCGTTTTCCATGATGGCAGATTTTCGATAATCTCCAATGGGATAATTTTTTAAATAAGCCTTGGCCATGATAATAAGTAGTTTCAAGCGGGATAAAAAATTGTGGTCAATTGACATTGCACTCATTTCTCCTGCGCTCGGCACTCATTTCATCATAATGCATCCGTTCAATTTTTAACTTTCCATCACCGATTCTTCGATATTTGTTCTTTTTATACTTTGAACATACTTACCTTTCCGATCATTGCATGCACAAATCATGCAAAAGAAGTTGGTTGTGTGATAAAGCACGGTTTGTTAGGCAGTTACATCAATATCGGGAAAAATACGGCTGTGCGAACACATAGAAAAAAACTATGTAATTGTGGGATAAATTACACAAAAGTTCTTACATTATTTACATAGGTTGGTAAATCAATTCAGCGGAAATAGATTTCTCTGCCTTCGGGCGTGCTTAAAAAGCCATTCCCCTATTGTCGACGATGTCCCTTAAGTTTCCCACATGATTTCCAACCACACGGTCTCAATGTCCGGATCCGTCCATTCAACCCTGTGTTTAAGGTGGGCCGGGATATTCATGTAGTCACCGGATGCTAACTCGATGATGGTGTCGTTTCCTTCAAACAATAAACCGGCACGGCCTTTTAGCAGAATTACCCATTCATTTTGATCCTGATCATGCCAGAAATCTTGTGGCGACGCATGTCCTTTTGATACGATCCGTTTAACTTTAAAGGTGTCTGTTGTCAAAATATCCTGGAATAATTCCTGGGAGATATCGGCGGGAATGGATGAATAAATGTTTCGGATATGGTTCATCAGTCTTTATCTTTCATAAATTTTAAACGGTTATAATCACTGACCAGGGAGCCCCCGGTTCCTGCATGTTTCATTACAATTAATTGTATAAATTTTACAATCGTAAAATTTTCAGTGTGAACATTTCATCCCCGTCCATAAAAAAACCGGATAAGAAATTTAAATGAAACGCATTGATTTGTATAAAGAGCCTGCTTGTGTTACAGGGAATCGTCTGGTGAGATATGAATATTCAACGATTGGAGCTTATATTCGGTGAGGAGTGATCATGGAACATCATATTGCGGTTATCGGTGCCGGCCCACGGGGCACCTATTGTTTGCGCAGGATAACCTTGTACCTGAAAAAACATCCGCTTGGGCACCCGGTTCATGTTCATCTTATTGAAAAATCGGGCAATTTTGGCGGCGGCGGTATTCATTCCGTTGCTCAGCCGGACTATCTTTTGTTAAATACCATCGGCGGTCAGATCACGGCTTTTGGTGACGACGACCATGAAGCACGCGCTTCCGAAGCCAGAAAAACACTTTGCGGATATCTGGTGGATCATGGAATTTCCATTGGCCCCAATGACTATCCGTCACGGGCGCAGCACGGAAGATATCTCGCAGACATGATGGACTGGACCCAGGCGCATCTTCCACCGGCGGTTTTTATTCATCGCCACCGTGCCGGGGCAATTGACATCGAATCCGGCCCCATTACCAGCCAGCAGATTGTTCTGGATAACGGCACTTCCATTCCTGCTGATGAGATAATCCTGCTGACAGGACATGGCAAAAACCGGGTCGTCCCCGGTTCCGGACCCTCAGCCTGGACCTCTTTTTCAGAAAACCAGCAAAACAAGGGACATCGCACAAGTTACGTTCACCTTGTCTATCCTGTAGACATAAAGACCCGCCATGTGGAACCTGGAGATTCCGTTTATGTTATCGGCATGGGTTTGACAGCTGCAGATATTGTCAAAACATTTACCATCGGCAGAGGCGGCAAATTTAAAAACGGCGGATATGTCCCAAGCGGCCAAGAACCATCTGTCATCCTGGCCTCACGACTGGGCCTTCCTTACTCGGCCAGGGCACACAATCAGAAAAACGGTCAGTACAAAGGTAAAATACTCACGCCCGAAACGGTTTTAAAACTCAAAGCGCAACAGGGCAAAGTTGATTTTGAAAAAGACCTGATGCCCCTCATCATACTTGAAATGAGTTATGTCTATTACACGACGTTGCTGGGAAAGCATATGGGAGATCAATTTTTAAACTGCGCTTCGGATGAAGAGCGCAGACCATGGATTTCCAAAAATGTTGCCACGGAAGACCGGTTTTCCTGGGAAGATCTTGAAAATCCATTCAGGAAAATCCAATCCCAAACACCGGCCGGTCACCCCTGGTTTTCTTCCATGGAGGAATATACCCGTTATGTCACAGACTATCTTCGCCGTGACATAGAAGAAGCGGAAAAAGGCAACCTTACCAGCCCGTTGAAGACGGCGGTGGATTCGGTGTTGCGGGATTTGAGGGATACATTGAGGCTGGTTGTGGATCGCGGTGGTCTCACGGCCACCTCTCACCGTTATCTTGATAAAGTGTTTAACCGTGTCAACAATCGTGTTGCCGTGGGCCCCCCCGTCTCGAGCACACGGGAATTGTTGATACTGGCGGAAATGGGGATTGTTTCCTTTTCCGGTCCCGCGCCCAAATTGACCATGAATGAGGACACCGGCCGGTTTTTCATCGAGAGTGATCAGGTGGCAGGATCTTTACGGCCCGTGCAGCATGTACTCAACGGCAGAATTCACAGTGTGGACAACAAAAACGACACTTCGCCGTTGATTCAGAACCTGTTCAGGCGGGGAATGATACGAACCTTTGTCAACAAGGATGATACCGGCGTTTATGAACTCGGTGGTCTGGATGTGACCGATGAGTTCAACATTATCGGCAACCACGGTCGACCGCACCCCCATGTGTGTGCGCTTGGAATTCCGCTTGAGGGTAAATTCTGGTTCAACGCGGCAGATGCCCGGCCGGATGTAAACTCCAATTCCATTGCCCAGTTGAGCAAATGGGTTGAAACGGCGGTATCCCGGCTAAAAACCAAAAAAGACGCCGGCCCGTGATACAACGGTAATCAAGGACCAGGCATTGAGCCCGATCCCATGTTTTTCATGTGGATATTACATTATGAAACCGGGGGGGGTTCAGATCATATTGTCCCGAAGCGGATGGTTATTGAATCAATCTTTTCCGCATCGCCCTGAGGGCAAGATTTGTAAAGAAAAAAAATACGGTTAAATACCCGATACTGATGATCCGTGAAATCTCGTTGGCTCCGATGCTGAACCAGCGGGCCAGTTCTGCCAATGGTAGAGAGGAAAGGCGAAGGCAACGGGTTGCGCCCATACCTGCAGAATGGAAACAGGGAAAAAGGTTCCGCTGAACAAATCCCATCAGACCAAGCACAATTAACATGATCGGGCAGCACCCATCGACTTGATGGCACTCCAGGCAATTTCGGCGATGATGATTTCCTCTAACGACAGGGGGGTTGCCAGCATGCTGTCAAAAGTCTTCTGATAATACATGCGCACAAATATGTATAGGTCGTTTCAAAAAACGAATTCCATATCACAGCAGTGGCGATCAATGCGGGGGCAATGAACTCCGTGTATGAAAGATCTGCCCCTCCGTATTTCACATTGTCGATCAAGCCACTGAAGCCCAGACCGAAGGCCAAAATATAGAACAGCAGTTCGAGCAGCGGCGTCAGAAAGTTCACCTTCCAGATTTTCTTGTAAACCACCAGGTTTCTTTCCCATACCCTCAGAAAACGCAATGAAAACAGAGCAGGATCAATCATTCTCGAAGTTCCCTGGACCCTTCTGCGCCCTCTTTTTTGGGAATTGAAAAGTATCCGGCGAACACGTGTAAATTTTGTTCTACACTCAAGTCCGGATCCAGGGTGTTTTCCTGATGACAAACACCAATTCTGGCTTTAATCCTGCGAAAACAAGTGTTGATGTTCATGCCGAAGATACTCAGCTTGCCCCGAGTCGGTGACGAAAAACCTTACAGCATCCGGATCGTTGTGGTTTTGCCGGCCCCGTTGGGACCCAGAAGACCAAAAAACTCACCTCTTTTCACAGAAAATGAAATTTCATTTACCGCCATAAACCCATCGAATCGTTTTATAAGATCTTGAATTTCTATGATGTTATCCATATATCATTCTCCACTCAAGGCCTCTAATTCCTCCCAACGTTCATACAGCTGCTCAACTTTCTTTTGGGCCTCCTGGTGTTCGGCATATCTTTTTGCCAATCGATCGGCGTCGCACATGATTTCAGGATCATGAAGCTGTCGTTGCAAATCAGCCGCAATACCTTCTGCCTTTTCTATTTGTTTTTCAATCCGGTTCAATTCCTTACGCGCTTCATAGGCCGACTTCCTGGGTTTCTTATTCCCGGGGCCTTGTAAGGTTTCAGCGGACCGGGACGTAACGGACAGCCTGTCTTTCCGGCATTGAAGCCATTGGTCATAATCCGCAAAATATTCCGCGCCGCCATCACCATCCAGGTAAAGCAATAAATCACAAAGACGCGCCATGAGAAACCGATCGTGCGTAATGAGGACGATGGCACCGGGAAACTCCTCCAGGCTCTCTTCGAGCACCTCAAGCGTGGGAATGTCCAGATCGTTGGCCGGCTCGTCCAATAGTAGAATATCCGCCGGTTGCACCATCAAATTGGCGATCAGAACGCGGGCTTTCTCTCCACCGGAGAGTTCGGAAACCGGCATGTCCAGATGATCTTTTTGAAAGAGGAATCGCTTGGCCCAAGCGGTCACATGGAAAAACCGCCCCTGATATATGACCGTTTCTCCTTCCGGAGACAGGGCGTGCCGCAAGGTCTGACTTCCCCCGGACAACATCCTGTTTTGGTCAAAGGTCAAGACTTGCACCCCCTCCGCCACCTCTACGGAACCGGCATCAGGAGCCAAATTGCCATTTAAAATCTGTATGAGAGTACTCTTTCCGGTTCCGTTTTTTCCCATGACCCCGATCCGAATTCCGGGAGCGAGTTTCAAGCCAAGGTTGCCAAAAAGGAGCTTTCCTCCCCGGGTCTTTCTCAGATCTTGCGCCTCCAGCAGCTTTTTTGTTTTTCGATGGGTGGCATCAAAGGTAATGTCAACCCTCCGGTTTTGCATATTACGGCCTTTGACCGCCGCCAGATTTTCTTGCAGCCGGTGCGCTTTCTGGATCCGGTATTTTGCTTTCGAGGTTCTCGCTTTGGGACCGCGACGGAGCCATTCTATCTCACGGCGGACTTTGTTGGAAAGTACGGTTTCAAGTTTGGCCTGTTCATGTATAACCTTCTCCCGCGTTTCAACAAATGCGCTGTAATTGCCCTCCACTTTGAGAAACCCCTCAGGATATCGTTGGTTTAATTCAACAACCCGGTTTGTGGTATTTTCCAGAAAAAACCGGTCGTGACTCACCAGGACAAAAGCGAAGAGGGCATTTTTGAGAAGGTTCTCCAACCATAGAATCCCCTCCAGGTCCAAATGGTTGGTGGGTTCATCCATGAGGAGCAACTCGGGTTTTTGAAACAGAGCTTGACCAATGGCCAACCTTTTGCGCCATCCGCCGGAGAGTGTTTTTATCTTTTGTTTCGTGTTATCCACTCCCGTCAGGCTCATGATTTCCTGACGTCGCTGACCCACTTGCCATGCCTCAAGCGCTTCGGGAACGGCGTGGAACAAGATTTCCTCTATGGTTTTCTCCGGATCGAGAACATCGTCCTGGGGCAGGTAAATCATGCGTATATTTCTTTTTCGCGAAATCTCTCCGGAATCCGCAGGCTCCATGTCAGCAAGGATTTTCAGGAACGTGGATTTCCCGGCACCATTGGGACCGATTAATCCCAGGCGCTCGTTGTCGAAAACCTGTAGAGAAATATCCGTAAACAGGGGCTGCGCCCCGAAGGATTTGCTCATAAAATGGGTGCTTATCAGTAAACCTGGAGCCATGTTTTTATCTGTTCTCCAGTAGTGAAGGGCAATGCCCATTTCATCGGGGAACCTGTGAACCCTTACGCAGAGTGTCAGGCCCCATATCCCACAGGCAAAATAAGCAGGGGGTTATGGGATCCGGTGATTTTCATGACCCGGATCACATCATTGTCATGAAAAGCCCCCACGATGCCGGCCCTCAGACCCAGGGCCTCCGCCTGGAGAAAGATATTTTGACCGACATGGCCGGCTTCGATCATGGCATACCTTTTTCCTCTGGTGCCGTACTTGCCCGTAATCCGGCTATATTCCGAAGTGATCACCAGGTTTAGGGGAGCTCCGGCTATCCACATCTGTGAAAGCGCTGTCCTGGCCACATCCTTTCTAAAGTCCCCTTCCGCAATCAACACTGCAGAATGGTTATGAGGTTCATAATGATAGATACCCGCCTTTAATCCTTCGACGCCATTATCACCCACTATCGCATAGATATCCATAGGGTATAAAGCCCCAGCGGACGGGGCCGACCGTTTGTAGCCCCTATCCTCGGTGATACCCTGTGCAGCCCAGAAAATCTGTGAGAGCTGCTCCAGGGTTAAAGGTTTTGACAGATATGAGCGAATGGTTCTACGATGTTTAATGGCCTGTTCTACGGAAACTTCTCCTTTTAATCTGGGTTCAGGTAAGTTCATCTCGCGCTTCATCCTCCCGTTCGCGCCATCTGCCTTCCCGGCCATGGCATTCCTGAGAGAGAAAAAAGGCATAAGAAAAAATGCCATAAGATAATGGATAATCTTTTTTAAGATCTCTCTTCTTTTAAGATAGCTCGGCATGCGGTGCTTATACCCTCCCTTCATATTTTCCTAATTCATATTACTTATATGTTCGGAGCATGGCTTTGTTTTTAAAGATGGCCTTTGAAATTGCCATCTCTATTGCCGGAGCGGGCGTTCAGCTGAACACCCCCAATTCCTCTGCCAGAACCTTGTAGGGTTTTGGGAATTCCGGCTCGAAGTTCTGGTAGGGTGTCACCGGGTAACGGGCACCTATCTTCTTTCCCGCCTCTTTCATACCCTCAACCAAACCTGCAAGAAGGTGGCCGGGTATAGAGAAAACCATTTCGTCATCCTGGGTCATGGAAAAGATGCGATCCCCCATGCCGGGGATAGCGACGCGAGGCAGCCCGGTTTTAAAAGGGGCAATGAGATATTCGGTACATTCCACCTTTCCGCCGAAGTTGCCGGAAATACGCGCGGTCTCCATAAATACAAAAGATTGAATCAACCTCATAACCTGAGCGGGGTTGCCGAAAATAGCCACGGTATCCGGATCAAACAAACCTTTTTGTAACGGGGCCAAGACCATGGCCTGACATTCTTCATTCTCCAGGCGGGTTATGGCTTCAGCCTCTTTAATGCCACCTTCTTCACTTTGGGAAAAGGCCACTTCACAAAAGAGTTTGCCCAGAGTATCAACCGGGCTGGATGCATCGCTGAAACCAAAGGCTATCATTGCCGGAACACAGATCAAATCTTCCTTGGAGAGTCCCACGGTCCATCCGTAATTCCTGGCCATGGTAACACCCTGGCAAATGGTGATACGTTTCCCCAAAACAGCGGAAGGTTGTCGCGTTTTTTCAGGAAAATCGGCTTTATCTTTTAAAAACTTAACCGCCAAAAGAAACGTTTTGAGCCTCAGGTCTTCTCTTATGAATTGAGCGGTCTCTTGATAATTCAGTTGTTCCATACCCTACCCCCCTTTGTTTTCGGTTGTGCGTTCAAATTTCATAATTCAGCTCTCAATCTCTCACTTTTGGGTCGACATCACGGCATTTTCTTTCAACCTGGTGTACAATTCGTGACATCATACTTTCGGATAAAATGTTTCCTTCGACAGGTTTGGCGATAGAACGAAAATTTTTCGGATTTATCACGGCGATCCCACCCGAAGCCGTTCTTTCCACAAACCATCCTGGCAGGGCAACAACAGGTCTAACCCTAACTGCCTCGCCGGTTGAACTTCGCAACCATTTGGACAGCCATTCTGCCTGCCGTTTGGCCTGATCGAGAGACTCGACATCCGTTCCATTTGGAAATCGAAGACATTTGCCGTCATATTTAACCTTGGCATCTGCCTTGCGGTCCTTTGAAGCCGGCTTTGAACGTGCCTTGGTTTCAATAGCAAATACGCCTGAAGGACCAACGATAATATGATCGATATTGAACTTGCCGTCAGGAAAATCATGATACACATAATACCCATCCCTCATGAGCTGATTGAGTTCCTGACCAACCGCAATTTCACCCTCATAACCCAACCGATAAGAACGTCTCAGATTTAAGCCTTTAAGAAGTTTTATCAGACAATATATAGTAAAACCGATCCCGAGGATAAGTGTTAAAACTAATATCGTTGTCGACGGTTTTGAAGTGCCAAAATGTAGAAGAGAAATATAGTATGCATAGAGCATGAGGGGAATCGTGATTATCCAAACAATGGATATGATTATCTCATCATTAATCTTCGCAATTTGTCTGTTTAGGGATTCCCCGGGACTCCTAAAAAACTTACCGGTAAATGGCGATCCATATCCTTTCACCCGCTGATATTTTCTTAGCAGGCGGAACAGTGACATCACGATGGTCAGGATTCCAAAAACCAAAAGTATTGGAAAGTAAATAAGAAACCTGTTCAATGATCCACCCACGCAATTTTGGCGTTTGTTCGTTCGCGGTGATTAGCTCACGGTCTTTTTATCAATACTATACCCTATGTTCTTTTAATCGGTGATCAGGGTTTGACCTTACCCCCAGCCCCACTCTTCAGGCGGACCATGGAACAAAATACTCCGGCCACGCAAAGCAAGCAGAAGATTATCATGCAAAGATGCATGCTGGCAAGAAAAGAGGATTGTGTTTCCGCACTCAACGGCTGGTTCCCCATGATATGTTCGAACACCAGGGTGATAATGGTCATGCTGCACAACATCCCCATGGTCCGCATGGTGGCCAGAAAACTGGATGCGATACCATAGCTTTTGGGAGAAACACTGCCCATCACCGTAATGGTATTGGGCGATGAAAAAAGACCGAATCCAACGCCCATCAAGGACAGCATCCCCATAATCACGGGCATGGGTGTTCCGGAATGAACCCGGGAAACCAGACCCAGGCTCAGGGTACACAAGGCCATGCCCGCAGTGGCCAGACCCGCAGCGGAAACCCGGTCTGCCAGTCTTCCAAAAAACGGAGACAGAGCAGTCTGAAACACGGGCTGGATAATCAGAATCCATCCTGCCTTTTGGGGAGAATACCCCCTGACCACCTGCAAATACAAACTGAAAAAAAAAGCGATGCCAAAAGATGCGGCGTAATTGATCAGGGTGGCCAGGTTGCTGAAGGCGAAGACCCGGTTGCGGATCACCAGGCCCACATCCAGAATCGGAGAGGAACACCGGTATTCAAAGGCCAGAAAGACCAGAAATCCCAAGGCTCCTGATGCCATGAACGCCAGATAAATACCACCCTCTTTCTGGTTCAGGGTGCCGTAAATCAGACAAAATAAAGAAACAATGTAAATAAGAGTTCCCACAAAATCAAAACGCTCCCCCCTTGCTTCAGCCCATTCGCCCTTAAGCTTCAAAACAGTGAGACAAAGGCAGAAAAGCTCCACCAGAACCCCCAGATAAAAGATCCAGCGCCATCCCAGATGAGTAACCATAAATCCGGAGAGAACCGGACCCAGAGACAGCCCCAGGTAGACGCAAGCCACGATGATTCCCATGGCCTGACCCCGTTTGGCCGGTGGAAACACGGAAGAAAGGATGGCCACACTGGTTCCTGAAATCATGGCCCCGCCACACCCTTGAAAAAAACGGAAAACAATAAAACTTTCGATGGTAAAGGCGAGGGATATCAAAACGGTTCCCCCGGTGAACACGAGAATGCCGATCGTAAAGATTCTTTTCCTTCCGTAAATATCACCCAGCCGTCCCGCAGGAAGCAAAAAAAGGGAAAACGCGAAGATGTAGACGGTTTCCACAAGTCCAAGCTGAACCGCACTGGCTGAAAACTCTCTGCCAATGGCAGGAAGGGCCACTCCCACAGCGGACAGCATGAAGGGGGTCAGGAACTGAACGGCGCTGACCACAAACAGGATCGCAGTGCTGGAGACGGCATAATCGGACTTGGTTTTTGAAGCGGTGTTATGTGGGTTCGAGCCTGATTTTTCGTTTATATCTATCACGTCGTTGCTAACCCTGTCGACTCTTCATTAATTAATTGAAAAATAACTTATTATAGGGTAAATGTCAATGTACACAAGGCAACGCTCCCGGTTGGAAAACATGTTGTATTTTCATTCTTTTTATATTTATCAGCATTTTGTCTGCGCTCGATTGAGGGTATCGGTTAAGGGGTTTCCCGCAGCTTCTCCCTGAGATTCCAATCCTTTTAAAGATTTTGCTTGCAAATTTTAAAATCAGCGATTATAGTACGAATTCTGCAATCAGCAAAAACACCATGCGGACCCTTTTTCGCGTATATTGTGACCTTTCTTTTCAGAATTCTTTTATTCTCACAAATATTCCGAAATTTGCTTCTGCTGCACCGGAAAAATAAAATCAAGAATAATCTTATTTATAAGGGTTTTCCGTGAAGAAACCTTTTTCTGACAGGGTTGTTTTTAAGACAATATAACAGGTATACATTCCAGGTTAAAAGAAAATGATCCAACACCAGGAAATATTGACGAATTCATTCGAAACTTCATTAGGTCAAGCTATGTTAACCGGGTTCAATGATTACCAGGAATTTTTGAGTTTCAGCAAATCTTTATTCAAACTAAACCCGGAGGAATACCAGGGGTTGTTCAAGGTTTTGCTAAAATTACAAAGTATCGGTCAAGATGCTGTTCAAACGATGCGGGTATTGAAAACTAATACCGATGAGCAGGATTGTTATGAATTGATCAGATTTATGATACAGTTTGACAAAATGGATATGGAAGATATTCAGATACAATTCATGATGCATGAGAATCTGCATCCAATTCAAACAGTTTGTTATGATTGAGTGTATTGTGCAGGATATAGACATGAAAAGCGTGGAATCGAAACAATAAATCATGTTTTCTGATTCATCGGTTTTAGTGAGTGTCCATCCATAATGGAAACTGTTTCAGTATTTTTCCATATCAGCATTTAAAATCTCTAATAAAAGCCTCTTACTAATAGGTTTCTGATAAATCCCATCGAAGCCCGCATCATCTAATTCTTTGATATCAAAATCATAAATATAACCGGACAATGCATATACCTTTAAATTTGGATATAAGGTCTTCACCTTCCTGCAAAAATCTATGCCGCTTACCCATGGCATTTTCAAATCCGTAATGATCAATGAAAAGTCTTCCGGAAACCCTAAAATATGTTCGGCCTCTTCCGCACTCTCGGCTATAACCGCCACATATCCAAATTTTTCCAACAGTCGTCTCATCACTTTCAGTTGGCTTGGCTTATCATCAATAACGAGGACTTTTTTAGAACTCATATCTGCTACTCGCAAATGCAACCCGCTGCCGTCACCGGTATTTCCGGAACATCGCGGATGCGCAAACATGGTCAACACAAAATTTTAGGGCCTGTCATTATTTTTTAATTTTCAATACGAAACGTTTTTGCTTGGAATTCATGCCGGGTTTATTATAAACGCTTCTGTATAATATGCATACCATATCGAGATATTTTATTAAATATTTTTTTGGCATATTTTTTATGCAACCATAATTATGCTTGAAGATAAGTTATCAGGTCTGTTTCAAGTGGTTTTGAAGCAATGTACTGTCCACCGACAGTGCGATCGATGATCCGTTTTATTTTGTCAAACCGGGCTAAATTTCTTTTTTGTTAAAAGCGACCATCATGAGCGTGGTTACCAAAATGATGAAAAAACAGACATTTAGAATTGGGTGAAGGGGTCCCATGCTGGCAAAACTGCTTTGACCGATGATCGAATCGGCGCAGGCCTGCACCATGTAAACTTTCGGGTATAAAATTCTCCACAGGGCAGGGGACGAGGCCGCAGCCGACGGAGCCGCTGTCTTTAAAATTTCGCTGTTTAAGATCTGATATCCACCGTCGGAAATATAACCGACCACTAAAATCCCTACGGTAAAAACCGCGCTGATGAAATCCGGCAGATAAAGAGACAAAAAGCACACCGAAACCGAAATAAAAAGAAGATTGATGGAACATACCAGGGATGCGGTTAAATACCCGGGAATGATGGCACCGGTTTTGACCCACACCGTCAGAAAAATCGTAGCGTGAAGAATAAACATGAAAACCAGGCACAAAAACCATGTGCCGGCGATCCGGCCGAGAAGGTAGTGTTGCCTGAAAACCGGTCTGGAAAGAAACAATACCAGGCTTCCGTCTTCGTGGTCTCTGCTGATAATTTTCATCGATAGCAGGATAACGATCAGGAACATGCCGGACGTTATGACCTGGAAAACAATTTTTGAAACATGCCACGCCACCGTAATGGTGTCCAACGGTTTCCCGTTGACGACATATTGGCTGCTGTAGCACCCGCGAATCATCAGAACGAACAGAATGGAAAGTCCCAGCAGAACATAAAAACTTTTGTGCCGCATCTGGTCGCAAATGGTGTAGCCGGTAATTTTCAAAAAACGATTCATTTTCCTTTTTGTGCGTATTTTATAAAAACATCCTCCAGGGTCTCGCCGTCTTCTATTATTGAACGAATCGAGTCCTTAACCAGGATTTTTCCTTTGTTCATTATTGCCAGGGTCCGGCATGTTTTTTCCACTTCCGAAAGGAAATGTGAATTCAGGAACACGGTAACACCGTGGTCACGCAAATCTTCAAGAATAGTTCTCACATCCCGGATACCGATGGGATCGAGACCTGTCACCGGTTCATCGAGTATCAACAATTTGGGGTGTCCGAGTAGCGCTGCTGCAAGACCGATTCGCTGTTTCATGCCCTTGGAATAAGCGGATGATTTTTCCTTTTCCCTGCCTTTCATGGAAACCACCTCCAAAAGCCGGTCCACTTCCACCAAGCCATCTTTTCCGGCCAATCCGATCAAAGCCGCGTGACGCCGCAGATATTCGAGCCCGGAAAGATAAGAGGGGATCAGGTGGTGTTCGGCCAGATATCCGACCCGTTTACGTGCTTCGGGGTTGAAAACGGGTATTCCGTCGATGGTGATGCTGCCCGAAGTAGGTTTGATAAAGCCGAGGAGCATGCGAACGACTGTTGTTTTGCCAGCGCCGTTCGGACCGAGCAAAGCAAAATATTCGCCCGTCTCGACGCGAGATGTTATGTTGTCGACCGCCGTAACTGTACCGAATTTTTTGATGACGGAATCAATTGCAATCATTATTAAAAGTCTTTCTTCAATACGATTAATACATGAAGCCCCGGTTTTATTTTCGTATGATTTATAATATTTATGCAGCATATCATAATTTCCTGACTATGAAAATATCGATTATTCCTATTATCCCTTGGTTCTATTAGGAAAACCAATTTGACTTGACGGTTATGTTTGTGATATCCATTTTTTGAATTTGCCTTATCGTTTCATAAAGAAAATGAGCAATTGGCTTTAAAGAAATTGCCCGGTAATATTAAACATGAATATGAAACTGAAACATAAAATATTCACCGGAAAGACGGCCACAGTAACCGTTCTTTTTCTTTTCTTGATCACCGGTTTCACAGGATGCACCGGAAATAATGACCCCAAAAAAAGTGCCGGCATAACGTTCGTCAGTGATCCGGCAGCCCTCCTTTCAAAAGCCGAAAAAAAGCATATTACACACCTCAGCAGTGCGCTCTTGAAGGATATGGATATTCATATTATGGCTGTTGTTCTGAAACAAAGCCCGGAGGATATGGATAACCAGGCGGTTAAACTTTTTCAAGAATATGGAGTAGGTCGCACAACCCATGGAGCGAAAGGTGTTCTTTTTCTCATAGACCCATCCGGAAAACAGGTAAGGATCGAAATCGGATACGATCTCGAGCCGATATTCACGGACGGATTTACAGGATATATCGAAAGAAGACAGATGGCGCCGTTTTTTCAGGCCAATAAAGTCGGGCCGGGAATCGAGGCCACTGTTGAACTCTTGGTGGGAAGGGCACTTGGAAAAATAGAGGCGGCAAATTATCTGGAGTCAAAAGAAAAGGAGCAGACCGGCCAATTTTTATCCGGCGGAGGGGGGGCTCGCGTGACTGTGGAAATCGGTTCAAAGACCATTGAAAAGCAGGCTTCTCCCCTGGCAAAAAAATATCAGGCCCAGCCATCGGTTCAGGATGCCCTTGATAAATATATTGAAGTCCTCCGGCTGCACATCAAAGATCCCGACCTTGGCATTTACACCCCCGAAAGCAGAAAATTCTTTGGAGACTGGGTGGTAACCGATGCCCAACAGGACAATGAACTGCGAAACATAAACCGCGCCATGCCTGCCGCTGAAATTTTCACCAAAGATAATTTAGCGGTCATCAGCTTCTCTCCTGACGACCGTCAGGCATCCCCGTTTTTTCTCGAAAAGGGCGGCCGGGGATGGATGATGGATTTTGCTTCAATGACCAAACTTATCGGGCTCAACCACAAAAACCAGTGGCACTTAAGGCAAACAAACCACAAATATATGTTTGGATTCAAAAAGGTTTATTTCGACAAGAACGGCTACCCCCATAAAAAATAATTTGGAAAATACCGACGAAATTTTATCATTTCCTCTTTTAATCAATGATCAAGGTTGATAGTCTCGTAAAAAGTCAAAAAATACTGTTTTACGTCATTCCGGCGAAAGCCGGAATCCAGTCTTTTCAGGAAGTTGCAGAGCGCCTGGACTCCGATTTTCACCGGAGTGATGACTTTTAGTGAATGTATCAAGGTTTGACATCAATCAATTACCCTCGATATATAATCCAGACTCTGAAAAACGGAATTGATTAAATTGTGCATAGTTTGGAATGGAATTGATAAAAAAACTTTTTGAAAAGGAGGTTTTTCAAATGCTGTATAATCTGTCCCTTCGGGCGATTTTGACGGGAATTTCTTTCGGGATATGGCCGTTGTTAATGAACCGGAGCGGCTTGAGCGGAAACATTTCTTCGTTTGTTCTTGTTGTGGTAATGCTGGTATGTATTCTCCCTCTTTCTGTCGGCAGGCTTGGGAGCATTTTTAACCCCGATGTCAAATTGTTGTTTGCGATTGGCGCATCTGTTTTCGGGGCTGCCGGTATCGTGTTGTTAAACAGTATTCTCGCCCGGTCAACACCGCAAGATGTGGGCCTGTTACTCGTTTTGACTTTTGTCGTACAGATTGCAGTACCCTCCGTCTATCATGTTGTTGTGACGGGTGGACTGACGGTGAGCCAGGGAACAGGATTCGCACTGGCCATAGCAGCAGCAATTTTATTGAACCTGTAAGAACACATCCGGGATAATTATCAGGCAACCCTGTTAATGGAATCGGCATTTACGGTGAAGTCTGGTCCACGGCCTGCTGAAAAAAGCGTCTTGCATCTTCAAAGAACATTTCTCGGCTCGGAGCGTGAGTGTAGAACATGTGTCCTCCTTCATAGACCTTCAGGGTGAGATTCGAGGCAATGGCAGGGTCCATTGACATTTGCCCTGTTATAATCACAGATCCGAAATAAGGGGTGATGAGATCGAAAACCCCGTGGGCGATGAATGCCTTGAGGTCTTTATTCATACTCATACTTCTTTTCAGGCTCTCAGCCACGCCGACAAAGCCCTGTTGCCGTTTCAGGCCTGACTTCCAATTCCATTTTTGCGACACCTCTTTGTTCAAAACCTCATAGGATATATCCGTTTCAAATTTGAGCTGTTCACGAACATAGCTGTTCATACCGGCAGTAAGAAGCGTATTCAACTGAATCAGCAAAGGATCTTCTTTCGCGGGCAAGGGACTTTGGGGATCCGGGTCGATTGCAGCAAAGCTGCCGTCATAAAGACTGATCAAACGCCCCTCGTCCCGTAAAAGCGCTTTGACATACAAAGAGGAAGGAATTCTGGCTTTCATTCGAGCCACCCGATCGGCTGAAAGACCGATATACGCGCCCAGTCGAGAATTGAGTGCTTCCGTATCCCCCACGGCAAGGGCTGGCAGCAACTCGTTAAGGGCAAAGCTCTCGGCTTCTTTCAAAGCCATGCGAAGGTTTTCTTTTCCCGAAATGCCTCCTTCGGCCTTACCATGATACCGTGCCGTTGCAGTGTAGGACGGAATATTGACTATCCAGGGCAACAGGCTGTAATCATCCCCTCTCAAGAGACTGAACTCCAGTGCAGGTGAAACCAGAACAACACCATTCAGTGCAATGCCATATTCGGATTGCAGCAGATCCGAAAGCGCCCCTACACGAAACCCACCGTAACTCTCCCCCGCAATGAACTTCGGGCATAACCAGCGGTTGGTCCGTGTAAGATAAAGACGAATGAATTTTGCGAGGGATGTCAAATCCTCACGAACCCCCCAGGCTTTGGCTTCCGCGCCTTTCTTTTCAGGGCTGCCTTTCGATGGAAGGCAGCGACTGTATCCCGTGCCCACCGGGTCTATGAAAACAAGATCCGTAAACCTCAGCCATGTATGAATATTATCTCTCAAACCGCCGGGGGGTGTCGGGAAACTTCCGCTTTCGTTCAGCATAATACGTTCCGGCCCCAGGGCGGCAAGATGTAGATAGGCTGACGATGCGCCCGGGCCTCCATTGAATACAAACACCAGCGGCCGGGAGGCCTTTTTTTTATCCTTCACGTCATAATTGATAAATAAGATTCGGCATTCAGGGTTTCCGTTGCCGATATTAACCGGGAGGACTCCGGTGGTCGCCGAATATCGAAGTTGCAAATCTCCGCTTTTCAGAACGTGTTCCGTTTTGGACCATTCATTCAATGGAAGGACGTTTTGCAGGTTCACCTTCTCGTCCCTGGCTTCGCTGCAAGTGTTTTTTTCCGTAATTTTACTTTTGGCGTTCGATTCCGTAATGCCCGCAACCACAAATATGGTCGAAAGAATCAGCGCCAGTGATTTAAATCGGGCAGTCATTATCCTCCTCCTGGACTCCGTCTCCAACGGTACGGCAATCGGATTTTTTGTCATGATGTGTTTTACTTTAATCATAAAATCACCTGTTATCGGATTTCCTGATCAGCATTGGTGAAAAACCCGATTTTCAAATCCGGAATATCCGGCGGGTTTTCAGGTATCTCTTCGTTTGATAGTCACCCGGGTTCAGGCGGATCCAAACTCCATGAGCGCTGCGAAGGCTGAGAAGCCAGCGCCGAATGCGAGGAGCATCCCTTTTTGGCCGGGTTGTGGCCGGTTGCTGTCCAGGATCTTCCTCAAGACAAACAGAACGGAAGGTGACGACATGTTGCCATAGTTCTCGAAAACGCTGTGGGAAAAGCGCAGGGCCTCATCTGCAAGTTCCAGTTCCTTGGCGACTTGGGCCAGCACGACCGTTCCGCCCGGATGGACCGCCCACCAGGCAATGTCATTCCGGGAGAGGCCGTGTCGGGCCAGAAGCCGGGTCGCCACCTCCGTCCCTGTGCGCGCACCGATAACCGGCACCCGTCTGCTCAGATGGTTCCGCAGGCGGCCGCCTTCCGTCCGGTAACACAGATCCTCGCGGTGCTTGGGAAACAGGCCCGTCGCAAAGTCCACCATGTGCGCCAAACCTTCAGGGCGGTTATGCGGCGCCAGGTCGAGCACGGCGGCTGCGGCACCATCGCTGAAAATGGAATTGCTCACGACCAGTTCCGGCTCATGACTGGGGAAAATTGTGGCCGTGCAAATCTCTACGGCGATGCTGAGAACCGGGCCTTCCCGGTTGCGGGCCAGCATGCCAGCGGCGGCTTCGAGATTCGGAATCGCCGCGCCGCACCCCATTCCCATCAAGTCCCCGAATCTGATCGAAGTCCTGAGCCCCAAGTCTGCCGCGATATACGAGGAAAGTCCCGGGCAGAGGTAGCCGGTGCAGGTGTTGACGATCAGACCGGCGATCTCATCGGTTTCCACGCCGGCCTCCGCCAGCGCGCGGCGTGCGGCTGCGACAGCTGTGGTACGACCGAACTTGAGAAAACGCGCCAGCCGGCGGTCCGGGTCAGGTTCGAGGGCATCCGTCTTGGCATCCATGCCTAGATAACGGCCTTTGATTTTGCCGTCCAGAAGAATGCGGCGATACAGATCCTGTTCGGCGGGTTTCATGATGAAATTCGCGGTGAAGTATTCGTAGGCCTCCTCCTGCCTTACATAGAACGGGGGGGTGGCGGTGCCCAGACCTCTGAGGATGATCTTCACGAGTTCCCTCCTGGTTTGAACCGGATGATGGCGGCAACTCGAAACCATGGGGTCGGCTCTACGGAAACCGTGACACTGTCGAGTTGCTTCAACAGGGTACTCAGTTCACAGATTTTGAAACCGCGCCGGATGGAGAGCAGCGCGTCATGCCGAACTCCTGACGGCATGCCGGTCAGCAGCAATCTTGCCGCCAGATAGGCCAGCCGCGAGCGCCGGAGATCGTTAATCAGCACGCTGTTGAGCACAAAACCGTTCAGCCTCCGCAGCAGCGTTAGGATCTGCGCATCGCTGAAATGATGGAAGCACATGGAGGCCACGGCACAATCATACGGTTCGGCGGGTTGGTGGGTAAAGGCGTCCTCCTGAAGCAGTTGCACCGCCGGATTTCCCGCCCGGGCAAGCTGCCCGCGCGCAATGTCAACCGCGTGACCTGCCTTTTCCAGGCAGGTGAAGTGCACAGGGATGCCGTACGCGTTCGCCCACCGGCTCACCGCCAGCGGGATGTCGCAACTTCCCGAACCGATGTCGAGGATGCGGAGTGGGGCACCGGTATGGCGCCCCGAAGTTTCGGTGACCAGAAAACGCCGGACCATCCGGATGCCGCCGAAGCAACAATTGACCGTCTCCATGAACCGGTAACTGACGGCGGCCAGCGCCGGATCACAGTCCGGCCGGTCCAGAAACTCCGTTGCCGTAGCGCGCGAGTCAAACACCCCAGAGCCCTCCCGTTGCCATGATATCGTCCATTTCCGCGTACTTTCTCAACACCTCGGTGCGGTACTCGGCCGAGATCGAAACGGCCTGCGCGGCAATCCGCTCGCAATAGCCGCAAGCCCGGCAGTCCATAACAGCGCAGTCACGGTCGCGAAAACCTTCCAGGAAATTCTCCGGAATCTGCCGCGCATCTACCCGGATCGGACACTCCGAAATCGGCGAGAGCATGCCCTGCAGGCGCGCCAGATCAAGCAGCGCTTTCAGTCGCAGCGGATTCGCCTGCCGCGGTTTCCAGAAGTGGCGCAGAGTCCAGAACGATTCCTTGCGGATGGGCTCCTTGAAGCCGTACGACAGCAGCAATTCGGCCAGATTACCGGAAAACCGCCTTTCGCTGTAGGCTTTGACGCGCCGCAGCAGTTCCGCCGACGGAATTCCCCGTTCCAGAAGCTTGAATGTCGTGTACCCCATCGCTTCATAGACGGCGAGGTCCTCCGGCCGGATCCAGGCCGTTTTGATGAACTGTGACGGATCCGTCAAACGCAGCCGCGAACAGCGCAGGAAGCAGTAGTCGATAAAGAGCATGCCGGTGTCGTCAGATGCATGTGCGAAACCGTTCTGATGATAGGTTTGCAGCGGACAGTTCAAGAGGCAGACGTGATTCGCAATCAGTTGGAGACCGCAACGGACCGACCGGCGGATAGCCGCAAGGCGGCGGAAGTCCCGGTTGATCGAGAAGCTCTCCAGCGTGATGTCATCCGCCCCGAGATCTTCCCAGAAGCGGGCGCGCCGGGGTGTGTCCACCTGGGCATAAATCCCGACTCTTACTTTAAACTCGGGGAAACGGTGCTTGACAAGTTCCAGAAGAAAAGGGGTGGACACGGTGATCCGGCGCACGCCCAGGTCGCCCAGTTTGGTCAGCAGAACCGTCACCCGTTTCTGCCAGGGGCGTGTCCATTCGCGGTTGCCGAAACAGGCGCCGTTCAGAAGATAATTGAAGGCAATGCCATGACCATCGAGCAGGCGGATGTAAGACCGCAGATCCGCTTCCGAAAGCGGTGTCGCCAGGTAGCGGGGACGGCCGCCGCTGACACCGTCGACGGGGAACTTGCCATAAACTTCATCGACCGGGTATGCGGCGAGCGCCGCAACCAGTTCCGGATCGTAGTTCGCCGCCAGTGAAAATTTTGACGGTTGGGATGTGGCACGAACGGCGCTCGTAGGCTCAGTTGGCATAACGAATTTCCAGCCCTTCCATTTTTCCGCATGCAAACAAACAAATAGATATTGCCCCGGACCCGGAATTTCCCATCATCCGGCGGGAACCCGGGGTGTCTGGCATTTTCAGGGAGTATCCCTTTAACTGCTGTTTGTGTACCATACCGCCCATCATACCGCCAAATATTTTATTTTTCAATTTTTCTTTTTGTTCACCCTCAGCTGTGGATGGATGCTTAAATGTTTTGGATATCTTTCATAATTTTTTAAATGATTCTTTGATAAAATTCTTCACCCTTCCAATTTCACCGCTTTCTAAACGGACTTTAATCCCATAAATTTTACGCATATTATACAGAAGCTTTTGGAATACCCCCTGTGTGAATTCCAAAAAAAACGTTTCGCAAGCTTACAGAAAAAGCTGACAATTAATAATGATGAATTCGCAAAAAGTCGTCACTCCGGCGAAAGCCGGAGTCCAGGTGCTCTGCAACTGTTCGAAAATAATGGATTCCGGCTTTCGCCGGAATGACAGAAAACCGTATTTTGTGACTTTTTACGAGACCGTCAATAATCAATGTTTGAGGCCGTTCATGGGGCTTTATGGCCGGATTAACTGTCATCAGAAAGATCGAACCACCTCCGGTCTGCCAGAACCACCGACGTATCGATCTGGCGGTCGGAAATGGACCAGTATGTCTTGAGCAATTGCGTTTTTTCCCGGGGAGTGACCCGTTTAAAGCCGTGCTTCTCATAGAAACGAATCGCCCAAACAGCATCCGCCCAGGTACCCACCAGCGCCGGGCGAGTGAGCTTGTCGCAAAGCTCGGATAAGAGTTTTCCACCGATGCCCTGATTTCGCTTTGCGGTGCGGACATAGGCATGCCGGATGAGTGTGACGTCTTTCACGTCCTGAATACCCATGATGCCAGTCAACTCACCCTTTTCTTCATAGCCCCAAAAGACCACACCTTGATCTATTTCGTGGCGCAGCTCATTTTTGGACATATAAGGAACATGCCAGCAGTCTTCGGGAATGACGCCGTAGTAAGCTTGCGCGGCATCGTTGATGATCGAATACATGGTTTCAAAGTCGCTGGTGTTACAGGGTCGAATCATGGTATTTTACCTTTGTACTCAAACTCCTGAACCATAGGAAGTAATTCTTGAAAAAGGCAACCTCTGCGTCTGTGATCGTCTCTTCAATAAAGTTTCCTGGTATAGGGCCACGTAACTGTTTAATGTTTTTGTCCATAGGTCTTGAATTTATTTACCACCTTCTCTATTTCCCTGTCGGAGAGTATTACCGGCTCTCCTATACAACGAGATTGATAATATATTTGTGCAACCAGTTCAACCTGCTCGGCAGTATAGAAAGCTGATTGCAGGTCAACCCCAATTGTTATCAGTCCGTGGTTTGCCAACAGGACTGCATTGTAATTTTCAATGGTCTTGGCAATATTATCTGAAAGCTCGCTTGTGCCAAAAGTTGCATAAGGCGCCAGAGGAACCTTATTTCCCGAAAAACCAACCAGATAGTGGACAGGCGGTATCTCCCAGTTCAGGCATGCAATGGTAGTAGCATATACCGAATGGGTATGTATAACAGCATTTATATCATCTCGTTTTAGATAGAGCATGGTGTGGAAGTTTAATTCGCTGGAAGGCTTTCGGCCTCCTTCTATAACTTCCCCGTTGATATTTATCAAAACTATATCCTCTAATTTCATTCCAAGATAGTCGATACCACTGGGAGTAATGGCAATTAACCCTTCCTTGCGGTTGAATATGCTGAGATTACCGCCCGTACCTGTTGTAAGCCTTGACTCAATCAGTTTTTTCCCAAAACGTATTATTTCTTTTTTTTCCTCTTTAAGAAGCATGTCTTTAATCCATCATGGGTATTTTTTGGGGTGAATAGAAATGCTTTACTTGGTTGCTTGATAGTTCGAGAGCCACGGTTACAGCTGCTGATACTGGTTTTATTCGGGATAAATCAATCTTTTTAAAAGCAGATCTTCAACGTTCTGCCTCCCATCCAAAACAGATAAGACATAAACTTTCATTTCTGATATTCATTTTTATCACCTCCAGTACATATTTGATATTAAATATAGGCCGAAGGCAAGGATTAATTTTATATCTAACCGGGAACCGATAAAAAAGACATAACGGATGCGGAAAGAGGCTAAAGCAAGGCCGTGCTGTTGTGAATCCATGAAGGGCCAAGCGAAAAAAAAGTATATTTTTTGCATTGGAGAGGTGTTTTTTTATAATCGATTACCCTGTCATTGTCGATTTCTTCAAATTGTTGAGCAATACTATCTTGTTTGACGTCACGTTAATATGTATCAGGTGAGCACTGCCTCAATCAGGCTTGGACCTTGCTCAGCAAGCGATCGCTTGAGCGCATCCGTAAGTTCGCTGTCGGTATGCACACTACAGGCCGGCATGCCGAACCCCTTCGCCAATGCAGTCCAGTCGATTACTGGTCGCGTGAGATCGGTGAGTGCCAACGCCTTGGGTCCGGGCTTTGCGATACCGGCGCGCGCAAGCTCGGCCTGCAAAATCCGGTAGCGGCGGTTTGCGCACACCACAATAGTCACGTCTGCGCTCTCCCGAGCCATCGACCAGAGCGCTTGCAGCGTGTACAGGCCGCTTCCGTCGGCCTGGAACGCAATGACCCGCCGGTCCGGGCATGCGATTGCGGCCCCAAGCGCATTGGGAAGCCCCTGGCCAATTGCGCCACCCGTTATAAAGAACATGGTGTGTGGCGCTGCATTGAAAGAATGTACCGCATTCCAGGTGAAACCGGTAGTGGCTGCTTCATTCACGACAATTGCATTCTCAGGCGTAAATGCTGCCATTGTGCGACACAAGCTCTCAGGGTCGAGCTGCTGGCTTGTGGGTGCATAGGCTTGCACGGCCCTCGGCGGCGTGACGGTTGCCGGCGCGTCCAGCTCCTGCGCGAGGGCTTCCAGCGCGAGTGCAGCGTCTATGCCCTCGTCGGGATCCGCGAGCGTATGCAGCGCCGCGCCTCCGGGTACAAACCTCGAAGGCTGACCCGGATAAGCAAAGAAAGCGACCGGGTCGCGCGCACCCGCAAGCATTAGGCTTTTGACGTTCGCGAGTGCCTCGCAGGCCTGCTCGGGGAAATAGGGCAGGGCTGGGAAAATGGGGACGTGACGTCCACACTCCTTCCGAGATGGGAAGGTCTCGATCCAGACCATGGAACCTGTTGCTGCCGCCACGCGTTCAGCGGCGCGAAGGCCACTCGCGGTAAGTGCACTGCCGCCGAGAAGAATTCCACCTCGACCTTTGCGCAGCAGGCGCGCCGCCTCTTTGAGGGCCGAGCTCGATGGTTCGTGCAACCCGGGGGACGGGGTAACGGAAAGTGGTTCAGTTCCCGGTTCCCACTGACAGTCGGCAGGAATGATCAGCGACGCCACCTGTCCCGGTGGTCCGAGTGCCGACTGGATCGCCGCGAGGCTTGCCTCCGCCATCTCGTGTGCGGACTTGACGGTGCGTGTCCAGCCCACGTTGCCGGTAAGCGTCGCAATGTCCGAAGTGAGCGGCGCATCGAACGTCCGGTGATAGGTCGCCTGATCGCCGATCCAGTTGACGACAGGCGTGCGTGCACGCCGCGCATTGTGGAGGTTCGCTATGCCGTTGGCAAAACCGGGCCCAAGATGCAGCAGGGTCGCCGCGGGCCGACCCGTCATGCGTGCCCATCCGTCCGCGGCGCCCGTGCAGACCCCCTCAAACAGTCCTAAAACCACACGCATCCCGGGCACCTGGTCAAGCACCGCGACAATTGGCATCTCTGTGGTACCGGGATTTGCAAAACACACCTCAACGCCTGCGTTTACAGCAGTTTCGACCAAGCTAAGTGCACCTGTAATCATATTTATCCCTCCCATTGGCTTAATTACC